>NZ_JBDLLG010000023.1:0-95126 GCF_039822625.1 Marinimicrobium locisalis
GCTGACAGCCAATGAGGAAAACCGGCAACTATCTGAAAAATTGCCGTTTATGGACGGGCACTAATTACGAGAGGTGATCTCGATTCCTCGCAAGTGGACGCAAGGTCGAAGACTACATATCCCAGAAATACACACCTACCCTTGTCGATAACTACTCGCGTCTATATTCAAAGATGCGGGAAGCGGGTAAGACATTCAGTTTGTTGTCGCCAAAGCCGGTCGCCCGTGTAATGGCCATTGACGCCCCCGAACCGGGCAACCCCCGACGTTTCGGTTTCATGAAGGCTCACCTGGGTGTTTCAGAAGATTTTGATCGCATGGGTGAGGCTGAGGTCACGACGCTATTTTGATTCAAGGGCCGATGCCCGCCCGGCGCAAACGCGAAAAGAATCTTTGGAACCCGCGTGTGGAGCAGGACACCTCCAATGATGACAACCAGAGCAGAGGGTACTCCCGCGGCAAACTGTGCGGGCAGGGTAAACACCATCGTTGTGAGCTGCGCGACACCGGCGGCCACCAATCCGACGTATGACCAGCTCATAAAATAGGCATGCATCTCAAGCCAGCGCGATGCCGGGCGGCGCAGAATGGCCGGAATGAACCCGCCGGTCAACGTGGCGAGGCTGACGACCGCAAGAATATGGAAGGGCCCTGCGTTGGCCCAGTCCTCATAAACCAAAAGCGCGCAGGCGTTCAGTATGAGCAGGGATAGGGCGTAAAGGTAGCCGAGGGTTCTATGCCGTCGGCCACCTTTCGGGCGCAAGATGACGGCCGCCCCGAGGAGCAGGGCCACTACCGCGAAAATTATATGTATGGTTCCCAACATCTTTTGAATTCCTTTGCCGGTGCGGGTTTTCGGGTGCGCGAGCGCCAGCACCCACAATCGGTTCCAGTTGGGCGAGGTAATGCTCAAAGACCCCTCGGCCTTTTGGGACTGAACGCGAGCTCGGTGAACGGTTTGCTGCCTCGCACATCGCTTTTAAAAGCAATGCGCTTTGTAAAACAAAGCATGTCTATTAAATGCTCCCTGGACGTTGGAGTCAAGCAGGAATTGGCCTTTTGATGATTATCGCGCCATCTGGGGGGGCGGTTGGATTCGGGCTCAGTGCCTGGACCAGATGAAGTGGCCTTGTTCGACGCCTCGTGCCGGAAACAAGTGCTGCTGATCTTCTGCCAGCCGGAAAGCTGGAGGGGCCCGCGGGGCTGGTTGGGGGCCGCTCTCAGTCTTCCCGTGCGGTAGGCGTTATCGAGGATGGGCGAGTCTACAAGGGGTACCGGCTGTCTTCGGTGGTCGTGATACAGTACGCCTTTAAATCCAATCGTAAGGGGTTGGCCCCGTCAACCCATCCGACTTGAAGCAGGACTCATGGATACGTCTGCCCTCGACAAATCCCGCCGCTACGTGACCGCCCGGCATCAGCACCCGGCTTGGCAGTTGCTGGCCTCGCGCCGCGCACCTCTGGTGCTCGGCTGCCTTCAGTCGTTGTTTGAGTTGGCTACCGACGGCGTGCCCATGGAGGATGCGCTGCAAGGACTATCGGAAATGCTAGCGGCCTACGCCAGCGACGATGCTTACAATATCGATCCGGACAATACGCCGCTGCAGGCAGGCCGCGAGCTGCGCGAATGGATCAAGCGCGGCTTGGTGGTGGAGCGGGACGACCGGCTGTACGCCACCGATGCTCTGCAACGCGCCCTCGGGTTTGTGGACTCGCTGGACGGGCGAATCATGACCTCCACCGCCTCTCGCCTGTCGGTTGTTCAGCGGGAAATCGAGAACCTCGAAGTGGGCCTGAACCCCAACCCTGCCAGCCGCATTGCCAGCCTGCGCCGTCGTATCCACGGGCTTGAGCAAGAGCTGGCGGACGCCGAGGCAGGGAGAGTGCCGGTGCTGAGTGAGGCGCAGGCCATCGAGGGGATTCGCGAAGTATACAATCTGTCTACCAGTCTGCGGGCGGACTTTCGCCGAGTGGAAGATTCCTGGCGTGAGGCGGATCGGGAGCTGCGCCAGTCCATTATCAGTGAGCAATACCACCGGGGCGAGATTGTTGACCGCCTGCTCGAGGGTCATGAGACGTTGCTCAGCACCCCCGAAGGGCGAGTGTTCGAGAACTTCCAGCAGCAACTGCGTCAGAAACTCGAACTGGATGATATGAAGGAACGGCTGCGCGCCATCCTTAAACATCCTGCCGTCTCCAAAGCGCTCAATCGGGACCAGCGGCGCGACTTGCAATGGCTGGTGATGCGGCTGGTCAAGGAGTCTCAGGCCGTCTTTCAGGCGCGCTCTCGCAGTGAACGCGACGTTAAAGGTTTCCTGAAAACCGGGCTGGCCGCCGAGCATCACCGGGTGGGCAATCTTCTATCGGAAATTATGAACGTCGCCCTGGGCGTGGATTGGCAGCGTCAAGCCGTGCGGCGCACTCCAACGCCACTGCCCCCGGTGGGTGTAGCGGTCAATGGGTTACCGCTGGCCGAGCGGCTGCGGTTCAAATCCGTTGAAGACGACGCCCGGGAAGAGCTGGATTTGGCCGCCGCCAGCACCGGCCTGGAGCAGATGGGAGAGGAGTTCTGGGAGGCCTTTGATGGTCTCGACCGGCACTTGGTCATTGAACAGACGTTGACGGAGTTGGCCAAAGCCGCTCGCCCCATGAGTATCGGGGAGCTGGCTCGTGCGTTGCCTCCGGCCCACGACCTGGAAACCATGGCCCTGTGGTTGGGTATGGCCCGCGAGGCGGGTATCAATATAGCCGGGGATGAGGTCGAGGAGTTTGAGCTGGTAGACGCCGAACAGCAGCGCTGGCTTTATCGGGTACCCATGACGGGGCTGAGTCATGAGCCCTTACAAGCGATTGACTGGGAGCTGTGACCATGGCGAGTATTTTTGATGAGCTGACCGTGAACCAGAAAGCAAGTGACGAGCCGCAAGCGCCAACGGCCTCCACTACCGAACCGGATGCACCCCAGGCCACAGGCCAGCCACGTACCACCCGGCGCGTGCGTGACGCTGTTCAGGAGTTGCTGAAATTCGGATTGCTGGAGGAGAGCCAAAAGCCCAATTTGTATCGTATTGTCCTGACCCACAGCGAGGCGGTGGCGTCGATTCTCGAGCCGCTCGATCTTGAAATGGGCGCGGACGAGGTGCGCGGGCTGGTGTTTCTCAAAGTGCGCCGGGAAGACTCCCCCGAGGAGGATGACTGGAGCCACCCGCTGGTTCGCCGCCAGCGGCTGAATTTGGAACAGTCACTACTGGTGGCCATTCTGCGTCAGTATTTTATTGCTTATGAACAGGAGTCCGGCACGGGTGCGGGCGAAGCGTTGGTGGCGGTGGACGAGCTGATTCCGCAGCTGCAGGTGTACCTGGGGGACTTGGGAAGTGATGCCAAAGAGCGCACCCGGGTGATTCAATTGCTGGACCAGCTTAAGGGCCACGGCGTGGTCTCAAGCCTGGATGCCCACGAGCGGGTCACCATCCGGCCCATTATTGCGCACCTGGCCAACCCGGATAACCTGCAAGCACTGCTCGCGTGGCTGAAAACCCAAGTGTCACAGCAAGAGGTCGGTGAACGAACGGGTGAAGCAGCAGGAGGCGACGACGAATGAAGCCAACCACGCTCTGGGCCGCCGACGAAACCTATGTGCTTGCTCAGTTGGACCTGTTCAACTGGGGCGGCTTTAGCGGTCGCCATCAGGCCGAGATTGACCCGGCCGGTACGGCGGTCATTGGCCCCACCGGCAGTGGCAAAACCACGTTGGTGGACGCGTTGATGACACTGTTGTGTGCCAGCCCTCGCTACAACCTTGCGTCCACGGGGGGACATGAAAGTGACCGTGATCTGGCCTCCTACGTGCGCGGCGTTACCGGCCCGGGTGATGGCGGCGCGGGTCAGTCCCACATCACTCGCCCCGGTAAAACCGTGACGGCCATTACGGCCACCTTTGAAAACCGTGATCGCCTGGTGCGTCTGGGTGCCATTCTCTGGTTTGAAGGCACTAGTTCGGCCGCGACCGATATGAAAAAACTCTGGCTTTTTACCGAAGCCCCGGAGCATACCCTGGAGCACTGGCTGACGACCCATCAAGAGGGCGGCATGCGCGCCTTGCGTCAGATGGAAAAGCAGGGCACCGGAATCTGGACCTTTCCCAGCAAGAAGCAATACTTGGCCCGCTTGCGGGATTATTTTGATGTGGGGGAAAACGCCTTCACCTTGCTGAACCGGGCGGCGGGCCTGAAACAGTTAAACAGTATCGATGAGATCTTTCGCGAACTGGTGCTGGACGATCATTCCGCCTTTGACCGGGCGGCGGAGGTTGCCACCGGGTTTGATGACCTGAAAGATATTCACGAAGAGCTGGAGATCGCCCGTCGTCAGCAGAACTCGCTGGTGCCGGTGGCGGATGGCTGGGAGCAGTATCAACGCCACCGCGCGACCCTTGAAGAGCAGGAAACCCTGGGTCGCCTTCTACCCATTTGGTACAGCGAACAGGCCCACCGGCTGTGGAAAACGGAGGTGGAGCGATTAGAGCAGCAACAGGCTCAGGCGCACAGCCGTCAGGAGGCGCTGGCGCAGCAGAGCGAGCAGCACAATCAGGCCGTTGCGGATGCCCAACAAGTGTACATGCAGGCCGGCGGCGGCAGCATTGATGAGCTGCAGGCGCGAATTGGCGAGTGGACCAACACCCGAGCCAAACGGGAACGCTACGCGCAGGATTATCAGCAGCTGGTGGCCGTACTGGATTTGCCGGAATCGCTGGATGCCGAAACGCTTGCCAAGAATCAGGCCCAAGTGGCTGAGCGCGAGTCGACCCTGCACCAATCGTTAGCGGAAGCTCAGGAGCAGGCATTTCATCTCGGCGCGGACGAGCGTTCGGTGAATCAACAGCTAAAGGTGCTTCGCCAGGAGTACCAGGACGTCAGTGCTCGGCCCGGCTCCAACTTGCCCGCCAAATTTCAGCGCTTTCGCGCGGAACTGGCTGAACGGCTTGACCGTTCCGAGGACGATTTGCCGTTCGTCGCGGAGTTGGTGCAGGTTAAAGCCGCGGAAAGTGCGTGGCGTGGCGCCATTGAACGGGCCATTGGTAGCCAACGACTGCGCATACTGGTACCCCCGGAGTCCATGAAAACGGCGCTTGAGTGGGTGAATGCGCGGCACAACCAGTTGCATGTGCGCCTGCTGGAAGTCAAAAGCACTGAGCAGCAGGCGCGCTTTTTCGACGATGGCTACACCCGTAAGCTGGAGTACAAGAGCCACCCTTACCGGGAAGCGGTCAAGCATCTGTTGGCGGGTATCGACCGGCACTGCGTCGACAATGCTGAGCAATTGCGCGACACAGCGCACGCGATGACCCTGCAGGGCACCCTGTCCGGCAAGGCCCGTTTTTTCGACAAACAGGACCAGAAACGCCTTGATGAGGACTGGCTTACCGGCTTTGACAACAGGGACCGGCTGGCGGCCCTGAAGGCGCAAATCGACCAGGCTCAAACGGAACACGGAGAGGCCTCCCGGCAGGTGGAGGCGGCCAAGGCCAAGGTCAGCACCTTGACTGGACAGTCAAGGCTACTGGGCCGGTTAAGAGAGCTGGATTTTGAGGACATCGACTTGCCCGGCGCCGATCAAATGCTGGAATCGCTCCGCAAACGTCTCGAACAATTGACCTCACCCGAATCGGATTCGGCAAAAGCCAAAAAAGCCCTGAATGAAGCCAAGCGGTTATTGCGAGAGACCGAGCAGCGCTACCACGAGGTGTACGCCGACGTGAAGCAACTGCAGCGCGACCACGAACGGGCCACCGCTCAACGCCAGAAAGCCTACCGCCGGTCTGAAGCGGGGTTAAGCGAGACGGAGAGGGCATTGGCCGAGGCTCATTTTGAGCGGCTCTCTGAAGACCAGCGCGAGGAGGCCCGCGACTTGGAAGCTCAGGCCTCTGACGCCTTGCGAGAGAAGACCGACAAACAGCGCGATAAATGCAGTGAGTTGAAAGGGACGCTGATTAAACGTATGTCTGACGCTCTGAAAGAAGACCGTGGTGCGCTGTCGGAAGTGGGGCGAGAACTGGAGGATGTCCCCAAGTATCTGGAGCGACTGCAGGTGCTGACCGAAGAGGCCTTGCCGGAAAAGCTCAACCGGTTTCTCGATTATCTGAACCGCTCTTCCGATGAAGGGGTGACTCAGTTGCTGAGTTTTGTCGACAACGAAGTGTCTATTATCGAAGAGCGTATTGAAGACTTGAATAGCACCTTGCGCCGAGTGGACTTTCAGCCCGGGCGCTACCTGCGCTTAGTGTCCAAAAAGGTGGTGCACGAGAGCTTGCGCACTCTGCAGCGGGCGCAACGGCAACTGGCCTCGGCTCGCTACAATGATGATGCCGGTGAAAGCCAGTACAAAGCGTTACAACACTTGGTGAACCTGCTGCGCGATGCCTGCGAGCGCCGCCGTACGCAGGGCGCCAAGGCGTTGCTCGACCCCCGCTTTCGCGTGGAGTTTGCGGTGTCTGTGGTGGACCGGGCTACCGGTCAGGTGATCGAAACCCGCACCGGCTCCCAGGGCGGCAGCGGCGGTGAAAAAGAAATTATTGCCTCCTACGTACTGACCGCCTCGTTAAGTTATGCGCTCTGTCCAGACGGGAGTGCTCGGCCGTTGTTTGGTACGATCGTGTTGGATGAGGCGTTCTCCCGCAGCTCTCATGCGGTAGCCGGCCGTATTATCGCCGCTTTACGGGAGTTCGGCTTGCACGCCGTGTTTATTACGCCCAACAAAGAAATGCGCCTGCTGCGCAACCATACTCGTTCGGCCATTGTGGTACACCGTCGGGGCATGAAATCGAGCCTGACCTCGCTCAGCTGGGAGGCTCTGGGGGAATACCACCAACAGCGGATGAAAGCGCGGCATGAAGTCGCCCAGTGAATGTCGCCAACGTCTGGCTCGCCAGTGGCACCAAGCGTCGGTGCGCGAGGCGCGCCTGCTGAGCGGTGATCCCTGGCCCCTGGCTCTGCCCATCGGCCGGCCTAGCGCGAAGGCTTTCGCCGAGAACCCTCGCGAGGTTCAAGCCCATGTGCAGGCTTGGAAGGCGGTCGGTGTGGGCGAGGTTCAATGGCAGCCCGTCAACTATCGGGCCGGGGCCGAACCGGTATCCATGCCCGTCTGTTGGTGGCTGCGCACTCCCACAGAATGGGTGGCGGCGATGGAGGATTCGGCCATCCGGAACGAGTTTTCCGCGCTGGAACAACTAGTGGGGGAGGCGGATGAGCGTTTTCGTTCCTTGCTGATTCGTCGGCGGTCGCTATGGTTGAACAAACCGCTGGACGAAGTCATCAGCACTTTGCGGCTCGCTCAAACCCTAACGCCGGGCTGCGCACAAGGCCGCCCTTTGCGGTTGCTTGCCGGTCACGGGGTGGACACCAAGTTTTTTGAGCGCAACGGCGCGCTCCTGACCCGACTACTCGATGAGCGCTTTGACGGCGCCGCCAGTGAACAGGGGCTCACCACGCTTCTGGACGCTCTGGACGAAGGAGACCACTGGGTTTTGGTCGCGCCGTTGTGCGATGGGTTGCTACCTTTCAAGCGGCTACGGGTTTCTACGTCGGAGCTGACGAACACGGCTGTTCCTGGTACACGGGTGTTGATCGTTGAAAACGAACGGTGTCTGCACCAACTGCCCGAATTACCCGACACGGTTGCCATTTTGGGGGCCGGGTTGGACCTGCAGTGGCTGGGTGCCAGCCACTGGGGCGAAAAGTCACTGGCTTATTGGGGCGATATGGACACCTGGGGCCTGCTGATGCTCGCCCGAGCTCGTACCTGCCAGCCCCAACTGACGCCACTGCTAATGAACCAACCACTATTCCAGCGCCATGCCCCGCGCTCCGCCGTTCCAGAACCGGTAGCCGCTCAGCAGAGCGCTCCAGAGGGGCTGACTGAGCCCGAAACGGCTTTGTATCAATACCTGCTGAGTCTCAGCCGAGGTCGCCTGGAGCAGGAGTATCTGGCGCCTGAGGAGGTAAGAGGCGCACTAGAAGGCTGGTTGAATCAGTCGGTATAAGCAAGATATTGATGAGCACTATATTGCTCAAAGAGTGGGGTTGAGTCTTTTTGTGCGCATTATGATGTCCTCAAGGTGAGCTTTATAGGGTGGTTTGAGCAAGGAGGGTGGGTTTGTCTCCGGTATTTGATTTTGCGCCTATGAAAGCGGACCCGGAAAGGGTTGTGCGTACCAGGAAGAAGCCTCCCCGAAAAGTGGATGCCTCGCTATTCTTATAGCATTTTCTTGGGAGGATAAATAAAGAAGTGGTACCAGAGGCCGGACTCGAACCGGCACACCCTCGCGGGCGGGGGATTTTGAATCCCCTGCGTCTACCAATTTCGCCACTCTGGCACAGGTTTGCTGCTTTGCTGCGTTTCGGGGCGGGATTATAGCAGCGTGCGGAGCGGCGTCAACCGGAGATTGCTCGGGAGGCTTGAGATAGCCAGAACGGGGCTTTTGGGGTACCCTTGCGGGCTTTTCTTAGCCAACTCCGAATGTCTATGCGTCGCCAGGATTTTAACTACCACTTACCCGAGTCACTGATCGCCCGTGAACCCGCCTCCGAGCGGCGGGGCAGCCGCTTGTTGTGTTTGGACGGGCCCACCGGTGAGCTTCAGCACGCCCAGTTTCCCGATATTTTGGACCAGGTCCGGCCCGGTGATTTGATGGTGTTTAATGACACCAAAGTCATCCCCGCCCGGTTGTTTGGCACCAAAGAGACCGGGGGGCAGGTGGAGATTTTGATTGAGCGCTTGCTGAGCGATCAGCGAGTGCTTGCTCACACCCGGGCCAGCAAGTCCCCCAAAATCGGCAGTACCATCGTGCTCGAAGACGGGACCCGCCTGGCCGTGACCGGGCGCCGGGATGACCTGTTTGAGCTGAACTTCCCGCCGGAAGAGCCGGCGCTGGAGGCTCTGGAGCGGCTCGGGCATATGCCGCTGCCGCCCTATATTGAGCGCGAGGACGAGGCCCTGGACCGGGAGCGCTATCAAACTGTTTACGGGCGGCGCGCCGGGGCGGTGGCCGCGCCCACCGCCGGCTTGCACTTTGATGCGGATTTGCTGGAACAACTACAAAAAAGAGGCGTGACGCTGGCGTTTGTGACGCTGCACGTTGGGGCCGGTACCTTTCAGCCGGTGCGGGTGGAGAACATCGCCGAGCACCGTATGCACAGCGAAGTCATGGAAATTGACGAGGAGGTGTGCCGGAAGGTGCGCGCCACACGGGCCGGCGGTGGACGGGTAATCGCGGTGGGCACTACCAGCGTCCGCTGCCTGGAAACCGCCGCCATGCAGGCCGAAGACGGGCCGAGCGCGGAGGAGGGCGCCCCACAGGTGGCCGAAGGCGGCATAGTGCCTTACCGCGGCGAGACCGACATCTTTATTACCCCAGGCTACGAGTTCCGCGCGGTGGATGCCCTGCTGACCAATTTCCACTTGCCCGAATCCACGCTTCTGATGTTGATATCCGCCTTTGCTGGCTACCGCCACACGCTGGCGGCGTATGAAGCGGCGGTGGAGCAGCAGTACCGTTTTTTCAGTTACGGCGATGCCATGTTTATTACCCGAAACCCCGATGCGCCGCGCGAGCCGGTGGGCACGCCCTCCGAGGATTAAACCATGTCTTTTATGCAGTTTGAGCTGGACCGCCAGGAGGGGCAGGCACGGCGTGGCCGGCTGACTTTCCCTCGCGGCACGGTGGAAACACCCGCCTTTATGCCGGTGGGTACCTATGGAACGGTTAAGGGCATGCTGCCACGGGATATCGAGGCCATCGGTGCCCAGATTATTCTGGGCAATACCTTTCACCTGATGCTGCGCCCGGGCACCGAGGTCATCAAGGCCCACGGGGATTTGCACGATTTTATGCAGTGGTCCGGGCCCATCCTGACCGATTCCGGCGGCTTCCAGGTCTTCAGCCTGGGGGATATCCGGAAAATCACCGAAGAAGGAGTCTCCTTTCGCTCGCCGATCGACGGGAGCCCGGTATTTCTGGGGCCGGAGGAGGCGATGCAGGTCCAACGGGACCTGGGCTCGGACATCGTGATGATTTTTGACGAGTGCACGCCGTACCCGGCCACCGAAGAGGAAGCCCGCAAATCCATGGAGCTTTCCCTGCGTTGGGCGGCCCGCTCCAAGACCGCCCATGGGGACAGCCCCTCGGCGCTGTTCGGCATTGTGCAGGGGGGTATGTACGAATCTCTGCGACGAGAGTCGCTGGCGGGCCTGAAGGAGATTGGCTTTGACGGCTATGCCATCGGCGGCCTGTCGGTGGGGGAGCCCAAGGAAGACATGCTTCGCGTGTTGAGCGGTTTAGCGCCGCATATGCCCAAGGACAAGCCCCGCTACTTGATGGGCGTGGGCAAACCGGAAGACTTGGTTGAAGGGGTGCGCCGTGGGGTCGACATGTTCGACTGCGTTATGCCCACCCGCAATGCCCGCAACGGCCACTTTTTTACCCGCGAAGGGGTGATCAAAATCCGCAACGCCCGCCACCGTCACGATACCGGGCCTCTGGATGCGCACTGCGACTGCTACACCTGTCAGAACTTCAGCCGCAGCTATCTGCACCACCTGGATAAGTGTGGGGAGATGTTGGGCGCGCAGCTGGGGACCATTCACAACCTTCGCCATTATCAGGCCTTGATGGCGGGCCTGCGCACCGCGCTGGAGGCGGGGGAGTTGGAAGGTTTTGTCGGGGATTTTTATCAGGCCAAGGGCCTGCCCGTGCCCGCCGTTGCGGGCTGAGTCACAAAAAGCGCCACGGAGCGCCGCTTTCATTGAGGCGCTCTGATTGTTGTCTAGGGGGAAATCGGTATAATCCGGGCCTTCGTTTGTATCCGATACCGTCGAATAAGTCACGGAACTGTCTATGCTTAACCGCTATCCGCTTTGGAAGTACCTACTGATTCTTGTAGTCGTTGCCCTGGGCTTCGTCTATGCCTTGCCCAACCTCTACACCCCGGACCCGGCGGTGCAGATCTCGGGGCAGTCCGGTTCCGTTGAGGTGGACCAGGCGCTGGTCGACCGGGTGAGCGAGCAGCTCGCCGAGGCCGATGTTGAATTCACCAGCATTGAGCTGGGTGAGAACAACATTCTGGTGCGCCTGGCCCATGAAGACGCGCAAATGCGCGCTCGGCGTCAATTGCAGGAGGCGCTGGGTTTTGACTACGTGGTGGCCCTGAACCTGGCGCCCACCACCCCTGGCTGGCTGGAAGCCATGGGCGCCTCGCCCATGCGCCTGGGCCTGGACCTCTCCGGCGGTGTGCACTTTTTGATGGAGGTGGACACCGCCGCAGCGCTGGAGACCCGTCAGGAAATCAATGCCGATGAAATGAAAAGCACCCTGCGGGAAGAGCGGATTCGGTACAACAGCCTTGAGGTCAACGACGAGCAGGCTATCGTTGCACGCTTTCGTTCCGCCGACTTGCGGGATCAGGCGGTTGAGGCCCTGGAAGATGAGTACGACACGCTGCTTTTTGTCGAGGATCAGAACGAAGAGGGTGACCACCGTTTTGTCGCACGGCTGAGCGAAACCGCCGTTGACGAGGTGGAAGACTACGCTCTGGGCCAAAACCTCATTACGCTGCGTAACCGGGTGAACGAGCTGGGCGTGTCCGAGCCGGTGGTGCAGCGCCAAGGCGGCAACCGGATCATCGTGCAACTGCCCGGCGTGCAGGATACGGCCGAAGCCAAGCGGGTTATTGGCAAGACCGCCAACCTGGAGTTCCGGCTGGAGGCCGGGCCGGACACGCTGGTGTCCATGAAAGAATCCTTCCCTTACCGGAGTGAAACGGACCGCCAGCGCTACGGCGAAGCGGAGCTCGAGCGACAGATTATCCTGACCGGCGATCATGTGGCCAACGCCACCAGCAGCTTTGATGCCGAAACCAGCATGCCGCAGGTCAACATTACCCTGGATGGCATGGGCGGTACCAAAATGCACCGCGCCACCCGCGACAACATCGGCCGGCGCATGGGCGTACTCTTCATTGAGCACAAAACCCGCACCGAGTACGAGACCAACGAAGCGGGCGAGCGTGTTGAAGTGCGGGAAAACTACGTCGAGCGCGAAGTCATCAGCCTGGCGACCATCCAGAGCGCGTTGGGTAAACAGTTCCGCATTACCGGCCTGGAGTCACCGGCCGAGGCTTCCGAACTGGCGCTGCTGTTGCGCGCCGGTGCCCTGGCCGCGCCCATGTATTTTGTCGAAGAGCGTACCATCGGCCCATCCTTGGGGGCGGAGAATATTCAGACCGGTTTGAACTCCGTGGTCATCGGCTTGAGCCTGGTGCTCGTCTTTATGCTCTTTTACTACAAAGTGTTCGGCATTTTTGCCAATCTGGCCCTCTCCGCCAATATTCTGTTGTTGGTGGCGGTGATGTCCCTGTTGGGCGCGACACTGACGCTGCCGGGTATTGCCGGTATTGTGTTGACCGTCGGTATGGCGGTGGATGCCAATGTGCTGATTTTCTCTCGTATCCGGGAAGAGCTGAAAAACGGCATGCCCCCACAGGGAGCGATTTACAAAGGCTACGAGCAGGCGTTTGTGAGTATTATGGATGCCAACGTTACCACCTTGCTGGTCGCGGTCATCCTCTACGCCATCGGCACCGGCCCGGTACAAGGCTTTGCGGTCACGCTGTCGATCGGTATTCTGACTTCCATGTTTACCGCCATCATGGGTACACGGGCACTGGCCAATCTGGTCTATGGCCGTCGTCGCAACCTGAAAAAGATCTGGATTTAAGAGAGCACCGCTATGTCACAGGAAGCGAAAGTCATTAATTTCATGGGTTGGCGGAAAACCGCCGCCACCATCTCCATTGTGCTGCTGATCGGGTCGATCGTGGCGCTGGCGGTTCGCGGTCTGGAGTTTGGGCTGGACTTCACCGGCGGCTCCCAAATCGAGCTGGGGTTTGATCAGCCGGCGGACCTGGGCACCATTCGAGACGTGCTCTCTGACGAGGGGCTGGAAAACCCGGTAGCGGTGTTTTTCGGTTCTGATTCCGAGGTACTGATTCGCACCCAGGACGCCTTGAGCGATGGCGCCCTGGATCAGCTGAACGAGGATGTGGCGGCGCTGTCGTCCGGGGCGACCCTAACCGAAGTGCGCCAGGCCCCCAGCGACCAGGTTCGGTTTTCCGAAGTGTTGGTTTTTTCGGGGGTAGAGGCGCAAACCTTGCGGGACGCCGACCTGTTCGATGCCGACTATTTTGGCCAGACCCGCATCTCGAGCGACGGTGACCAAGTTACCGTGGCGGTGGAGAATGCACTGGACAACGTCTATTCGCGCTACCTGATTAGCGCTCTTGAGGAGGCAACCGGCGCCACCATTGAGCTGCGCCGCAGTGAATTTGTGGGGCCGCAAGTGGGCGCCGAGCTGCGGGACCAGGGCGGCTTGGGGATGTTGTTTGCGCTCGCGGTGGTGATGATCTATGTTGCTATTCGCTTCCAGTATAAATTCTCCATCGGTGCCGTGGCGGCCTTGATCCACGATGTGATTATCGTTCTGGGCTTCTTTGCGCTGCTGGGAATCGATTTCGACCTGACGGTTCTTGCCGCGGTACTGGCCGTAATCGGCTATTCGCTGAACGATACCATTGTGGTATTTGACCGAATTCGCGAGAATTTTCGGAAGATGCGCCGAGGCACCACCAATGAAGTCATTAATACCTCGTTGACGCAAACCCTCGAGCGGACCTTGCTGACCTCATTGACCACTTTGCTGGTGTTGCTGGTTCTGTTTTTCTTCGGTGGTGAGTTGATCAATGGCTTCGCCACGGCGCTGATTGTCGGCGTTGTTGTGGGTACTTACTCGTCTGTTTACGTCTCCGCCAATACCCTGGCAGTGATGCATCTGACGAAAGAGGACCTGATGCCCCCGCAGAAAGAGGGGGAAGACCAGGAAGAAGTACTGCCGTAGGATTCGGTGTAGACTCAAGCAACAAGCGGAACCGGGCGGGCCGGTTCCGCGTGATCCATGAGCGCACGTTATGTCGAATCGCGTTACCTTTAGCGGGGAAGAGGAACTTGAGTCCCTGGATGCGGCGCAGCTGCGCGACCTGGTAGCCCGCTACCGGCGGATATTCAACGGTAGCGGTTACGGCTTCTGGGAATGGGACCTGAACACCCATCGGATTGATTGGTCCGGCGGTTTCTGGGAATCCCTCGGCTATGACGATGAGGATAAGCTGTGCATCAGTGATGCCCATCAACTGCCGGATTACATCCACCCCGACGACCGAAACGGCATGCTGGAGGCGGTGCGGGAGCACCTGCGCAGTGGCGAACCACTCAATACCTCCTACCGAATACTCACCAAGCGTGATGGCTACGTTTGGACCCAAGTACGGGCCAACTCTATTCGCGATGAGTACGGTCGCGTGCTCTATATTTCCGGTGTCAACTTTGATATTACCGAACTGAAAAACGTCGAGGCGGCCTTGCGCGAGAGTGAGGCACGCCAGGCGCGAATTATTCAGGCCTCCAACGATGGCATCTGGGAATGGTACGCCGACCGCAAAGGCTTCCACTTCTCCAACCGTTGCTGGGAGCACGCCGGCTACGACGAAAAAGACGACGTCGTGATCCGGGGGCAGAACCGGATTTCGGTCTGGCGCTCCCACATCCACCCGCAGGATCTCCCCAAGTTCGACCAGACTCTGGCCGACCATATGGCCGGCCGTGCGCCTTTTGACATCGAGTACCGAATTTTCGGCAAAGACGGCGATATTCGCTGGATACGCGCACGCGGCCGGGCCAGCTTTGATTTGGAAGGCAACCCGGTACGGATGTCCGGCACCAATATGGATATTACCGATATCAAGCGCGCCGAAGAGCGGGTGGTGCAGGCGAAGGAAACGGCGGAGAAGGCCAACCAAGCCAAGTCCGACTTCCTTTCCAGCATGAGCCACGAACTGCGCACGCCGCTTAACGCCATTCTCGGTTATGCGCAGCTGTTTCAGTACGAAGAGAACCTGACCAGCAGCCAAGTCGATAACGCCCGGGAGATTCGCAAGGCCGGCGAGCACCTGCTGCAGCTGATTAACGATGTGCTGGATCTCGCCAAGATAGAATCCGGGCGAATGACTTTTTCCATGGAGCCGGTTCTGGTATCCCGAGTGGTGGCGGAGTGCTTCACCTTAATCCAGCCCCAGGCGGATACCATGAATGTTCGCTTCAGCGCGGACATGAACCGCTTGGAAAGCACCTACGTGGTGGCCGACAACGTGCGCCTTAAGCAGGCGCTGCTCAATTTGATCAGCAACGCGGTCAAATACAACCGGGTCGGGGGCGAAGTGGAAGTTCGCCTGACGGAGCAGGAAGACAACCGCCTGCGCATCACGGTTCGGGACTCCGGCCAGGGCATTCCGGTCAGCCGCCAGAACGAGGTGTTCCAGCCGTTTAATCGTTTGAATGCGGAGTACACAAAAATCGAGGGCTCGGGCGTTGGGCTGGTCATCACCAAACAGCTGGTGGAGATGATGGGCGGCAAGCTGGCGTTCGAGAGTACCGAGGGAGTGGGCACTGAGTTCTGGATGGACCTGCCCATGTCCACGGAGTGGAATCAGGATTTGGTGGCGGACCGCCAAAGCCAGGGCTCTCACTCGGTTAGCCGGCCGGAGCACTTGGCGGTGGAGCGCCCGTGCACCATTCTGTATGTGGAGGATAATCCGTCGAATATCCGTTTGATGCAGCAGGTTCTAAGCCGTTACCCGCAGCTGACGCTGGAGGTGGCGGAGGAGGCGTTTCTGGGCATTTATAAGGCCCGGAGCGAGCGGCCGGATATTATTATTTTGGATATTAATCTGCCGGGTATGGATGGCTACGAGGCGCTGTCGGTGCTGAAGCGCGACCCGGTGACGATGAATATTCCGGTGGTCGGTCTGTCAGCCAATGCCATGCCCTACGATATAGAACGCGGCAAAAGCGCCGGCTTCTACGATTACCTCACCAAGCCGGTGGAAATTAACCACCTGATGCATACCTTAAACGCTTTGCTCTCTGATTGATTGGCTTCTTCGTTTGCTGAGAGTCCAGTGTGAGGGAGGTCTCCCTGGGGTATTCCCCACTCCCGCCGGACTAGACGTTATTGCAAAATCGAAAACCTACTTAACGTGACCGAGGTGCTTCTCAATCACCTGCAAAACAGGCTTAAACACCTTCGGCGTGCCACACACAATATGTCCGGTTTCCATAAAGGTCGAACCGCCGTGGAAATCACTGATCAAGCCACCGGCCTCCTTCACCAGCAACACACCCGCCGCGAAATCCCACTCATTCAAATGCATCTCCCAAAAAGCGTCATAACGGCCCGCCGCCACATACGCCAAATCCAGCGCCGCCGAGCCCGCCCGGCGAATGCCCGCCGTCTGACCGGCCAACTCCGCCACTGATGCCAAAAACGGCTGAATCTTCGCAAACGCGGGGCCATCAAAGGGAATGCCAGTGCCTAGAAGGGCGCCTTCCAACCCGCGGCGGCTGGAAACGCGAATTCGGCGGCCGTTCAATGACGCGCCACGGCCACGGCTGGCGGTGAACTCCTCGCGCCGAACCGGGTCCAGAACCACCGCGTGCTCCACTTGCCCCTTATACAGACAGGCAATCGAGACAGAAAAATGCGGCATGCCGTGAACAAAATTCGTGGTGCCGTCCAGCGGATCGATCACCCATACATAATCCGAATTCTTGCCCTCAATGGTGCCGCCTTCCTCACCGCGGAAACCGTGGTCCGGGTAGGCCTTGCGCAACACCTGGATAATCGCCCGCTCCGCACCGCGGTCGACTTCGGTCACGAAGTCATTGGGGCTCTTGTTTTCGATTTTCAGCGTATCCGGACGTTCGTAGGCGCGTTCAATCAGTTCACCGGCCTTGCGCGCCGCGCGCAAAGCCATGTTCAGCATGGGTTCCATAGGGCAATCAGTCTTTTCTTGAGAAATGGGAAAGAACGGGGGGAGGCTAGTGGTCCATGCGGCTAACTCTGTAATTCTCAGCCGCCACACAAGCGTTGTGGGCAAGGCGCGCGATCGCAGGACTGGCCGTGCCAATTCAAGTGAGCGCAACACCGTCCACGACGCTTGTGTGGCGGCCCTTCGGGAGAGCCTGTGCCGGCGCGACTCAGCGTTGCGTTTCTTGACAAGGGACCCACCCTTGCCAGCGAAACGCGCCTTGATTCGCACCGGCACAGGCTCTCTGAGAGTTACAGAGTTAGCCGCATGGACCACCATCTCCCGAAGGCCGCACAGTATACCGACATGGGAGGGGCCTCGCCAGCGGCGACCGGTAAATAACCGCCACCGGGGCGGATCACCGAAAGGCGCGGTCGTGCTAGAATACGCGCCTTTTCGTCGCGCACCCTTATTAAAGACCGCTTTGCATGAGAGACCGCTATGAGCAGCAACCGTTTCGATAACATCCGAATCGTTCTGGTGAACACCTCCCACCCCGGCAACATCGGCGGGGCGGCCCGGGCCATGAAGAATATGGGGCTCTCGCGGCTCTACCTGGTGGCGCCCAAGGAGTACCCCGCCGAGAAGGCCGTCTGGCGGGCGGCGGGGGCGCTTGATGTGCTCGATAACGCCGTGGTGGTGGAAACCCTGGAAGAAGCCATCGAAGGTTGCGGCCTGGTGGTGGGCACCAGTGCCCGGGAACGTCGGATTCCCTGGCCGCTGGTGGACCCGCGCCAGTGCGGAGAACGAAGCTGGCAGGAGGCGGGCGAGCATGAGGTCGCGCTGCTCTTTGGCCGGGAGGACCGGGGTCTGACGAACGAGGAGCTGCACAAGTGCCAATACCACGTGCACATTCCCGCCAACCCGGAGTACAGCTCCCTGAACCTGGCGACCGCCGTGCAAGTGCTGTGCTATGAGCTGCGAATGGCTCACCTGTCCGAACAGGAGGGTGGCCCGCTGGGGGCGACTGAATGGGACATGCCGCCGGCCAAAAGCGAAGCGCTGGAGCGTTACTTTGAACACCTGCAGCAAACGTTGGAAACGCTGGGCTTTCTCGAGCCGGATAACCCCCGCCAGACCATGACCCGCCTGCGCCGCCTTTATCACCGCATCCGCCCGGATGAAATGGAATTGAGCATTCTCAGGGGTGTTTTGACCGCCACCCAGAACTACGTTTACCACACCGATAAGCGCCTCAAAGCCTTACAGGACGCCGCCGACAGGGAAAAGTGAGTGGACAAATGGAAATAGTTGAGTAAAATACTCGGTTATAGGGGCGGGGCTCCGAATACCGGCGCTGCCCGCCAAAACCGAGAAAGAGGCGCAAAACCAGCCATGAGACTGACAACCAAAGGTCGATATGCGGTCACCGCGATGCTCGACTTGGCACTGCACAGTGAGCAGGGGCCGGTCAGCCTTGCGGATATTTCCAATCGGCAGGGAATCTCGCTCTCGTATCTGGAACAGCTGTTTGCCAAGTTAAGGCGGCAGAAGCTGGTCAGTAGCGTGCGCGGCCCCGGTGGCGGTTACCGCCTGGGTGGTGAGCTGGAGGCCATATCCGTGGCCCAAGTGGTGGATGCGGTCAGTGAGTCGCTCGATGCCACCCGCTGCGAGGGCAAAGGGGACTGTCAGCACGGTCAAGTCTGTTTGACCCACTATTTATGGGAAGACTTGAGCGCCCAGATTCATCGGTTTTTAAACGATATTTCGCTGGCGGACTTGGTTCAGCGCCGGGACATTCAGGCCGTGCGCGACCGTCAGGATACTCAGCAGCGCATATCCGCCGAACAGATCGCCTGTAGCCAGATTTAAACCCGCCCGCATCACGAGTAACGGAGGTGAAGCCGCCAATGACGCCCCCAGAGAAGCCCGGCGCTGTGCGCCAACCGGTTTATCTCGATTACGCCGCCACCACGCCGGTGGACCCGGCCGTGGCGGAGCGTATGGCGGCGTGTCTGACTTGGGACGGCAACTTTGCCAATCCGGCTTCCCGCTCCCACCTCTATGGGTGGCAGGCCGAGGAAGCCGTGGAAACCGCCCGCCAACAAGTGGCGGACCTGATTGGGGCGGACCCGCGAGAGATTGTTTGGACCAGTGGCGCCACTGAAGCCGACAACCTGGCCCTTAAGGGCGCGTGGGATGCTCGTCGCCATGGCGGCAAGAACGGTGGCCACCTCATCGTCTCTGCGATTGAGCACAAAGCGGTGTTGGACACGGCGAAGTGGCTGGCCGACCGGGGGGTAGAGGTGACTTTTCTGGAGCCCGACAGCGCCGGACGAGTTCGTCCGGGCGCGCTGGAATCGGCCCTGCGGGAAGACACCTTCCTTGTCAGCATCATGCATGTGAACAATGAGCTGGGCAGTATCAATGACATCGGCGCCCTCGGGGCGTTGTGCCGGGACAGAGGCATTCTGTTTCATGTGGACGCGGCTCAAAGTGCCGGCAAATTACCGTTGTCCGTAACGGACCAGTACGTGGATTTGATGTCATTGTCCGCCCACAAAATGTACGGCCCCAAGGGCGTTGGCGCGCTTTACGTGCGCCGCTACCCGGACGTGCGGATCGAGTCCCAGATACACGGCGGCGGCCACGAGCGGGGCATGCGCTCGGGCACCTTGCCCACCCACCAGTGCGTGGGTATGGGCGAAGCGGCGGCATTGGCCGCCGAACGCCTGGAGGCCGATACCGCGCGAATTGCCCAGCTGCGCGACAAGCTCTGGCAGGGCATACGCGATTTGCCGGGCATCCAGGTCAACAGCGACCTGGAACACACGGTATGCGGCCACCTTAATCTGGCGTTCAGCGGTTGCGACGGTGAAATGCTGCTGTTGTCCCTGCGGCAGATTGCCGTGGCCACCGGTTCGGCCTGTACCTCGGCCAGCCTGGAACCGAGCTACGTGCTCAAGGCCATCGGCCTGAGTAACGATCTGGCGCAGTCCTCCCTGCGTATTAGCCTGGGAAGGCTCACCACTGAAGAGGAGGTGGCGTTCGCGACCCAGCACATCCGGGAGGTGGTCACGAAGCTGGGGCGCAAAAGCGCGTGAGCTAATGCGCCTTTGAGCGCAGCCAAGAGCGTAGAAAATTCAAAGCGCCCGGTTAACAGGGCGCCCGGTTTCGCCGGTAGAACGACACGAACACACACTGATTAGCTAACTCACTCCGACAACCGGAGACAGAGGTGAAGTAATGGCAGAGCAACAAGTTGAAAACGTGATCAAGCGGGAGTACGCCGCCGGTTTCCATACCGACATCGATACCGATACCTTACCGCCCGGTCTAAACGAAGACGTGGTTCGGTTTATCTCCGCCAAGAAAGGCGAACCCGAATGGATGCTGGAATGGCGTCTGCAGGCCTTCCGTGCCTGGGAGAAAATGGAAGAGCCGAGCTGGGCCCACGTGAACTACCCGAAGGTGGACTTCCAGTCACTGTCTTATTTCTCCCAGCCGAAAAGTATGGAAGATCGTCCCAAGAGTTTGGACGAAGTCGACCCCGAGCTGCTGCGCACGTATGAAAAGCTGGGTATTCCGGTGCATGAGCAGGAAATGCTCGCCGGCGTGGCGGTGGACATGGTCTTTGACTCCGTCTCCGTCGTGACCACCTTCCGGGAAAAGCTCAAAGAGGCGGGCGTGATTTTCTGCTCCATCAGCGAAGCGGTGCATGAATATCCAGAGCTGATCAAACGCTACCTGGGCACGGTGGTGCCGCAGAAAGACAACTACTACGCCGCGCTTAACTCCGCCGTCTTCTCGGATGGTTCCTTTGTGTACATTCCCAAGGGCGTGCGGTGCCCCATGGAGCTATCCACCTACTTCCGGATCAACGAACAGAACACCGGGCAGTTCGAGCGCACCTTGATCGTCGCGGAAGAGGGCTCTCACGTGAGCTACCTGGAAGGCTGCACGGCCCCCATGCGCGATGAGAACCAGCTACACGCCGCCGTGGTTGAGTTGGTGGCGCTGGACAACGCCGAGATCAAATACTCCACCGTCCAGAACTGGTACCCCGGCGATGAAGAGGGCAAAGGCGGCATCTTCAACTTTGTGACCAAGCGCGGTTTATGCCACACCAACTCCAAAATTTCCTGGACGCAGGTGGAAACCGGCTCCGCGGTTACCTGGAAGTACCCCAGCTGCATTCTTCGCGGTGACAACAGTGTGGGCGAGTTTTACTCGGTGGCATTGACCAACAACCACCAGCAGGCCGATACCGGCACCAAGATGATTCACATCGGCAAGAACACTCGTTCCACCATTATTTCCAAGGGGATTTCCGCCGGCAAAAGCTCCAATGCCTACCGTGGCTTGGTGCGGATGAACCCGGGGGCGGAAGGCGCCCGCAACTACACCCAGTGTGATTCGCTGTTGATCGGCGACCGCTGCGGGGCGCACACCTTCCCCTACATCGAAAGCAAAAACCCCTCGGCGGTCATTGAACACGAGGCCACCACCTCCAAGGTGAGTGAAGACCAGATGTTCCTGTGCCAGCAGCGCGGCCTGGATCCGGAGAAAGCCGTTTCCATGATCGTGAATGGCTTCTGCCGGGAAGTGTTTAAAGAGCTGCCCATGGAATTTGCCGTGGAAGCCGGCAAATTGCTCGAAGTGAGCTTGGAAGGGTCTGTGGGGTAGTGGCAATGGCGGGCGGTTTATACCGCTGCGCTCGGTTTCGCCCTACGTGGAGTTCGAAGCTATCCGTAGGGCGAATAAGCGAAGCGCATCCGCCGTCCCCAAAGCCTGACGCTCAAACCGAATTTACGTTTTTAAGACATTGGAAACCGACACTATGCTGACCATTAAAGACCTTCGTGCCAGTATCGAAAACGAAGAAATTCTCAAGGGCCTGAGTCTGGACATTAAACCGGGCGAGGTGCACGCCATCATGGGCCCCAACGGCTCCGGCAAAAGTACCCTGGGCAACGTCCTCACCGGCCGCGAGGCGTATACGGTGAACAGCGGCAGCGTCGACTTCAATGGCAAAAACCTGTTTGACCTGGAACCGGAAGAGCGCGCGCGGGAAGGGTTATTTCTGGCGTTTCAATACCCGGTGGAAATCCCCGGCGTCAGCAACATGGAATTTCTAAAAGCGGCGGTGGACGCCCATCGCGAGCACCGCGGGGAAGAAGCTATTTCCTCCGTGGACTTTCTCAAGCTGGCGCGGGAAACCTGCAAGGAAGTCGACCTGGACCCCTCCTTTCTCAAGCGTGGGGTCAACGAAGGTTTCTCCGGGGGTGAGAAAAAGCGCAACGAAATTCTGCAAATGATGTTGCTTAAACCCACCCTGTGCATTCTCGATGAAACCGACTCGGGCCTGGACATCGACGCCCTGCAGGTCGTCGCCAAGGGCGTTAACGCCATGCGCGCCGAGGACCGCAGCTTCGTGGTGGTGACTCACTACCAGCGGCTGCTCAACTATATTGTGCCGGATAAGGTCCACGTTCTGGCCGGTGGCCGCATTGTGAAAACCGGCGGTAAGGAACTGGCGGAAGAGCTGGAAGCCAAAGGTTATAGCTGGGTTGAAGAGGAGGTGGCCTAAGCCATGAGTGATTTTCAGCAACAGGCACTCCAGTTGGCCGGGCAACAGCAGAGCCCGGACTGGCTGGCCCAGGTGCGCAAAACCGGTGCTCAGCAGTGGCTGAAGACCCCCTGGCCCAGCCGCAAAACCGAAAATTGGAAATACACCCCCCTGGCGCCTTTGCAGCGTTCGGAGTTTCAGCAATGGGCGGCCAAGACCACCGGCTGGCAGGACGGGATCGATTTTTTGGAGTTAAACGCCACTCGCCTGGTCTTCGTCAACGGTGTATTCGATGCGGAGGCCTCGGATTCCGAGCTGCCCGCGGAAGTCGTCCGGTTTGGAGACGCCTCCACCGACCAGCAGGCGGTCATCGCCGAACACCTGGGGCGGATTGTCGACGGCGAGCAACACCTGTTTGCGGCCTTGAGCAATGCCTGGGCCTCCGAGGACGGTGTGCTGGTGCACGTGCCGAAAAACGGTGAGCTGGCCAAACCCTTGTACATTGTTCACGTGTCCACGCCCACCGGCGCGCCCGCCACGGCGAATCAGCGCCTGTTGGTGGTGCTGGAAACCGGCGCAAGAGCTAGTGTGATCGAGCACTTTGCCTCGACCGAAGATGAGCAGGACGGCTTCGTCAACAGCCTGACCGAAGTTAATGTGGGGGAAAACGCCGAGTTGCGCCATTACCGCATTAACCTGGAAGAGGAAAATCTGTTGCACGTGGGCGGTATCCACGCCAACCTGCAACGTAGCGCGCGCTTGCGCGGTTTTACCGTTTCCCTGGGTAGCAAGCTCAAGCGGATTGATTACCAGGTTAATCACTGTGGGGAAGGGGCACACCTGGACTTGCAGGGCATCTACCTGCCCAAGAACAAACAGTTTGTGGACTACCACACCAACGTCCAGCACAAGGTGCCGCACTGCACCAGCAACGAGGTGTTCCGGGGTGTGGTGAGCGACTCGGCGCATGCCGTGTTCAACGGTCGTATCCACATTCACCAGGACGCCCAGAAAACCCTGGCGGAGCTGAGCAACAAGAACTTGCTGACCTCACGCAAGGCGGAAGTGGATACCAAGCCGGAGCTGGAAATTTATGCCGACGATGTGAAGTGTGCCCACGGGGCCACCGTCAGTCAGCTGAACAAGGAGGCCATGTATTATATGCAGGCGCGCGGCATTTCCCGGGACGAAGCCCAGGTGATGCTCAGTTTCGGCTTTATCAATGAACTGCTGCAAGAGGTCGCGGAGCCGGCGGTACGGGACTATTTGGCGCCTCGCCTGGCCCAGCTGTTCAGCCCTAATACGGACCTTTTGCGGCACTTGCAGTACGAATAAGGCCCTAACGTAATACAGAAGAGAGTTTATGAGTAACGCTGAACGCGCAGACCCGACCACCCATTTTGACGTGGAAGCGGTTCGACAGGACTTCCCCATTCTGCACCAGCAGGTGAACGGGCACCCCTTGGTGTATTTGGACAACGCCGCCACGACGCAAAAACCCCGGGCCGTGATCGACGCCATCAGCGACTATTACCTGTATGACAACAGCAATGTGCATCGTGGCGCCCACGCCCTGGCCGAGCGCGCCACCGCCAAGTTTGAAGGGGCCCGTGAAACCGCCGCCAAGTTTCTAAACGCGCCGGGGCGCGAGCAGATCATCTGGACGCGCGGCACCACCGAAAGCATCAACCTGGTGGCCCACAGTTGGGGGCGGACCGAGCTCAAGCCCGGGGACCGGATTTTGGTCTCCGCCATGGAGCATCACTCCAACATCGTGCCCTGGCAGTTGATCGCCGAGGCCACCGGCGCGCGGGTTGAAGCCATTCCGGTGGACAAAACCGGCACCCTGGACATGGACGCGTTCGAGTCCTTACTCAAAGAGGGCCGGGTGCGAATGGTCTCCATCGGGCACGTTTCCAATGCCTTGGGCACCGTTAACCCGATCGAACAGGTCATTCAGTGGTCTCATGAAGCAGGGGCCCTGGTTATGATCGACGGGGCGCAGGCCGTGAGTCACTGGCCCGTGGATGTGCAGGCGTTGGATTGCGACTTTTACGCGTTTTCCGCTCACAAACTGTTCGGCCCAACGGGTATTGGCGTGCTTTATGGCCGCCGTGAGTTGCTCGAGGCCATGCCGCCCTACCAGGGCGGCGGCGAGATGATTCAGCACGTGAGCTTTGACGGTACCTCTTACGGCCAGTTGCCGTACAAGTTTGAAGCGGGCACGCCGGACATTGCCGGCGCTATTGGCCTGGCCGCCGCCATTGAGTACGTGAACGGTTTGGACCGGGCCGCCGCCGTGGCGTATGAGCGTGTGTTGCTGGCCTACGCCGAAGAGAAGGCGCAGGCCACCGAGGGGGTAACCCTGGTGGGCACGGCGGCACACAAAGTGAGTGTGCTGAGTTTCTTGGTGGAAGGGACCCATCCCAACGATCTGGGCTTCCTCTTGGACCAGCAGGGCGTGGCGGTGCGCACCGGCCACCACTGCGCCCAACCGATTATGGACCAGTACGACATTCCCGGAACCGTGCGGGCCAGTTTCAGTTTTTACAACACCTTTGATGAGGTGGACCGGCTGTTCGAGGCGCTGGATAAGGCCCGGCAGTTCTTTTAATGAATACAGGAGCAGAGTGAGATGCCAGTAGAATCTTATGATCCCGCTCGGCAGGCCGTGACGGTCACTCCGGCGGCCGTGGAGCACTTTCGCCGGCAGATTGCCGGCGACGACAACGCCACTGCCGTGCGCTTGAGCGTGAAAGAAAGCGGTTGCACCGGCTTCATGTACGTCATTGATCTGGTGCATGAACCCCGTGAGGGGGATGTGTATTACGCCCTGGACGAAGATGTGCCGCTGTATGTGGACCCGGATAGCCTGAACGTGGTGACCGGCACCGAGATCGATTACGTCGTGGAAGGCGTGAACCGCCAGCTGAAATTCCTCAATCCCAATGCCCAGGATTACTGTGGCTGTGGCGAAAGCTTTAGCGTGAACTGAGCCCATGACCGAAAGACGTATGGTGGTGGCCCAGGCGGACTGCCCAGCCCGCCGGGTGCCTGACGGTACACCATTGACCATTCCCAAAGACACCTTCGTGACCATCACCCAATCCCTGGGGGGCAACTACACCCTGACCTACCACGGCCAGATGGTGCGGGTGGACGGCACCGATGCCGGCGCCCTGGGGCTGGAGGAGCAGGTGCTGGACTTTGCGGCGCCGGCCGATGGACGCATTCGGGAGGATCAGGTCTGGGAGGCGCTGCGCACGGTCTATGACCCGGAAATACCGGTGGACTTGGTCAATCTGGGGCTGATTTACCGCTTGCAGATCGATCAACCGCGCCAGCGCGTGGACGTGGAGATGACCTTGACCGCTCCCGGCTGCGGCATGGGGCCGGTATTGGTGGGCGATGTGGAGCGCCGGGTGGCCAAAGTGCCCAACGTGGAGGCGGTTGCCGTCAACCTGGTGTTTGATCCGCCCTGGCAGCGCGAGATGATGAGCGAGGAAGCCCAGCTCGAAACCGGAATGTTCTTTTAGGAAGTTGTATGTCTGAATTTGGTACCGAAATCACCGCCGACGATATTGTAGAGACTCTCAGTTTTTTCGACACCTGGGAGGACCGCTACAAGTACATCATCGACCTGGGCAAAGAAGTCCCGCCGCTGGACCCTTCTCAGCAGGTCGAGCAGAATCTGGTGCGCGGCTGTCAGAGTCAGGTCTGGCTCGTCCATCGGGAAGAGGGCGGGCGCCTCTATTTTGACGCCGACACTGACGCCTTTATCGTCCGAGGTCTGCTGGGCGTGGTCTTGGCCGCCTACAACGGGAAAACGCCTCAGGAAGTGCTGGATTTCGATATCGAAGGCTATTTCGAGGAACTCAACCTCCTGAAACACTTGAGCCCTACCCGGGGTAATGGGCTGCGTGCCATGGTGGCGCGCATCCAGAGCATCGCCCGCGGCGCCTGAGTTTCGCTCCCTACGCTCATCGAGGTGCGGCAGGGCGCACATTCAGCGTCGAATCGCGCCACCGCGGGGTGGTTTATGGCCACAACCCGCGTATAATTCTCGCACTTCTCCAACCCCGCAAGGGTTGGGGCCCTGACAGACGCGATTGGATCAACGGAGCGAACAATGTCCGAACAACAAACCCTCTCCATAATTAAGCCAGATGCGGTAAAAAAGAACCTGATTGGCGCAATTGAGAGCCGTTTCGAGCAGGCTGGCCTCAAGGTCGTGGCACTTAAAATGATCCACCTGACTCGGGAACAGGCCGAGGGCTTCTACGCCGAGCACAAAGGCAAGCCGTTTTTTGACGGCTTGGTGGAGTTTATGACCTCCGGGCCGGTCTGTGTCCAGGTACTGTCGGGAGAAGGGGCCATCGCCCGCAACCGGGAACTGATGGGGGCCACCAACCCCGAGGAAGCCGAACCCGGCACCATCCGCGCCGACTATGCCGAGAGCGTGTCGGTAAATGCCGCTCACGGTTCCGACTCCCCGGAGTCGGCGGAGCGGGAAATCGCATACTTTTTCGAGCCCGGCGAAATTTTCGTCCGCTGAGACGCTCGGGCCCTGTTGATCTAGGTTATGACCATGACTGCTGCAACCGCTGAAAACATCGCCGAATCCGCCTCTGAACCGGCGCGGGTGAACCTCCTCGGCATGCCCGAGGCCAAGCTGGTGGCCTTCTTCGAGACCCTGGGGGAAAAGCGTTTTCGCGCCACCCAAGTGCTCAAGTGGATTCATCAGCGTGGGGCGGAAAACTTCGATGAAATGACCAACATCAGCAAGGTGTTGCGGGAGAAGCTCAAGGCGAATGCCGAAATTCGCGCCCCCGAGGTCATCGAGCAGCTGGACTCCAAAGACGGCACTCGTAAGTTCCTAATCCGGGTCAGCGGCGGCAGCGTTGTGGAAACCGTCTTTATCCCCGAGGGTGATCGGGGCACGTTGTGTGTCTCCTCCCAGGTGGGTTGTTCGCTGGACTGTAGCTTCTGTGCCACCGGCAAGCAGGGCTTTGACCGGGACCTGACCGCGGCGGAAATTATCGGCCAGGTCTGGATCGCGGCCAAATCCTTCGACCAGCTCCAGCCCAACGGCCCGCGCAAAGTCACCAACGTGGTGATGATGGGCATGGGCGAGCCGCTGATGAACTTCGACAACGTGGTCGATGCCATGAACCTGATGATGGAGGACAATGCCTACGGCATCTCCAAGCGCCGGGTGACCCTGAGCACCTCCGGTGTTGTGCCCGCGCTCGACAAGCTGGGGCAGTACACCGACGCCTGCCTGGCCATCTCCCTGCACGCGCCCAACGATGAGCTGCGCAACGAGCTGGTGCCCATCAACAAAAAGTATCCGATTGCCGTGCTGCTGGATTCCGCTAAGCGCTATATTGCCGGCCTGCCGGATACTCACCGGCGTATCACCATCGAATACACCTTGATCGATCACGTCAATGATCGGCCCGAGCACGCCCATCAGCTAGCGGAGCTTTTGAAGGATGTGCCGGTCAAAATCAACTTGATCCCGTTCAACCCGTTCAACCTCTCCAACTACAAGCGGGTTAGCAACAACGCCATGCGGCGCTTTCAGACCATTTTGATGGAGGCGGGATTCATTACCACGGTTCGTACCACCCGCGGTGAAGACATCGACGCGGCCTGTGGCCAACTGGCCGGCACCGTTAACGATGTGACCAAGCGCAGCGAGCGTTATCGGGCGAAGTTCGATGAGCTGCAAGCGGTTAAGATTATTGCGCCGTCACCTTGAGGTGATGGTCGGGTCAGTGAGGGTTACCATGATAAAAACAGCCAACAAGCCATTTAACGTGATTCGGGCGCTATGTCTGGCGGTCTTTTGTTTGAGTATGATCGGTTGCGTGACCCAAACCACGGGGAATGAGGTGGACCGCAAGGCCGCTCTCGATACCCATTACAGACTGGCACTGGCCTACCTTGATAACCGCAATCGCGACTCGGCCCGTCACCACATTCAGAAAATTTTCGAGCTGGATGATGACTCGGCCAAAGGCTTGGCGGCCCAGGCGGTTTTGTTTCAACTGGAAGGGGAAGCCGAGCTGGCGGAAGACCGGTTCAAACAAGCCCTGAAGGAAGACCCCGGCTTTTCCCAGGCGCGCAATAACTACGCGGCCTTTCTGTATCAGCGCGAGCGTTACGAGGACGCCTTCGAGCAGTTCGAAATCGTCAGCCGGGACCTCGATTACGATCAGCGCGCCCGAGCGCTGCTGAGCCTGGGACGGACCGCCCAGAAGCTCGAGCGGGACGAGCGGGCAAAGGCCGCCTTTGAGCACGCTTACAATCTGGACCCGAATATTGCGCCGGTTCTAGTGGAACTGGCGTTTATCAGCTTCCAGAATGAGGATTACGCCAAGGCGAAGGAATACTTGGACCAGTATTCGCGAGTGGCCCAACAGTCCGCGCGCACGTTGCTGCTCGGTATCAAAATTGAGCGCATTTTTGGCAACAAGGACAAAGAGGCCAGCTACGCCATGGCGTTAAAGAACCGCTTTCCGTATTCCGAAGAGTATCTGGAATACAAGCGTGAAATGAGTCAGTGAGGTCCCGATGTCAGCCGACGAATCGCAAGAGAATAACGAGCCGGTCAACGCCCCCGGCCAGCGCCCCGGCGCGTTACTAAAGTCCGCTCGTGAACAGGCAAAGCTGAGCGAAGAGGACGTCGCGCGCGAGCTGCGGATGACCGTCACCAAGGTTCGTGCCCTGGAAGCGGATGAGTACGAAAAGCTGCACTCGGACACCTTTATCCGAGGTTATTTGCGTACCTATGCCAAGCTGCTGAACCTGGACCCGAACGCCATTCTTGATGCCTACAAGCAGGCGCGCCGCGAGGCGGGTTTGGGCGATGAACCCGAAGAGAGCCCGCTGCAGATCAATGTGCCCGCACCCGCCCGGTCCATGGGAAGGTTTATTGTCTGGATTGTTTTGCTGTTGGTTGGTATCTGGGCGTTGTCCGTTTGGTTCCTGGGCAACCGAGAGGAAGTGGTGGAACCGGCCCCGGTCATGGAGCCGGCCGCGGAGCTCGATGCTCCGGTCAGTGATCTCACCCCCGGCCAAGCGAATGAGCTTAAAGAGACCTCTCCCCGGGAAACGCTGGGCACGGAGGGCACAAGCCTGAACAACCAGAGTCAAGAACTTGCCCCAGACGCTGCCGACCGTACCTCAGCGTTGGCGGACCCGGCGCGGGAGGAGGGCGCTGCCGGCACGCCCGAGCCAGCTCAGGCCTCAGTGGCGGCCGCCGAAGCCGGCGCCTCGGTGTCCCGAGCGGCCGCGCTCAATGAGCCAGAAGCGGGAAGCGAAAGCGACAACCTTGACCAACTACGCTTGAGCTTTACCGAAGAGTGCTGGCTGGAGGTGACCGACAGCCGCGGCGACGTTCTTGAAACAGACCTGATGCAGCCCGGCCAGACACTGGAGTTGCGGGGCGAAGCCCCCTTTACCGTTAAACTGGGCAACGCCGCGGGTGCCGACATTCAGCTAAACGGCGAGCCGTTCGAATTCGATCGTCCCGCCAGTGGTCGCTACCAGGCGGTCACTGTTAATTAATGTGTTCGTACCGATAACCCCGATAGGATCGCATCATGCACACCGAGTCACCGATAAAACGCCGTCAGTCCCGCCAGATTATGGTCGGCCAGGTGCCTGTGGGCGGAGGGGCGCCCATCTCCGTACAGAGCATGACCAACACCGAAACCACCGACGTGGCGGCCACGGTTGAACAAATCCAACGGCTGCAACTGGCCGGCGCCGATATTGTGCGAGTTTCCGTCCCCAGCATGGACGCGGCCGAAGCCTTCGGCCAAATTCGCAAACAAGTGGACCTTCCCCTGGTGGCGGACATTCACTTTGATTACCGCATCGCCCTGCGCGTGGCGGACCTGGGCGTCGATTGCCTGCGCATCAACCCGGGCAACATTGGCCGGGAAAAACGCATCCGCGCGGTGGTGGACAAAGCGCGCGACCTGAATATCCCGATCCGTATTGGCGTCAATGCCGGTTCACTGGAAAAAGACCTGCAGAAAAAATACGGTGAACCCACGCCCGATGCCCTGGTGGAATCCGCCTTGCGGCATGTGGACATCCTGGACCAACTCAACTTTCACGACTTCAAAGTGAGCGTCAAAGCCTCGGACATTTTCATGGCCGTCTCGGCCTACCGAAAACTGGCCGAGCAGATCGAACAGCCCCTGCACCTGGGCATTACCGAAGCCGGCGGCTTGCGCTCGGGCACCGTCAAGTCCTCCGTGGGGCTGGGCGCCTTGCTAATGGACGGCATCGGCGATACCGTCCGCATCTCCCTGGCGGCCGACCCGGTGGAAGAGGTCAAAGTCGCGTGGGATCTGCTAAAGAGCCTGAAGCTGCGCAACAAGGGCGTAAACTTTATCGCCTGCCCGAGCTGCTCCCGGCAGAACTTTGATGTGATCAAGACTATGAACGAGCTGGAGCAGCGGGTGGAGGACATTACCATTCCCCTGGACGTGGCGGTTATCGGCTGCGTGGTCAACGGACCGGGCGAGGCAAAAGAAGCCGACCTCGGCCTGGCCGGCGGTGCGCCCAACAACCTGATTTATATCGACGGCAAGCCCAGCCAAAAACTGGGCAACGAGACACTGGTGGACGATCTGGAGCGTCTGATCCGGGAAAAGGCCGAACAGAAGAAAGAACGCTTGGCCAAAGAAGAAGAGAATATGATTGCCCGCGTTTGATGGAGAGCCGGACGATCTTATTGGCACCTTAAATTAAGAGAAAAGAGACTTAGGATAGCCCCTTGAAAAAACTCCAAGCCATACGAGGAATGAACGACCTACTGCCGGACGACTCCGGCCAGTGGCAATACCTGGAGAACACCCTAAAACGCATCCTCCAGCAATACAGCTACCGGGAAATACGCTTTCCCATCCTCGAAAACACCGAACTGTTCAAGCGCTCCATCGGCGAAGTCACTGACATCGTCGAAAAAGAAATGTACACCTTCGACGACCGTAACGGTGACAGCCTCACCCTGCGGCCCGAAGGCACCGCCTCCTGCGTGCGCGCCTGCGAGCAACACGGCCTGCTCTACAACCAGACCCAACGGCTCTGGTACATGGGCCCCATGTTCCGCCACGAGCGCCCGCAAAAAGGCCGCTACCGCCAATTCCACCAAGTAGGCGTAGAAGTGTTTGGCATGACCGGCCCGGACATTGATGCCGAAGTACTGCTGCTGAGCGCGCGTATCCTGCGCGAACTGGGTGTGGCCGACAAAGTGACGCTGCAACTGAACAGCCTGGGCAGCGCCGAAGCCCGCGCCAACTACAAAAGCGCGTTGGTTGATTACCTGAGCCAGTACAAAGACCAACTGGACGAAGACAGCCAGCGCCGGCTAACCAGCAACCCGCTGCGCATTCTGGATAGCAAAAGCCCCGACACCCAGAAACTGCTCAACGGCGCCCCGATGTTGTTGGACCACCTGGACGACGAATCCAGAGAACACTTCCAGCGGCTCCAGGACATTCTGAACACCGCCGGCGTTCCGTTTGAGGTAAACCCCCGGCTGGTTCGGGGCCTGGACTACTACGGCAAGACCGCTTTCGAGTGGGTCACCGACGCTCTGGGCGCCCAGGGGACCATCTGTGCCGGAGGCCGTTACGACGGCTTGGTGGAGCAACTTGGCGGCAAGCCGACCCCGGCCATTGGCTTTGGAATCGGGCTGGAGCGGCTGCTGTTGTTGCTCCAGGCCACAGAACAGCTACCCGAAGGGCTGGATCGACACACTCAGGTCTATCTTGTGGCGGTGGGTGAGGTACAATCCACGGCGCTGTCATTGGCGGAGCAACTGCGCGATGCTCTGCCGGGGCTTCAGCTGCTGAGCCACTGCGGCGGCGGCAGCTTCAAAAGCCAAATGAAAAAGGCGGACAAGAGTGGCGCCGAAGTGGCGCTGATCCTGGGCGAGGACGAAGCTCAGTCCGGGTTACTCGGGGTTAAGTATCTGCGCGAGGAACAGCCCCAGGAAACCCTCTCCGTGCCCGAGGTGGCTGACCGGCTTCGGTCGCGCTGGCCGGCACTGCGTACCCAATAATCAAGACTGACAATACAAGATTGACAATAATAGGAGCATATCGTGAGTGATTTGACCGAAGAAGAACAGCTGGAAGCCCTTAAGCGCTGGTGGAAAGAAAATGGCAAGTGGGTCATTACGGCCCTGGTGGTTGGCGTCGGCGGTTATTTGGGTTGGACCACCTACCAGGACCAGCAAGAGGCCAAGGCCGCCAATGGCTCCGCCCTTTATTCGGAACTGTTGGACACTTTGCAGGTCCAGAGTGGCCAGACGCTGTCGGACGATGCCCGCGCCGAGGCCGCCGAGTTGGTTAGCCAGCTCAAGGCGGAACACGCAGGTAGCGCTTATGGCGTTAACGCGGCTTTGATTCAGGCCGGCCAAGCGGTGGAAAACGGCGAGCTCGACACGGCCGAAAGCGAATTGCGGTGGGTGCTGGATCAGCAGCCCAGCGACGAAACCCGGCACTTGGCCCAAGTACGACTGGCGCGGGTCATTGCCGCCCAAGGTCAACTGGACGATGCTCTGGCGACGCTGAAGGAAGGCAACCCCTCCGAGGTCATGAAAGCCGAATACGCCGAAGTTCGCGGCGATATCTTGAGCCAGCAGGGTGATACGGCTGGGGCACGGGAGGCCTATCAGTCCGCTTTGGAGTCGCTGGATATGCAACAGCAAAACCGTCGCAGATTGCTACAGATGAAACTCGATAACTTGCAACCGGCAACCGCCAAAGAAAGCGAAGGGGCGGGTGCCGAGGAGAATGCTTCATGAGGTTATGCGCACTGGCGCTATGTGGTTTGCTATTTTCCGGCTGTGCCCTGTTTTCCAAGGACGACGGGACCGAACCGGTTGATTTAGTGGAATTTGAGCCGACCGTTGAGTTGGATTCACGCTGGAAAACCAGTGTCGGTAACGGCACGGGTGGCAAGGTGGTTAAATTGAGCCCGAGCCTTCAGGGTGGGGCCCTCTACGCGGCGAGTTTCAACGGTGAAGTCATTGCCGTGGATACCGAATCCGGTGACCGCCTGTGGCGCCGTAAAACCGGCGACGATATTTCCGGTGGTGTCGGCACCGGTGCCGAGCTGGTGCTTTACGGCACCGGGGAAGGCGAGGTCGTGGCCCTGTCTCGGGAAAACGGTGAAGAACTCTGGCGCCGGCAGTTGACCAGCGAAATTATCTCCTCCCCGCAGACCGATGGTGACCGCGTGGCGGTACAGGCCATTGACGGCAAACTCTTTGCAATGAACGCCCAAAGCGGTGAGATCCTCTGGCAATACGAGAACCAGCCACCGGTATTGACACTGCGTGGCACCGCCTCGCCGTTGATGACTGGCTCGGCGGTGGTCGCGGCCTTTGCCAACGGTAAGGTAATGGCGTTCAACCCCAGTAACGGGCTGACCTTGTGGGAGCGCCGGGTGGCGCTGCCCCAAGGCCGTTCCGAGATTGAGCGCATGGTGGACGTTGACGCATCTCCCCTGTTGGTCGGCTCCACCATCTACTTAGCCTCTTATCAGGGCAATGCCATGGCGGTCAGTGCCAGTAGCGGCCGACCGCTGTGGAGTCAGGAGGCCTCGACCCACAAAGACTTGGCGGTGGAGGGCGGAAACCTGTTTCTCTCCCAAGCCGACAGTGTGGTTCGTGCGCTAAGCACCACCAGCGGACAGCCGCGTTGGGAGAATGACCAGTTGTTGCGTCGGAACATTAACGGCCCGCAAGTGCTGGGCGAATACGTGGCCGTGGGCGATTACGACGGTTATCTGCACTTGCTGAACCAGTCCGATGGCGCCTTTGCCGCGCGGGATCGGTTGGATCGCGGTGGTATCTCCGGCGGGATGGTCACCGATGGCTCGGCGCTCTACGTGCAAACCGACGACGGTGACCTCTACGCTTTGGAAGTTGAGCCTCTGGACTGACCGGCGGACGGTACTTGCCTGAGGGCCAGCACCCAGTCCGAGCGTGAAACGCCAAAACGACGACGATATTGTCGTTGTTTTGGCGTTTTTGCTTCCAGACCTCTCTTAAGGCTCATGTATGCCCCTGAAACCGCTGTCAGGGGCCGATAAAAGTGCTATCCGGCTGTATAAAAGTGCTTCAATCCGCTATCCTAGACGCCTTCGCGTTGCCCGCAACGCCTCTTAACTCTCTGCACCCGTGATACCGTCTTTATGATTCCAGTCATCGCCCTGGTGGGCCGCCCCAATGTGGGTAAATCCACGCTGTTCAATCGCCTGACCCACAGCCGAGATGCCTTGGTGGCTAACCATGCGGGCCTCACGCGGGACCGCAAGTACGGCGAGGCCGAGGTGGACGGCCGCCGGTTTATGGTCATCGACACCGGTGGCATTAGCGGGGAAGAGGAGGGCATCGACAGTGCCATGGCGGGCCAGTCGCTGCTGGCCATCCAGGAAGCGGACGTGGTGCTCTTTATTCTCGATGCGCGCGCTGGCCTGACCGCCGCGGACGAAATGATTGCCCGGCACCTGCGGGTAGAGAATAAGAAAACCTACCTGGTCGCCAATAAAATCGACGGCGTGGACCCCGATCTGGCCCTGGCACCTTTTTATGAATTGGGGTTGGGGGAAATTTTCCCGACCACGGCCACCCACGGGCGGGGCGTGAAGTCGATGATGTCCGAGGTGGTGGAGCAGCTGCCGCCGCCCGAGGAGGAAGTGCCGCCACCGACTATTGAAGGGATCAAGATTGCCGTGGTGGGCCGCCCCAACGTGGGCAAGTCCACGCTGGTGAACCGAATGCTCGGGGAAGATCGGGTTGTGGTCTACGATCAGCCCGGCACCACCCGCGATAGCGTTTATATTCACTATGAAAGGCTCGAAAAACCCTACACTCTGATTGACACCGCCGGGGTGCGCCGCCGAAAGAACGTCTCCGAGTCGGTGGAGAAATTCTCCATCGTCAAAACCCTGCAGGCCATTGACGATGCTCACGTGGCCATTCTGGTAATGGACGCCAGCGAAGGGGTAGTGGATCAGGACCTGCACCTAATGGGCAGCGTGCTGGATGCCGGGCGGGGCCTGGTGGTTGCGCTCAATAAGTGGGACGGGCTGGAAGACGGACACAAGCAGTACGTGCGCAGGGAGTTGGAACGCCGTCTGCGGTTTGTCGATTTTGCCAAAATCCACTTTATTTCCGCGCTTCACGGCACCGGGGTAGGGCACCTCTACGAATCCGTGGAAGGAGCCTACCGTTCGGCCACGGACAAGTTCTCCACCAACTTCCTCACCCGTATTCTACAGGACGCCGTGCGCGAGCATCAGCCGCCGATGATTAACGGCCGTCGCATCAAGCTGCGTTACGCCCACCCCGGTGGCCACAACCCGCCTATTATCGTGATTCACGGCAACCAGACCGCCGCCGTACCCAACCACTATGCCCGTTACCTGGAGAAAACCTTTCGCCAGGTGCTGGACCTGGAAGGTACGCCGGTGCGCATTGAGTTCAAGTCCAGCGAGAACCCCTTCGCTGATCGTAAGAAACCGAAAAACCAGGGTGGACGCGGGAAGAAAGCGTATGGAAAGCCTCAAGGCAAGCCACAAGGAAAGGATCAAGGCGGCCGTGGTAAGAACGGTAAAAGCGGGCGTCGTTCTTAAGGCCGGCTCATGAGCCATCTGCTCCTTATTGTCGTCTGTCTCGGGATTGGCCTGCTCTTGCAGCGGGCCAAGCGGATGCCGGCGGAGGCCGGTACGGCCCTTAATATTTACGTGCTTTACGTCGCCCTGCCGGCGATGATTCTCACCGAAATTCCCAAACTCACGCTGGACCACAGGGCCCTGCTGCCGGTGATCAGCACCTGGGTGGTGATGACCTTCACTGCGCTTTTGGTGTGGGTGACGGCCCGTTGGCTGCGCTGGTCGCGTTCGGTGACCGGCGCCCTGATGTTGATCATTGTTTTGGGCAACACGTCGTTTGTGGGCATTCCGCTTATTCAGGCGCTGCTGCCCCCCGAGGCGTTGCCCTATGCCTTGCTCTATGATCAGGTTGGGACGGTAATCGCGCTTAACACCTACGCCGTTGTGGTGGCCGCCTGGTACAGCGGGCGGAACACCTCGGCGAAACAAGTGGGCAAAACCATCGTCACCTTTCCGCCGTTGGTGGTATTGGCCATTGCCTTTTTGACCTTTCCCTTGGACTACCCCGAATGGTTGCGTTTCACCACCGCGCGCATCAGCGAGAGCCTGGTGCCGGTGGTGATGGTAGCCGTGGGGCTGCAGTGGCAACTAAAGCTCGACCGCGCGCACCTGGTGCCTTTGGGTGTGGGGTTGGGCTACAAGCTGGTGCTGATTCCCGCCGTGGTGTTTGCGGTGTTTGCGGTGGCCGGGCTCGACTCCGTCGCCGCCGATGCAGTCGCGCTACAGACGGCCATGCCCTCCATGATTTCCGCCGGCGTGGTCGCCATGGCACACGGGCTGGCCCCGCGTCTGGTGTCGACCGTGGTGGGGTATGGTTTGCTCCTGTCCTTGATAACGGTTCCTCTCTGGAGTCAGCTGCTTTAATGGCGGGTGCGCTTCGCTTACCGCGCCCTACGGGATGCTTATGGCTCGGTCACACGTAGGGCACGGTAAGCGAAGCGCACCTGCCGTTGATGGTCGGGCAACCGCTTCCTTGGTGACATTGATGGCGGGTGCGCTGCACTTACCAAGCCCTACGGGGTGTATGGGCGACATCCTATCGCCCGCCACACATGTTTACGATTGATGCCAGAACGGTTGGCCGATGGTGGGCGTGCTCGGGCTCGCGGTCTGGCGTCGTTCCATCAGCCCGGCGTGGTACGCTTTGCGGCCGGCATCAATGGCATCGGCAAAGGCTTCCGCCATTAGCGGTGGCTCGTGCGCTTTGGCCACGGCGGTATTCAACAAAATGCCGTCGAACCCCATTTCCATCGCTTCGGCCGCCTGCGATGGGGCGCCCAGCCCGGCATCAATAATCATCGGTACGTTGGGCAAGCGCTCTCTTAGCGTGCGCAGGTTGTAGCGATTCAACAGTCCCTGCCCGGTGCCGATGGGGGACCCCCAGGGCATCAACACCTCGCAGCCCACATCCAGCAACCGCTGGCCCACGATCAAATCGTCGGTGCAGTAGGGCAGAACTTTAAAGCCTTTTTTGGTCAGTTCATCCGCGGCTTCCACCAGTCCGAAAGGGTCCGGTTGCAGATTGTAGTCATCGCCCACCACTTCGAGTTTGATCCAAGGGGTATCGAACATTTCTCGGGACATTTCCGCCAGCGTCACCGCCTCTTTCACCGACTTACAGCCGGCGGTATTGGGGAGCAATTTGCAGCCACTGGCCCTAATATATTGCCAGAAGGCATCGCCACTGCGATCTCCGGGGTTCTGCCGGCGCAGCCCCAGGGTAACGATGTCGCAGCGCGAGGCTTGCAGCGCATCGCGCATAATCGTGGGCGAGGTGTATAGCGCCGTGCCCAACAGGAAACGGCTATCGAACGTTTCGCCGTAAAGCGTTAAAGAATCGCGGCTCATTTAACCTCCTCCCACCGGTTTGACGATGTCCAGATGATCGCCCTCCTGCAAAGTGATATCCCCGTAACGGGAACGGGGCACGAACTCCCCGTTAATCGCCACGGCGAGTTTCTGGTCGCCATACTCCCACTGCTTCAACGCTTCGCTCAGAAGCGTTTTATCAGAGAGCTCGGCGGGTTCGTTGTTCAGGCTAACATTAATCATGTGCGGGCTCTTTCGATAAAGGCTCTTGCGATAAAGGCTCTGAAGATAAATGTCCCGCCCCTTGGGAGGCATTGGGAATCGGACGCTGTAAGAACCTCGCGAAGGGCGTATCCTCCTCGCCGGCGATCTCGGCCAGCACTTGTTTTACCACCGCCGGGGCCAATAAATACCCGTGGCGAAACAAACCGTTGACGGTGATCAAGCCCTCCGTCGTTTCAATATGCGGGTTGTTGTCCAGATACGTGGGCCGCAAGTTGACGGGTTGTTCGAGGATGCGCGCCTCGGCAAAGGCCGGGGAGAGCGTGTAGAGGGCGCTGCCCAGTTCCAGAGAGGACTGCAAAGACATGGGCGAGCGGTCCTCGCTTTCGATTTGAGTGGCGCCGATCACAAAACGGTGGTCGGGTTTTGGGACAATGTATAGCTGGTAGCGTGGGTGCATCAACCGCACCGGACGGTGTAAAACAATCTCCCGGGTGTGAACGTGAAGCACTTCCCCTCGTACACCGCGCACGGCGGGTTGTTGAGGCTTGGCGCCCACCCCTCGGCAATCAATTACCCGATCAAAACGGTACTGTTGGCCGGCGCTGTACAGTATTCCCTCGTCCACATTGACGGGGCATTCAAAGTGGCAGTCGCCGCCGAGTCGCTCGATTGTGGTTAATAGTTGACTCAACAGCTCGCGGTTGTTGAGAAACCCTTCAGCCTCCAGTAGCAGGCCACGCTGGAAACGGTCGCTCAAATCCGGCTCCAGATCATGCAGTTCCGGGCGAGTCACCCATTGGTAACCGTCGGCGGTTTCGGTCACGTATTGAAGCTCCCGGTGGAACTGCGAGAGCTCCGCTTCATCCTGTGGGTGTGAGACCACCAAACTGCCTTGCTGGTGCCATAAGGTGTGTTCACTCTCTAACTGGTTAACCCACAGCGGCCATTGGGCGAGGGCAAACAGCCCCATATCGTAAACCGGACGTTCGGACACCACCGCCTCGCTCAGCGGGGCCACCATGCCGGCGGCGGTCCAGGCGGCGGAGTCAACGCCCGCCCGTGTGCCGGCGTCAAACAGGCTGACACGGTGGCCGCGAAGCAATAGTTGCCAAGCCAGGAGGCGGCCGAGCAGCCCGGCGCCGGCAATGCCGATGGATTCAGTTTCGTTGCCCATAAGACCTCTCTAGCGCTATTGAAGATGGCGAGAGATCAGGCGATTAAAGCAGGGGAAGCGGTAAAGGGGCCTATTGGATTGGCCGGACATGCTTGTTTCCTCCGCAGGCATCAACCTGATCAGGTTCAACGGGTTTCGGTTTTTCCGATCTCAGCCTATGACGCAATTCGCGTGAGGCACCCCGACAAGTCACTCAATAGTAACGAGAGCGGATGATAGAATCAATGGCACTACACGGAGATTAAGGAGTACCCCATGGCGAAACCGAGAATTGAAATCGAATTTTGTACCCAGTGCCGTTGGCTGTTGCGAGCGGCCTGGCTCGCGCAGGAGCTGTTGAGCACCTTTGATGGCGGTGAACTGGGCGAAGTGGCCCTGATGCCGGGCACCGGTGGAATTTTCGAAATCCGGTGCGACGGCGAATTGTTGTGGTCCCGCAAGGCGGAGGGGCGGTTTCCCGAGGCGAAGGAGGTGAAGCAGTTGGTGCGGGACAGAGTGGAGCCGGAGAGGGACCTTGGGCACAGTGACCGGTGATGAAATATTGGTAGGTGGCGCTTCGCTTACCTACCCTACGCCATACGCAGTCCGTCACGGTTCCGTAGGGTAGGTAAGCGAAGCGCCACCTACCATTGAAGCGCCATTAGCCCTCCACTCGGCTCAAAATCTCTCCCTTCGCGACCCGCGTACGAATCCGGTCTCCGGCCTTCACCTGCGCCGCATCGCGAATCACCTCGCCCGCCTCGCCATGCACAATCGCGTAGCCGCGCTCCAGGGTGTTCAACGGACTCACACTCTGCAACATCCGTCCCGCCTCACCCAGGCGCTGGCGCTGCTGCTTGAGGGTCTGTTGCATCTGCCGGTTCAGGCGTTCGCGTTGCTGCTCTACCTGAAGCCGCCATTGGCGCAGGCGGGGTTCGGGTCGCTGCGCTTTTTGTCGGGCCGCCAGGCTGGCCACTCGCTGGTGTGCGCTGGCAAGGCGTTGACGCATTATTTGGTTCAGCCGCAACTCCAGGCCGTCCAGTCGCTGGCTTTGCTGCTGCAGGCGCTCCCCCGGATGGCGAAGCCGCTTTCCCAAATGCTGTGCGTGTTGGTGTTCCGCCCGAAGGCGCCGTTGCATCAGTTGTGTCAGGCGCTGGGCGTAACCTCGGAACTGGCCAAGCCACTCACTCGCGTCCGGTACCACTAGCTCCGCGGCGGCAGAGGGGGTGGGTGCGCGCAGGTCCGCCACAAAGTCGGCGATGGTGAAGTCCACCTCGTGACCGACGGCACTGACTACCGGTACCTCGCTGCTGACAATCGCCCGGGCGACCATTTCTTCATTAAAGGGCCACAGGTCCTCCAGTGAGCCGCCACCCCGGCCCACAATCAACACATCGAAAAGCCCCGCCCGGTTCGCCAGCTCGAACGCCTGAACAATCGCCGGAGCAGCCTCTTTGCCTTGAACCGGCACGGGGAGCAATGTCACGGGAATGCTCGGAAAACGCCGCTTGAGAACCGTCAGAATATCGCGGATGGCCGCACCGGTGCCGGAGGTGATTACCCCGATGTGTTGGGGCAGGGCGGGTAGGGGGCGCTTGCGCGCCTCATCGAACAGACCCTCCTGAAGCAACTTCTCCTTCAGGGCCTCGAAGGCCCGCTGGAGGGCGCCGTGCCCGGCCTCTTCCATGTGTTCGGCTATTAACTGATAGTCGCCCCGGTTCTCGTACAGGCTCACTCGGGCCCGCACCAGTACCTGCTGACCCTGTTGGGGCTGAAAGCGCACCTGCTGGTTGCGCCCGCGAAACATGGCGCAACGTACCTGGGCGTTGTCGTCTTTCAGCGTGAAGTACCAGTGGCCGGAGGAAGGCCGGGCGATATTGGAAATTTCACCCTCCACCCAGATTAACGGCAGGTGGGTTTCCAGCAACTGCTTGGCGCGCCGGTTCAGCTGGCTGACGCTGAGCACTTGGCGTTCGCGGCTCGGGGAATTGAAGTCATCGTTAAACATGACGGCATTATACTCTGCCCGAACTCCCTTTTGGTGGGTGTTTGGCAGTTTACCCAAACCCCTCCTAGCGGTTATAATTGACGGTTTACTTTAAGACCCTCCTGTTAAGTCTCCGCACCCGTTGGTGCATTGGCCAGAGGGTCGTTACTTAGGATGGAAGGTTGGCTGTATGTTGCGTATTGCTGAAGAAGCCCTCACGTTCGACGACGTTTTGCTCCTCCCGGGCTATTCGGACGTCACACCCAAAGACGTCTCCCTCAAGACCCGGTTGACCCGCGGCATTCAACTGAATATCCCGCTGATTTCCTCCGCCATGGATACCGTGACCGAAGCCCGGCTGGCCATCGCCATGGCGCAAGAGGGCGGTATCGGGATCATCCACAAAAGCATGGGCATCGAAAAACAGGCCCAGCAGGTACGTCAGGTGAAAAAATTCGAGGCCGGGGTGGTCAAAGACCCCATCACCATCGAATCCACCGCGACCATCAGCGACCTGCTGGCACTGACCCGGCAAAACAACTTCTCCGGGGTGCCCGTGCTGGACAACGGCGACCTGGTCGGCATCGTCACCGCTCGCGATGTGCGTTTTGAAACCAACCAGAACGCCAAAGTCGCCAACATCATGACCCCGAAAGACAAACTGGTGACCGTCAAAGAAGGCGCCAGCAACGACGAAGTACGCCGCCTGTTGCACAAGCACCGCATCGAAAAAGTCCTGGTGGTCAACGACAACTTCGAGCTCAAGGGCCTGATTACCGTCAAGGACATCAACAAAGCCGAAAAGTACCCCAACGCCTGCAAGGACCCGGAAGGCCGCCTGCGAGTGGGCGCCAGCGTCGGCACCAGCCCCGACACCGACCAGCGCGTGGAGGCCCTGGTCCAGGCCGGCGTTGACGTCATTGTCGTCGACACCGCCCACGGCCACTCCCGCAACGTGCTTGAGGGAGTGAAGCGCATCAAGGCCCATTACCCGGACCTGCAAGTGATCGGCGGTAACATCGCCACCGGCGACGCCGCCCGGGCCCTGGTCGAAGCCGGCGCGGACGGCGTCAAAGTCGGCATCGGCCCCGGTTCCATTTGCACCACCCGCATCGTCAGCGGCGTGGGCGTACCGCAAGTCAGCGCCATTGCCAACGTCGTCGCCGCGCTGAAAGACAGCGACGTACCGGTGATCGCCGACGGCGGCGTCCGGTTCTCCGGCGACCTGGCCAAAGCCGTCGTCGCCGGCGCCCACACCGTCATGATGGGCTCCATGTTCGCCGGCACCGAAGAAGCCCCGGGCGAAGTTGAACTGTTCCAGGGCCGCACCTACAAAGCCTACCGCGGCATGGGCTCACTGGGCGCCATGTCCCAGACCCAAGGCTCCAGCGACCGCTACTTCCAGGACGCCAGCCAAGGCGCGGAAAAACTCGTCCCCGAAGGCATCGAAGGCCGCGTGCCCTACAAAGGCCCGCTAAACGTCATCGTCCACCAAATGATGGGCGGCCTGCGCGCGGCCATGGGCTACACTGGCAGCCACACCATCGACGAAATGCGCACCCAACCGCACTTCGTCCGCGTCACCTCCGCCGGCATGGGTGAAAGCCACGTTCACGACGTACAAATCACCAAAGAAGCCCCGAACTATCCGGTAGGGCGCTAAACACAACCCGTAGACGCATGGGGCTCTGATCGATTTTGGGGTCCCACCAAAGGTAGGTTCGGTATGGGGTCCACCGGTTGAAGACTCTCTGAGGCAAGGATGCCGATGAGAAGCCCCCAAGGACGGGTTCACGGCGGGTCTTCAACCGGTGGACCCCATACCGGACCGGCTACAAAGCTCCAAAACCGAAAGCAAGAGCCCCCATGACCCAAGACATTCACGCCCAAAGAATCCTCATCCTAGACTTCGGCTCCCAATACACCCAACTCATCGCCCGCAGAGTGCGAGAAATCGGCGTCTTCTCCGAAATCCGCGCCTTCGACATGAGCGACGACGAAATCCGGGACTACAACCCCAACGGCATCATCCTCGCCGGCGGCCCCGAATCCGTCCACGCCGAAGGCAGCCCAAGAGCCCCCCAAGCCGTCTTCGAACTCGGCGTCCCCGTACTCGGCATCTGCTACGGCATGCAAACCATGGCCGAACAACTGGGCGGCTCAGTACAAGGCTCCAAAGTTCAAGAGTTTGGCTACGCCCAAGTCAAAGTCCACGGCCAAACCCAACTCCTGCACGACATCAAAGACCACCTCGACCACAACGGCGACTCCCTACTCGACGTCTGGATGAGCCACGGCGACAAAGTGATCAAACTGCCGCCCAACTTCGAAATAATGGCCTCCACCCCGAGCTGCCCCATCGCCGGAATGGCCTGCGAAGATAAACACTTCTACGGCGTACAGTTTCACCCGGAAGTCACCCACACCCTGCAAGGCCAACGCATCCTCGAACACTTCGTGTTTGAACTCTGCGGCTGCGAAGCCCTCTGGACCCCCGCCAAAATCGTCGACGATGCGATTGAAAAAGTGCGTGAACAAGTGGGTAAGGACAAAGTCCTGCTCGGCCTCTCCGGTGGGGTAGACTCCTCCGTCGTCGCCGCGCTGCTGCACAAAGCCATCGGCAGCCAACTCACTTGCGTATTTGTGGACAATGGCCTGCTGCGTAAGGAAGAGGGCGACCAAGTCATGGAAATGTTCGCCCGCAATATGGGCGTCAAAGTCATACGTGTGGACGCCGAAGACCAATTCCTCGGCAAACTCCAGGGCGTGGACGACCCCGAAGCGAAGCGCAAAATCATCGGCAACACCTTCATCGACGTGTTCGATGACGAAGCCACCAAGCTCAAAGACGTCAATTGGCTGGCCCAGGGCACCATCTATCCGGACGTGATCGAATCCGCCGCCGCGAAAACCGGGAAGGCCCACGTGATCAAATCCCACCACAACGTGGGCGGCCTGCCGGAAACCATGAAAATGCAATTGGTCGAGCCGCTGCGCGAACTGTTCAAAGACGAAGTGCGCAAAATCGGCCTCGAACTCGGCTTGCCTTACGACATGGTCTACCGCCACCCCTTCCCGGGGCCGGGCCTGGGCGTGCGGATTCTGGGCGAAGTCAAAAAAGAGTACGCGGACATTCTGCGCGAAGCCGATGCCATCTTTATCGAAGAGCTGCACAACGCCGACTGGTACCACAAAACCAGCCAGGCCTTCGCGGTGTTCCTGCCGGTCAGGTCCGTGGGCGTCGTTGGTGATGCCCGCCGCTACGAATGGGTAATCGCCCTGCGGGCGGTGGAAACCATCGACTTCATGACCGCCCGCTGGGCGCACCTGCCGTACGAATTGCTGGAGAAAGTCTCCAATCGCATTATCAACGAAATTTCAGGGGTGTCACGGGTGACCTACGATGTATCCAGTAAGCCACCAGCGACCATTGAATGGGAGTAGGCCGTCAGCTGACGGTCGTGCATCGATTAACGAACCCGGTATTCACCCATGGGCAGAGCCTACCAGAACCGTAAAGAATCCATGTCCAAAACCTCGGACATGAAAGCCAAAATTTACAGCCGTTACAGCCGCGAAATATATATGTGTGCCAAATCCGGCGGCACGGAGCCGACCGGTAACTTGGCGCTGGCGTCTCTTCTGGAGCGCGCAAAAAAAGAGCAGGTGCCTGCTCACGTCATCGATAAGGCGATCGCCAAGGCGGCCGGTGGTGGTGGAGAAGACTTTGCGGTGGCGCGTTATGAGGGCTTCGGCCCGGGTAACACCATGATCATTGTGGACTGCCTGACCGACAACCCGAACCGGACCTATGGCGACGTGCGTACCTGCTTCAATAAGGTGAAAGCCAAGCTGGGCGCCTCGGGCGCGGTCAGTCATTTGTTCGACCACAGCGCGATATTCAGCTTCTCCGGGCCGGATGAGGACGCTGTGCTGGAAGCGCTGGCTGACGCGGATGTCGATGTCACCGATATCGAGGCCGAAGACGGCGTAATTACGGTGTTTGCCCCGCAGACCGAATTCGCCAAGACGCGCAATGCGCTCAAAGGTGCTTTTGAAGGGATAGAATTTGACGTCGAGGATATTCAGTTTATACCCCAAGTGACGACGGCGATCGAGGGCGAGGATGCTGAACAGTTTGAAAAGATGCTCGATCTGTTGAACTACCTGGATGACGTCCAGCAGGTTTACCACAACGCTGACTATTGAGAAACAATAGGCGCTGAACAACGTTGACGGGCACCACGACGCCAGCCGGGCCTTTGCCCTATGCCTGCTGGCCAATTGTGAAAACACTGTGAAAGTGGCTGCTATCGACAGGGCGATGTCTGTCATTCTGGAAGCCGGCCCGCTACCATAGAGGCCGATTCGCTTCCGGAATGGCCCCGACCATGCGCCTTACGCTCAGCCGAAAACTGTGGCTCGCTTTTTTTTGCACGCTTTCGCTCTGCGTGCTGACCATGTACCTTTTGCTGCATGGCACGCTTAAACGCGGCTTTTTGGATTACACCTCCCAGCAGGCGGTGCAACGGCTGGAGATCCTTCAGGAGGCCCTGGTCAATATTCACGGGGAAGAGGGCTCGTTCGCCGAACTGAGTCGCGACCCGCAACGTTGGCTGGACTTAAAGTCGATAATCTTTCCCGATCACAGTTCTTCCATCGTATCCGCTGACGAACAAACGGGAAAGGGCAGCTCCGACAAGTCACCGCAAGATTACTACCGCGAGTTCGTTACCAGCATCAGCCTGCACGACGCCGAAAAGAACCTGCTGATGGGTGTCCCCAAACCGGACCAGCGCATCAGCTGGGTGCCGCTGAGCAGGGGCGAGTCAATTATCGGCTATCTGGGTTTCGTAAAGCCAGACATTGTGGTGCGGGAGGCGGACCGGCGTTTTATGAGTCACGTGCTCCGGGTATTCGGCATCATCAGTCTGGTTATTTTGGTGATCTCCCTGGGCGTTGCCACCTTTTTTGCCCGACGAATCAGTAAGCCGATCGTGGCCTTGTCCGAGAACACCCAGGCCCTGGCTTCCGGCGACTATAGCCGGAGAATTGAGGCCCAAGGCCAGGACGAAATCGGGCAGCTCTGCCGCCACTTCAATCAGCTGGCGCAGACCCTGCAAGCCAACGAACACTCCCGCGCCCATTGGATTGCCGATATTTCCCACGAAATGCGCACGCCGGTGTCGGTGCTACAGGCGCACATCGAGGCCTTGCAGGATGGCGTGAGGCCGCTCAACCGTGAATGTCTGGCGTTGCTGCACAGCAAGGTATCGGGTCTCAGTGCGCTGATCGACGATCTGTTCGAACTCACCCTCTCCGACATCGGTGCCCTCAGTTATCAAAAGCAGACGTTGTCCCTTAGCCAATTGGTATCGAGCTGTGTGGAGCAGTACCAGGACAAGGCACGTGCCGCTGGCCTGAGTCTCGCCGCCAAGCTCCCGGAAGCAGAGCCGATTACCTTGACCGGCGACCCCAAACGCCTGGAGCAACTGATCAACAACCTGCTGGAGAATTCGATTCGCTACACCCGCGCCAGCGGCCGGGTGGAAGTCGAGCTGGCCCAAGACTCCACAAACGTAACATTAATGGTTCGTGACAGTGCACCATCGGTACCGCCGAAAGACCGGGACAGAATCTTTGAGCGCCTGCACCGCCTGGAAGCCTCCCGTAGTCGCAACACCGGTGGCGCGGGTCTGGGCCTAGCGATTTGCAAGAACATCGTCGCCGCTCACCAGGGAGCCATCAGCGCCGAGGATTCACCCTTGGGAGGGGTGACCATTCGGGTACAATTGCCCCACAACAGCGATTAAAAAGAACATGACCACTCCCTTGATTTGCATTGTCGAAGACGAACCCGAGCTGGCCCAGCTGGTGGACGATTACCTCAGTGCCAGTGGCTACCGCACCCTCCAGTTTCACCGGGGCGATGATGCCGAAGCCTGGCTCAGAGGGCACGAGCCCGCCCTGATCCTGCTGGACCTCATGTTGCCCGGCATGGATGGCCTACAACTCTGCAAGAACCAACAGGCCCGAAGCCCCGTGCCCATCATCATGATGACCGCCAAGGTGGAAGAGATTGATCGTCTGCTGGGGCTGGAGCTGGGCGCCGACGACTATGTCTGCAAGCCGTTCAGTCCGAGGGAGCTGGTAGCCCGGGTAAAGGCTGTCCTTCGCCGCAGTCAAAGCGACCCGGCCTCATCCGCTGGCGAAGAAGTGGCGGCGGTCTCGCTGGATGAGCAGGCGCTGAGCGTCACCCTGTTTGGCGAGGTGATCGGGCTGACGACCATCGAATTTAGGCTGTTCTCGCTGTTGTTCTCCCATCCGGGACGAATTTTCTCCCGCCAATACATACTGGACAATATCTATCAGGATTACCGTGTGGTGAGCGACCGCACCGTGGATAGCCACATCAAGAAGCTGCGCAAGAAATTGGTTACGCCCGACGAACAGCTCGATCTGATTCATTCCGTCTATGGCAGCGGTTATAAATACGAGGCGCCTCCGCGGTAGCACCGCCTGGATTTCCTCCTATCCCCGAAAAACCTTCGTCTTTCCCGAGACATAACGCCCGCAAACCGCCAACGAACGTTGGCCTTGCACATTTCCTTCACAGTTCAGCCACTTTTCTTCCCCAGTTTTGGGGCATTCTAACCCTGTTCCCGACGTAAATCGCCTGAACGGTCGGACGGGACACAAACCCACATTATTAAGGAATGAACTATGAAGAAGCTACTTTTGATCGGCCTGGCAATTGCTGGTGTTAGCGGCGTGGCCTACGCCTCCTCGGAAGAGGGTTGCGAAGGTACAAGCCGCTTTACGGAGAACCTCAATCTAGACCAGGCACGGGCCTACGAAGTGGAGCAGATTCTCAGCTCCTACAAGCAGGTAAAGGACCTGGCCATGAACGGTAATCACGAGCAAATTCCGGTGTTTATTGAGGAGAAAAACGCCGAACTTTCCGAAGTGTTGACCGAGCAGGAAATGCAGAAGTTCAAGGAGAATGTTGGCGAATGGACGCAAAGCAAGGACTTTTCCAAGTACCGGAAGTTTTCCGGAATGAACTTTGGCAAGAAACAGTAATTGACTGAAACGGCGAGCCTCTCTGAGTGTGAACGACGCAGAGAGGCTCGGTTAAAAACGCTTATAAAAAGCGATTGCAAGGGCCAAAACGATGAACTTCAGAATTGCCACCACCGTTACAATTTCCATTGTGTTTATAACGCTGATGACAACCGGAGTACTGCTGTACTCCATGCCCTGGAACTATTTTGTCGGCGCCATTCATATCTGGGCCTCGATTTTCTTTATTATCGGGACCTTGCTGCACTTCAAAAACAACTTCAAGGCTTACTGGAGCCACCTTAGGAGAAAGATCGGTAGAAGAGCGCTGAGTTTTTCCGGGGTGGGTTTTCTGGTTCTGGTGGCAGGCCTGATGTTTGGTGTTGCCCCCTTTGCCACGGTAATGGAGTTTGGCGAAAGGCTGCGCACCGCCAATCAGCCGGTCACGCGTGAATATACCCTGCTGGATTTGACCGCTGGTGCGGGCCAACCCAGCATGGACCTATTTATCAAGGCCGGCAGTGCCTACGAATCCGAGCCACAGCCCGCCGTGCTTGGTTTTACCTATACTACTGTGCCGCAAATCGCCGTATGGATGGAAACCTTGGAAGGGCAATACATCGATACCCTTTATGTCACCGGCAAGGCTGCCAGCTCCGGTTTTGGTGAAACCGACACCGGCGCGACCCGCCGGCCGGAAGCCTTGCCTTATTGGAGCCACAGCCGAGGGGTTGAGGAAGCTGACGGCTATTTTGTGCCCTTGCGCAACAACGCCGATCTGGACGGCGTTAGCGGCGCGACTCCCAAAAGCGACTACCAAATCGCTCTCTCGGCCCCGCGTATGGGTCGGTATCGTCTGCTTCTGGAGGTTAACCGTAGCTACGACTTCAACGACTACTATACCCGCGAGCGCTTTCCAGAAGACCCGATTTACAGCGGAGATGGCGCCTCGGGGCAGCCCTCGTTGATCTATGAAACGATTATCGACTCAGCGGCACCGGGCCAGTACTTGCTATCGTTGCTCGGCCGCGGCCATCACTCCGGGGCCGACGGAGCGTTGTACCGCGACCTTGAGGGAATCACTACCGCTCGCAACATTTTGTCGTTTATTGTGGCTAAGGTTGAGTAGCAGACGTTATGCTTGGGGCTTCACATCCGGCGGCAAATCGGTGGCATAGCATGGATAGACGTAACTTTGATACGATACCGCTCGGTGGGAGGGGAACTGAGGCCCGCCGGCGACGTTGCCGCATCAAGCCATCCCAATGAAGTCTCTCCTTACTCGAAGGCGATAGATTATGTATGAGGACTCTCTATTAGCTTCAACCATGAGGGGGGAGAGCGTTTCATTGCACGAGATTCGCCTGGAACAGGTGCTGCGGCGCCTGCGAGCCAGTGGGGCGCGCCGGGTGTTGGATCTTGGATGCGGTTCGGGGCAGTTGTTGTACCGGCTGGCGGGCGAAAAGCAGTTTAAAGAGATTGTCGGCCTGGAAGTCTGCTCCCACTCATTGAGACAAGCCCGGGAAATGCTGGCCGACCACCTTCAAGGTGAGGTTGGCCGGCTGAGGTTGCTCAATGGCTCCTACATAGATCCTCAGCCCTCTCTTGTTGATTACGACGTCGCGGCCATGGTAGAAACCATCGAGCATATTAAGCCGGAGCAGCTCTCGGCGGCGGAGCAGGCCGTCTTTGGCCAGATGCGCCCGCGAGCGGTTTTCCTGACCACGCCCAACCGGGAATTCAACCCCCTTTTTGATCTCCGGCCGGGAGAGTTTCGCGAGCCCGATCATAAGTTTGAGTGGGATCGCGGCAAGTTTAGCCAGTGGGCTCATGGGGTTGCCCGGCGCAATGGCTATCGGGTGGTTTTGGGCGGCATTGGGGAAGAAGACCCCGAGCTAGGCCCCCCTACCCAGACTGCCTGGTTTTCGCTTCGCCACTGAGGGCAACGACAAACAGTTTAGGAGACGGACTCTTGTTCACCAAAAAGCTCAACCCGCTCTGGATAGCCGGCGCCCTTGTCGTGTTATTGATTATTTGGCTGGCCTCTGGCGAGGTTCTACAGGCGCCGGACAAGGCACCAGAGGCGACCGAGCCGCCCCCCGCCTCTCTAAATAGAGTCCAGGTGCGCGAATTTCGCGCGCGAACCCATCAACCTGACTTGGCGCTGCAAGGGCAGGTTGAGGCCTGGCAGCAGGTTGAAATCATCGCGCGCGTGGGCGGTGAGGTGATGAACTTGCCGGTGGAGCAGGGCTCTTTGGTAGAACAAGGAAAAGTGCTGGTGAAGCTGGACGCCGAGGACCGTCAGGCCCGTGTGGAACAACTGAAGGCCGACCTGGAGTTGGTGGAAGCCCAGGTTGAGGCCTCTGAAAAGCTAAGGGCGCGGGATCTGAACTCCCAAATTGAACAGCTCGGAGCGGTGGCCGAGCGGGCGAGGGTTCGCGCGGAACTGGAAGCGGCGCGGCTGGCGCTTCGAAACACCCGCCCGAAAGCGCCGTTTGATGGAATCTTCGACCGGCGCTTCGTAGACGAAGGCGATTATGCCCAGGCTGGACAGAGACTGCTTCGCTTTGTAGATATCTCCCGGTTGCGGGTAAGCGCCCAAGTCTCCCAGCAGGACGTGCATAAACTTGAAGTGGGCTACCCGGCCACCATTACCCTGCTTGATAACAGCCAGTTAAAGGGGCAGTTAACCTACGTGGCGGCCGTCGCCGATCCCGAGACCCGCAGTTATTACGTCGAAATCGAAGCCACGAATCCCGAGCGGCGTCGTATTGCCGGAGGGAGCGCTGCCATTCAAATCCAGCTCGGCGAGGTACAAGCGCATCATATCGCACCCTCCCTGCTCTCGCTTGATGGGGACGGGCGCACGGTTGTTCGCTACGTGGATGAGAATCAGCAGGTGAAGGAGCAGCCGGTGGAGTTGATTAGCGCCACTCGCAAGGGCGCCTGGGTGAGTGGATTGCCCGAGCGAATCAATCTGATTACCCAGGGCGCGGGGTTCGTCGAGCCGGGGCAGGAAGTGGAAGTGGTTATGGCCGGGGAGGAGTAATGGAAAACCTCATTCGCGGCGCACAGCAACGCAGCCGGGCGACGCTGCTGCTTTTTTTGATCCTGGTGGTGGGCGGAATCAGCGCTTACATCGCCATTCCCAAGGAAGCCAACCCGGACGTTCCGATTCCCATCATTTACGTGTCCATGATGTACGAAGGGGTGAGCCCGGAAGACGGCGAACGCCTGATGGTCCGGCCCATGGAACAGGAGCTGCGCTCGCTGGAAGGCTTGCGGGAAATGACTTCCACGGCGAGCGAGGGGCATGCGTCGGTGATGTTGGAGTTCGATGCCGGCTTCGATGCCGACACGGCCCTGCAAGATGTTCGCGAGCAGGTTGACCGGGCTCGCGCCTACATTCCTCAGGAAGCGGAAGAGCCGACGGTGCACGAAGTGAACGTGGCGCTGTTCCCGGTACTGTCTGTCGGCCTTTCCGGGCCACTATCCGAGGAGGAGCTAATTCAAACGGCGCGCCTTCTGAAAGAAGAAATTGAAGGCATTACCGAAGTGCTGGAAGTGGAAATCGGTGGCGACCGGGAAGATCTTCTGGAAATTCTGGTCGAGCCCCAGGTGCTGGCCAGTTACGGCATTGACTATGCCGAGCTGTTCAATCTGGTTTCACGCAACAACCAGCTAGTGGCTGCCGGGAGTCTGGACCTTGGGTCGGGACGCTTCTCCATTAAAGTGCCCAGCGTTATCGAAAACCTCGATGATGTGATGTCGTTGCCGGTAAAGGTCGACGGGGAAACGGTGGTGACCTTCGGCGACGTGGCGACATTGCGCCGCACCTTTTTTGACCCCGAAGGTTTTGCCCGTATCAATAATCAACCCGCCGTGGTGCTGGAAATCTCCAAGCGCACCGGCGCCAACATTATCGATACGGTCGCCCAGGTACGCGGCATTATGGAGCAGGCACAATCCCGCATGCCCGATGAAATTCAGGTGGATTATATTCTGGACGAATCCACTGAAGTTAAAACCATGCTCTCGGAGCTGTTGAATAACGTTACCACGGCCGTCGTGCTGGTGCTGATTATTATCGTGGCCACCATGGGCGTTCGTTCGGCGTTGATGGTGGGAGTTACCATTCCCGGTGCTTTTTTAACCGCCATCCTTGCGATTTGGGCCATCGGTTACACCATGAACATTATCGTGCTGTTTGCCCTGATTCTGGTGGCGGGCATGCTGGTCGATGGGGCCGTGGTGGTGAGTGAGCTAGCGGATCGCAACCGCCGAGAGGGAGACGAGCCGCACGATGCCTGGGCCAAAGCGGCCACTCGCATGGCCTGGCCGATTATTGCCTCCACCGCGACCACGCTCGCCGTATTCTTCCCGTTGCTCTTCTGGCCGGGTGTGGTGGGCGAGTTCATGAAGTACCTGCCGGCCACGGTTATTATCTGCCTGCTTGCCTCACTGGCGATGGCATTGGTTTTTTTGCCCACGCTGGGCGGCGTCAGTGGTAGGACCCAGGGCCCGAGTCGGGATGAGCCGACTCGGTTTGGCCGGTGGTACCGCTCGTGGTTGAATTTCTCACTGCAGCGCCCCTGGTGGACTCTGCTCGTGGTGATGTTGGTCATTGTGGTGATTTACGTCATCTACGGGCGTTTCAATCACGGCGTGGAATTCTTTCCAGACGTGGAACCCAAGTCGGCCCAAGTGACGGTTCGGGCCCGGGGGGACCTATCCGTCTATGAGATCGATGACTTGGTGCGGCAGGTGGAAAGCCGTCTGCTCAACATGCCCGAAGTGGAAGCCCTCTACGCTCGCTCCATTGCCGACCCGGACTGGAATACCGGGGCGGATACCGTCGGCACGCTCCAGTTTCAGTTTATCGACTGGGAAAAGCGACGGCCCGCCCGTGAAATTCTCGCGGATATGCGTGAACGCACCAAAGACATTCCCGGCATTATTTTGGAGTTTCGTGAACAAGAACAGGGCCCGGGTGCGGGCAAGCCCTTTCAGTTGACGATCAGCTCCTCCGACCCGTCGATACTCGATGAGAACGTGGAGAAGATCCGACAAACCATGGATGAAGTTGGCGGCTTTACCGACGTCAGCGATGATAGAGCCATTCCCGGTATAGAATGGCGGGTACGGGTCGACCGCGAGGCCGCCGCGCGCCTGGGGACCGACGTGGTGACGGTCGGTAATGCCGTGCAACTGGTTACCAATGGCATTCTGCTGGCGCGCTACCGCCCGGAAGATGCCCTGGATGAGGTGGATATTCGTCTGCGCTTCCCGGAAAGTTGGCGCCATATTGATCAGCTGCGCCAGCTTACCGTGCAAACCCCGCGCGGTCAGATTCCCGTCTCCCAGGTGGTGGAATTTGAACCCTCGCCCAGGGTGGGCACGTTACACCGCGTGGACGGCGAGCGGGCGATTACAATCGAGGCGGGCCTGGAGGAAGGCTATCAGTTGGACGAGCGCTTGCAGGCGGTGCGCGAGAACGCTCTTGCCGACCTTCCCGATAAGCTTCAAGTCAGCGTCGGTGGGGAAGGGGAGGACCAGCAGGAAGCGGCGGAGTTCTTAATACTGGCCTTCTTTCTGGCCATCTTCCTGATGGCTTTCATTCTGGTGGTGCAGTTTAACAGCCTCTACCAGTCCGCCTTAGTGTTGTCAGCCATTGTGTTATCCACCGCCGGTATTTTGCTGGGGCTTTTGATCAACGCCCAACCGTTCGGAATTGTCATGGTCGGCATGGGCGTTATCGCCTTGGCGGGTATTGTGGTGAATAACAATATCGTTCTGATCGACACCTACAACGAACACCGGGAAAAGGGCCTGGAGGCCTTACCCGCCGCCCTGGAAACCGGCTGCCTGCGTTTGCGGCCGGTGCTGCTTACCGCTGGTACCACCATCCTGGGCCTAATGCCCATGGTGCTCGGGATCAATGTTAACCTTCTGGAGCCCAGCCTGGGGATTAACGCGCCCTCCACCCAGTGGTGGACTCAGCTATCCAGCGCCATTGCCGGCGGCCTGGCGTTCGCTACCGTACTCACGCTGCTGCTGACTCCCGCGCTGTTGGTATTGGGAGACAGAGTGCATAAGGCATGGATAAGGCGGAGCGGTCGGACGTCGCAACGCCGTTAGAGGCCAATTTGCGTTCGATGCCTATCTAGAAGGAAGCCCCAGCACTCTGCTAGTGTCACTCTCGATGGGCTGCTATGGGTAATCCTATCCTGAGAGGTGGCCTGTAGTGTTTATGTCTACAACCGCTGACCCGTTCGCTATCTATACAGCACTTCGGGATGAGGCAGAAGCGCTGTTCCACGCGGGTACGACACCGGTAGCCGTGCATTGGACGATGGGCGTTAGTTAACGACGCCTTCAGTACTTTGAATACACTGGTGTGTTCCGAAAAGCGGATTCTCGCGACATTATCCAACCCATTGTTGTTGCTTTATTCGAGTCGATAGCGACGGTTTCGTTCGGCTAGCCTGCAGCGTCGCCCGCGAGTTGGGTCGCGTCTGTGCGTTAGCGTACTTAGTGATGAAGATGAGCAAAAAAATAAAGGAATTTCTATGAAAATGGGGCGCAAGAAATACAGAGACAGCCGTTGCACGACGCTATCCTTACTGGAGTATTGGTGTACACTTAATTGTTGCTGGATCAACCCGTTTAGGTTGAAGGTTCGTAAGGCGATGGACGCCTTTTGGGTAAGTACCGGTGACACAGCCAGGCTTCCTTCCTCATTCCAAGATTCAACAAGGAGCCTGTTATGACCATCAAAGCGTTCAAGTTCTCGGCTCTCATCGGGAGTGGGTTCGGCCATGACCAAAACACCGAGTTGTTGCGCGCCGAGCTGTTCAGTATTGAGCAACTCAAGCGACACGCGACCCTATTAGCAGAGCAGCACCACATCGACCCGAACCCCGGAGCGGACCGGTTGCTACCGCGCTTGGCGGACAATACGCGGGTTTTACGAGCGGCTTACGATGTCGTGACGGCGGCCGCGACGACCGGGCAGCGCATCGTTCCCACCGAAGCCTGGCTGCTCGACAATTTCTATCTTATTGAACAGCAAATTGGCTTGGCGCGCCGACATCTCCCGCGCGGCTATAGCCGCCAGTTGCCTCGGTTGGGTGAGGGGTTGTCGGCCGGTTTTCCCCGCATTTACGATTTGGCGCTGGAATTGATTTCCCACATGGACGGGCGCGTTGACGGCGAGAATGTCACCCAGTTTGTGGCGTCCTACCAAACGGTGGAGCCCTTGAAGCTGGGCGAGCTGTGGGCGTTCCCCATTATGTTGCAGTTGGCGCTGCTGGAGAACTTACGTCGCGTTGGCGTGCGCATTGCCCAGCGGAGCGAGGAACGCGATGCGGCCATCGAGTGGGCGGATCGCATGCTGATCGCGGCAGAGAATGATCCCAATCAGCTGATCCAGTTGTTGGCCGAGTTTGCCCACGCCGATGTACCGTTGACGGCCTCCTTTGTGGAGGAATTTTACGATCGGCTTCAAACCCAGGGGCCGGCCATGGCCTTCGTTCAAACTTGGGTCGAGCAAAAGCTGCTCGAACAGGGTGTGACTGCCACGAAGCTGTCGGAAGCGGCGGGGCGAACGGATGCGGCCAACCAGATATCCATCGCCAATAGTATTGGCAGCCTGCGCTTTATTGGCACCATGGACTGGAAGCAGTACGTCGAGTCGCTCAGTGGGGTTCATAAAACCTTGAGTGATGACCCCTTAGATACCTACGCCCGCCAAAATTTTTCGACTCGTGATCGCTATCGGCATATTGTCGAGGATGTGGCGCGGGGCAGTGCGAATGATGAAACGGCAGTGGCGCGGGAGACCGTCGCACTGGCCCAGAAGGCAGCCGAAGAGTACGGCCCGAAAGACCGGAGGGGCCATGTGGGTTACTACCTTGTCGATCGTGGGCGGGCCTACCTAGAGCGGACTGTTGGGTGCCGTCCGTCGTGGAAAACCCGCTTTAAGCGGTGGAGCCTACGTCTTCGTCTGCCTCTGTACCTCGGTTCGATTTTATTGCTGACGTTGACTGCTACGGCCGGCGTGCTCCATGCGCTTGATGATGTCGCACTGAGTGACTGGCGCTATTGGCTCCTCGCCACCGCCGTTGTGATTGGCGCCTCGGCTTTGGCGCTCTCGCTGGTTAATTTGGCGGTGACGCTGTTGGTCCCGCCGCGTGTTTTGCCACGGTTGGATTTCTCCCACGGAATTCCCGATGCGCATCGCAGCATGGTTATTGTGCCTACTTTGCTGACTACCCGTGGGGATATCGATAACCTGGTCGAGGGCTTGGAAATTCGTTACTTGGGCAATCGTGATCCGAACCTGTACTTTGCGCTGCTGACGGATTTCCCCGACGCACCGGAACAGACGTTGCCGGATGACGCGGCCTTACTTGACTATGCGCGCAGCGCCATAGAAACACTCAACGACACTTATCACGAAGACCGCGCCAGTGTCTTCTATCTGTTCCACCGGCCCAGACTTTGGAATCCGTTCGAACGGGTGTGGATGGGCTACGAACGCAAGCGCGGCAAGCTTGAGCAGTTCAATGCCCGTCTGCGTGGGGAGGCGCTCACAGCCTTTTCGGATATTGTCGGCGATCAATCCATTCTGGGTTCGATTCGGTACGTCATTACTCTGGATACTGACACGCAATTGCCACGTGATGCCGCACATGCCCTGGTGGGTAACTTGGCGCACCCCCTTAACCGACCGGTTTACGACACCCACAAGGGCCGCATCGTGGAGGGCTATGCGATTCTGCAACCGCGGGCCTCTATCAGCCTGACCAGTGCCGGTCAGTCACGCTTCGCGAAACTGTTCGCGGGGGACTCGGGTTTGGACCCCTACACGCGCGAGGTGTCGGATGTATATCAGGATGTGTTCGCGGAAGGGTCGTTCATTGGGAAGGGCATATACGATGTGGACGCTTTTCGTCAGGCTGTGGACGGGCGTTTTCCAGAGAACCTAATTCTCAGTCACGATCTTCTGGAAAGTGGCTATGCGCGCTCGGCGCTGGTGAGCGACGTTCACCTGATTGAGGAACAACCGGCCAGCGTCGCCATTGATGCCAGTCGCCGTCATCGTTGGATGCGCGGGGACTGGCAAATCGCCGGTTGGTTGCTACCGCGCGTACCGGGCCCACCCAGTGAAAGCGGCGCCAAGTCAAAAGGCCGATCGAATCCACTATCGGCCCTGTCGCGGTGGAAGATTATCGATAATCTGCGGCGTAGTCTGGTGGCGCCGGCACTGCTCGCCCTACTGGTGGGCGGTTGGTTTGCGGGCCTGGGCCCGGCTTGGGCATGGACGTTACTGGTATTGGCGGTGCTGTTTCTCCCCACGTTGCTATCCAGCTTAATCGAGCTGATTCGTAAGCCCGCCGAAAGTGACTGGTGGTTGCACCTGGACTTGACGATTAAATCGGCGAGTCACCCCATCGTGCTGGCGTTGCTCACGCTGACTTTTCTGCCCTACGACACGCGCATAGCCCTGGGCGCAATTCTGCGCTCGGGCGCCCGTATGCTATTTACCCGGCGTAGCTTATTACTGTGGCAACTGCCCGGTTATGCACGGCGCAACGCCTGCCATTCGTTGGCGGACTTTTTGTTGGAAATGTGGCTGGCGCCGACGCTCTCGGTGGGGCTGACCCTGGCGCTGGTGATCTCGGGCAGCGGTCCGGCCGCATGGCTCGCGGCGGCCCCCATATTGTTGCTGTGGTTGATCTCACCCCTGGTCGGTTGGTGGATTAGCCGGCCGCTGGTTGCGCTCACTCCAGGTTTGGGGGGCGAGCAACAAGTGTTTCTGCGAACGGCGGCCAGACGCACCTGGCGCTACTTCGAGGACTTTGTCGGCCCGCGGGACAATTGGCTCCCGCCGGATAACTTTCAAGCCAACCCCGAGCCGGCCATCGCCTCGCGCACCTCGCCCACCAACATTGGCATGTCCCTGCTGGCCGATTTGGCAGCGGTGGATTTTGGGTATCTCACCGTCGGGGAGTGTTTGCGCCGTATCGGCCATACCCTCGCGGCGGTCGAGAAGCTCGAAGGTTACCGCGGCCACTTGTTTAACTGGTACGACACGCGAACCATGCAACCGCTCCCCCCTCACTATATCTCGTCGGTGGACAGCGGCAACCTGGCCGGTAGCCTGCTCACGCTGCAGGCGGGCTTGGCCGAATTGAAAAGCCAGCCGGTGCTGTCGCCGAGCGCCCTGCAGGGCCTGCAGGACACGCTACACGTTCTGGGCGAACAACTGCCTTCATCTAACCCAACACTGGCCGAAGAGATACGGGCACTGCAAGATACCCTAACCGCTCTTGCGCAAGAGGGGCCGCCGAAGACGTTGACGGCCGCCTTCAATGCTCTGGAGCAAGTTGAACGGGGCCGCGCGACTATTACGGCTTGGCCGACGACAGAGACCGACAAGGAGGGCGAGTGTGTCTATTGGGCGCGGGCATTCGACCGGCAAGTTCAAGCGCTTCGCGATGAACTGGTGCTGTTGGTGCCGGGGTCTTCTTGGCAGGGCACCGACCTTCCCACGCGGGAGGCGCTTGCCAGCGCTAATGGTGCTGGCGCGAACGCACAGCTTGAGCTTATAGACGACTTAATGAACCGCTGCCGCCTTCTGGCGGAAATGGATTTCGAGTTTCTCTACGACGCCGGAAGCGGCCTGCTAACCATTGGCTACGATGTTGTGGAGCGGCGTCGAGATCCCGCCTGCTATGACCTTTTGGCCTCGGAAGCGCGACTGGCTAGCTTTCTGTTGATCGCCCAGGGGCAGTTGCCGCAGAAGCACTGGTTCGCGCTAGGGCGCTTGCTAACCAGCCATGGCGGCGACGTGAGCTTGATCTCTTGGAGCGGCTCGATGTTTGAATACCTGATGCCGCAGCTGATCATGCCCAGCTACCCGAATACTCTGTTGGAGCGAACCTGCAAGGCCGCCGTCGCGCGCCAGATCGAGTACGGCCGGCAGCGCGCCGTTCCCTGGGGGATTTCTGAGTCCTGCTACAACGCCACTGATTTGGACCAGGTTTACCAGTACCGGGCATTCGGCGTGCCGGGCCTGGGCTTTAAACGCGGGCTGGGCGATGACCTGGTCATCGCGCCTTACGCCAGCGCCCTGGCGCTTATGGTGATGCCACGGGAAGCGTGTCGAAACCTGGAGGCCTTGGCCGAGCAGGGCTTCCTTGGGGCCTATGGTTTCTATGAAGCGATTGATTACACGCCCTCCCGCGTGCCACGGGGTAAAACGCACGCCATCGTGCAGAACTTTATGGTGCACCACCAAGGGATGAGTTTTCTGGCCTTTGCGCACGTATTGTTTGGCCAGCCCATGCAGCGTCGCTTTATGTCCGACCCGCTGGCGCGGGCGACCGAACTCCTGTTGCAAGAGCGGGTGCCGAAGCGTGGGGATACCCTGCAGCCGCACGCGGCTGAAGTCAGTGCCGCCGCCCGTCCCCCCACGGCGGAGTCCGGCGCGATCCTGCGAGTGTTTACCGACCCCAACACCCGGATGCCCGAAGTACATCTGCTATCAAATGGGCGCTATCACGTTATGGCCACCCACGCCGGAGGCAGCGCCAGCCATTGGGGCGAGCTTGCGGTTACCCGCTGGCGCGAGGATGCCACTTCCGATAGCTGGGGAACCTTCATTTATTTGCGTGATCGTGACAACGGAAAATACTGGTCCACGGCGCATCAGCCAACCCTGCAACCGGCCGAGCACTACGAAGCGATTTTCGTGCAGGCGCGGGCGGAATACCGGCGGCGCGACCACGCCATTGAAGCGCACACCGAAATCAGCGTATCCCCGGAAGATGATGTCGAAATCCGTCGGGTGACGCTTACCAACCAGTCCTCGCGCGTGCGCCACATTGAAGTGACGAGCTTTGCGGAAGTGGTGCTCGCGCCACTGAATGCCGACTTGGCGCACCGCTCCTTTAGCAACCTGTTCGTGCAGACTGAAATCCTGCCCGGTCGGCGTGCCATTCTTTGTACGCGTCGCCCGCGCACGCCCGGCGAAAAGGTGCCCTGGATGTTCCATCTGCTGGCCGCGCCGGGCTCGGTGGCCGATGAGCCTTCCTATGAGACCGACCGCGCCCGTTTCATTGGCCGTGGCCGCACGGCGGCGAACCCCGTGATGTTGGACAGCGGTAGTCAGCCCTCGACCTTATCGAACACCGAGGGGGCGGTGCTCGACCCGATTGTGGCGATTCGCAGTACCCTGACCCTGTCGCCCGATGAGTCCTCAAGCGTGCAGATCATCTCCGGGGTGGCGGACACGCGCGAGGCCGCGCTGGCTCTGCTCGAGAAATACTGTGACCGTCACTTTGTCGAGCGCGCGTTTGAAATGGCTTGGTTCCAGAGCCAGGAAGTACTGCGCCACCTAAATGCGACCGAAGCCGATGCCCAACTCTTTGGCCGCCTGGCTAACTCGGTGATTTACGCCAACCCCATGCGCCGTGCGTCGCCGAGCGTGATCGCCCGGAACCAGTTGGGGCAACCGGGCCTATGGCGCTTTGCCATCTCCGGCGACTTGCCCATCGTGCTGCTTCTAATTGGTGACCTCAGCCGCATTGATCTGGTGAAACAGGTCGTGCAGGCCCATGCCTATTGGCGTATGAAGGGGCTGGCGGCCGACCTGGTAATCGTCAACGAGGGGTTCTCGGGCTACCGGGCGGAGTTGCAGGATCGGATTATGGGGTTGATCAACGCCGGCCCCGAAGCACAGGTGATCGACAAACCCGGCGGCATTTTCGTGCGGCGGGCCGAAGAGCTTTCCGAGGACGAACGCGTGCTGCTGCAAACCGTTTCCCGCATCGTCTTTAGCGACACGGCTGATACCCTGATCGAACAGGTGGATCGCCGCGTCTCGCCAAAGCGAACCTCGGACTTGCTGGAGCCTTCCCAACCGGCCGGGGAAGAACCGGTCTATCCGCTGGAGCCGCGCGAGCGTATTTTCTGTAACGGCCTGGGCGGCTTCACTCCGGATGGGCACGAATACGTCATTACCCTTGAGCCCGGGCAAACCACCCCGATGCCCTGGGCCAATGTGATCGCCAGCCCACACATTGGCACGGCCGTCAGCGAGAGCGGCAGTGCCTACACCTGGGTGGGGAACGCGCACGAGTTCCGCCTCACCCCCTGGCACAACGACCCCATTTCCGATGGCAGCGGCGAGGCGTTCTACATTCGCGACGAAGAAACCGGCGCGTTCTGGTCCCCCACGCCTCTGCCGGCTCGGGGCCGCTCCGGCTACGTGTGTCGGCACGGCTTTGGCTACAGCGTGTTCGAGCACCTTGAGGCGGACATCGCCTCGGAGATGTTCACCTACGTCGCCATGGATGCACCGGTCAAGTTTGCGGTGATCAAACTTCACAACCGCTCGAATCGGGCCCGTAGCCTATCGCTCACCGGTTACTGGGAACTGGTGCTGGGTGAGCTGCGCCACTCCAACCTGATGCACATCGTCACCGAAGTTGACCTGCACACCGGCGCGCTGTTTGCCCACAATGCCTACGGGCGCGAATCGGGCAATCGTGTGGTGTTCGCGCATACCAGTGAGCGCGACCGGTCGGTGAGTGGCAGCCGCACTGAGTTCATTGGACGCAATGGTGTACTCGCCAATCCGGCGGCCATGCGCCGCAAACGATTGTCGGGCAGAACGGGCGCCGGGTTTGACCCTTGCGCCGCCTCCCAGACCCCTATCGAGCTCGGAGCCGGCGAAGAGCGCGAGATCGTGTTCATTTTCGGCGCGGCGGCCAACGCCGATGAGGCGCGACGCCTCGTGCAACAGTACGGTGGTCAGGCGGGCGCGCGCCAGGCGCTGGAAGCGGTTTGGGAACACTGGAACCGCACGCTGGGCGCGGTCAACGTGGACACCCCGGACATGGCATTGAATGTACTGGCCAATGGCTGGTTGATTTACCAGACCCTGTCGTGCCGGCTCTGGGGTCGCAGCGGCTATTATCAATCCGGCGGTGCCTACGGTTTCCGCGATCAGTTGCAAGACACCATGGCGCTGATCCACGCGGCCCCGTGGCTCGCTCGCGAGCAGCTGGTCCTGCACGCCGGTCGCCAGTTCCTTAAGGGCGATGTGCAGCACTGGTGGCATCCACCGGGTGGGCAGGGCGTACGCACTCACTTTTCCGATGACTACCTGTGGTTGCCCTATGCCACCTGCCGCTATGTGCGGGCGAGCGGGGATACCGGCGTGCTTGATGAGCCGATACATTTCCTTGAAGGCCGCGAGCTGTACCCGGAGGAGGAAGCCTACTACGACCAGCCGCAACGCTCGCCCGAAGTGGCCAGTCTGTACGAGCACTGCGTGCGCGCTCTTAAGCACGGCTTGCGCTTTGGCCCCCATCATTTGCCGCTAATGGGTTGTGGGGATTGGAACGACGGCATGAATCTCGTGGGCAAGGATGGCCGTGGCGAAAGCGTGTGGTTGGCTTGGTTCCTGGTGGAGAACCTGGAGCTGTTTGCCGGTCTCGCGCGCGATCGCAACGACCAGGAATTTGCCCAGTTGTGCAATGCCCAGGCGGAGCAGTTACGCCGCAACATTGAAACCCAGGCCTGGGATGGGGCCTGGTATCGGCGCGCCTACTTTGATGACGGCACCCCGCTGGGCTCGAGCACCAACGATGAATGCCAAATTGATTCGATCAGTCAGAGTTGGTCGGTTATCTCAAGTGGCGGTGACGGGCCGCGAGCCCGCCAGGCGATGAGCGCGGTGGACCAACGTTTGGTGCGACGGGATAAACAAATCATCCAGTTGCTCGATCCGCCGTTCGACAAATCCGAGTTGGAGCCAGGCTACATTAAAGGCTACATCCCGGGCGTGCGCGAGAACGGCGGTCAATACACCCATGCCGCCATTTGGACCACCATGGCGTTTGCGATGTTGGGCGAAACTGAACGAGCCTGGGAACTCTTCGCCATGCTTAACCCCGTCAACCACGGCAACACACCTGAAGCGATTGAGCTCTACAAGGTTGAGCCCTATGTCATGTGCGCGGACATCTACGGCGTGTCGCCACATATCGGCCGGGGCGGTTGGACCTGGTACACCGGGGCGGCGGGGTGGATGTACCGGCTGACCACCGAAACTCTGCTGGGGTTGCAGCTGGAAGTGGATCATCTACGCATCGCGCCCTGTATTCCGGGCGCCTGGGATAGCTACAAGATTCACTATCGTTTTCGCGAAACCGTCTACCACATCAACATCCAACGTGTCGGCGAACCCTCGGGGGAAGTGAGCCGCCTGACCGTGGATGGCACCGAGTGCTCCGGCGCACGCATCCCCCTTATCGACGACCGGCAGGAACACTTTGTCGAGGTGGAATTGGGCGCGCACTCGTCGGAAGCATAGCCCGGCGCAACCCGTAGAGCGGACTCGTCTTTCCACACCGAAAAATGCAGTAAGGGACTTATAATGAACAACATTGGGTGAACTTTTGAAGTTCCCTACAACACAACGGTACACTCCTCTATGGTAACGTTATTTTTTTACACCCCTGGAGACGAATAATGACGCAGAAAGAACCATCGGCTCGGAGGTTGGCCTTTGTTTTTTGGTGGATGGGATAGTTTGGTGCGGACGTTGGTTGTCGGCGTGATTGAAGCGCCCCGAATCCGTCGATAGCTAGTCTTTTGCCCTGCCTCGACCCGCGAAACCAGCGGCTACTCCCTACAAGTGTGCGTTACTTTCCACTATAGTTAGAAACGTGTTGTGGAGAGAAACCCACCAACCCAGAGGAGATTGGCTATGCAGCCCGATCAACTTCTGAAAAAAGGCGATGCTGTGATCGCCGTGGATGTGCAAAACGACTTCTGTCCTGGCGGCGCTTTGGCGGTAGAGGGCGGGGACCAGGTAATACCGGTGCTCAATCTCTGGCTGAGCGCCGCCGAGCGCGCCGGGGTACCTGTTATAGCCAGCCGCGACTGGCACCCGGTGGACCACTGCTCATTCAAAGAGCAAGGGGGCCCCTGGCCTGTTCACTGCGTTCAGGATACCCCCGGCGCCGAGTTCCATTCTGACTTGAAACTTCCTCCCGGCACGATCAAAGTCAGCAAGGGCACCGCCTTTGACCGCGATGCCTACTCGGCATCTGATGGAACAGGCCTGTCGGGCTATCTGAAACAGCTGGGCGTAAAGCGTCTTTGGGTTGGCGGGCTCGCTCAGGATGTATGTGTTCAAGAGACGGTGAAAAGCGCTTGCCAAGCCGGCTTTGAAACGCACCTTCTGGCCACCGCAACGCGCCCGGCCGACCCCGCCAACGCCAATACGTCACTCGACCAAATGCGCCGTGCGGGCGCCACTGTAGAGGAGGGCGAATGAGTTATTTCGGCGAGTTGACCGAAGCGGAACTCGGACTTTTTATTGACCTTTATGAACTGTCTATGGCCCAAGCCTACCGGGCGGAAGGCATGGAAGAGCGCGCCGTTTTTACCCTTCACTTTCGCAAGTTGCCACCGCAGCGGAACTTTATTTTGGCGTGTGGTCAACATTACGCGGCGCTTCTGGTCGCTTCTCTGCGGTTTCCGACCGAGCAGGTGGAACGACTCAGGGCGCTCAATCGGTTCGATGAGGATTTTCTGCGCTGGCTGTCTGAGTTTCGCTTCAGTGGTGATATACGAGTGATGCCCGAAGGCACGCCGGTGTTTCCACACGAGCCGATGCTTGAGATCGAAGCCCCCTTGGCGGAGGGCCAACTGTTGGAAACGTTGTTGATGAACTACGTCAATTCCGAATCCGTTCTGGCCACCAAGGCCTCGCGCATGGTGCACGCCGCACACGGAAAGCCGGTGGTCGACTTCGGAATGCGTCGCATGCACGGCTTTGATTCGGCCTTGCGTGGGGTGCGCGCCTACCGGGTGGCGGGGCTCGACTCCACCAGTAATGTGCTGGGTAGTTTTCGCCACGGCTTGCCTGCCAGTGGCACCATGGCTCACTCTTACATTCAGGCCCACGACGATGAAATGGAAGCTTTCCGCCGTTATGCAAAGATCTACCCCGGTACCGCCTTGCTGGTAGACACCTACGACACCATGGCCGGCATCGACAAAGTGATTCACTTGGTCAAAAGCGAGGGGCTTGATGTCAGCGCCATTCGCCTGGACTCCGGAGACCTGGGGCAATTGGCGAAAGACGCCCGGACTCGACTTGATGATGCCGGTTTGACCGACATGAAAATTGTGGTCAGCAGTGGACTGGATGAGTGGGGCATTCAGGAACTGGTGGATGCCCATGCTCCCATAGACAGCTTTGCCGTGGGCACCAAGCTTGGCGTATCGGAAGACGCCCCGGTGCTAGACTTGGCATACAAACTGACCGACTACGCGGGGGAGCCCCGCCTGAAAAACAGCCCCGGTAAAAAGCTGTTCCCCGGTCGTAAGCAGGTATGGCGTTTTCGAGACAATGAGGGCCGGTACCGCTACGATGAAATCGGCAGAAATACCGAAAGCCGGGACGGAGAACCCCTGCTATTTACCGCCGTTCGAAATGGTCAGCCCGTCGGCCCCGCGCCCGACTTGGAGGCGACGCGCGAGCGGGCCAGGGAGGCGCTCAAGGCAATGCCCACCCGGGTGCTGGCGCTCGATACCTGCGAGCCACCCTACGAGGTCAAAGTCAGCGATGCCCTGGAACGCCTGTACCGAGATGCATTGGCCAAAGTGACCCCCCATTAGGAGGACGCACGCCATGAATGAGCAAACCCAAAACGTAACGATTGAATGCGTCACCGGCGATATCGTCAAACAGTCGGACTTGGACGCGATAGTGAACGCGGCGAACGCCGAACTGCAGTCGGGTGGCGGCGTGGCCGGAGCAATCCACCGCGCCGCCGGTTCTGGGCTGGCGGAAGAGTGTGCGCCCATGGCTCCGATTGCGCCCGGTGAAGCCGTGCTCAGTTCCGGCCAAAAGCTGCCGAACGACTGGGTGATTCACTGCCTGGGACCGGTTTACGGCAAAGACGAACCCTCCGACGAGCTATTGGCCGACTGCTACCGCAACGCGCTACGCCTGGCGGATGAGAAGGGGATTGCCAGCATCGGGTTTCCCGCCATTTCCACCGGTGCTTTCGGTTACCCGGCCGAAGAAGCGGCTCGGGTCTGCGCGGAGGCCATTAAAGCGTCCCTGCCGAGGTTACAACAGGTCGAATGCATCCGCTTTGTATTGTTCGGCAAGGAGGCGAAAGCGGGGTTGCAGACCGCGCTGGAGCGTGCCGGCCTCGCGGTATCGTCGCGGTCGCAATAGCCGATGACACCATCTTCGGTTATACCGAGCCTTGAGGACAAGGTCGCGTTTTTATCCCGGGCCGACGCCTACCCGGACTGTAAGGGGCCAGTGGAACCGCTGGAAACCCATATGTCTTGGGTCTTTCTTACGGAGGATCGCGTCTACAAATTAAAAAAACCGATGAAACGGGCGTTGATTGACTTTCGCCATGCTGACGCCCGACATGACAACTGTCATGAAGAAGTCAGGCTCAACCGACGGCTGGGCGGCGATATCTACCTCGGGGTCGAGTCGTTGAGGCTCGGAGCGGAAGGTCGCTTGAGCCTGGGCGGTACCGGCTTGGCGGTGGACTGGCTGGTGGTTATGAAACGCCTGCCGGAGTCGGCCATGCTGAAAGCCCGCATTGAAGCGGGCACCCTGGAAGAGCAGGCGCTACAGCGAGCCGCGGCGGTGCTGAGCGGGTTCTATCGTCGCGCCCGGGTCATTCACCTCACGGCGGAACAGTATCGTGCGCGGCTGTACAAAGAGGTTCAATCGAACCAAGAGGCACTGAGCGAGTACGATTTGCCGAACGAGCAGCTGCAACGCCTCACCGAGCGCCAGCAAGCCACGCTTCGGTCCCGACCGGCGCTGTTCGATTGCAGGGCAGAGCAGGGGATGATTGTCGAGGCCCACGGGGATTTACGCCCGGAGCACGTCTGCTTGATCGAGCCGCCGGTGGTAATTGACTGTCTGGAGTTCAATCGCGACCTGCGCATTCAGGACCGGGTGGATGAACTGGCGTTTCTGGCAATGGAGTGCGAGCGACTCGTTAGTCAGCGCGATGGTTCGGCCACGAACAGCGAAGGGGTGGGTGTCCGCGTGGGCGATGCGCTCTTCGATGAGTACACGCGGGAAACCGGCGACACACCCCCTGTTGCACTAGTGGCATTTTACAAAAGCTATCGGGCAATGGTGCGTGCCAAGCTCTGTGCTTGGCACCTGGATGATGACCCTCAGCAACAACGCGGCCGATGGCTGGAAAAAGCCCAACGGTACTTGGATCTGGCCGAGGGGTACAGCGTCCAGTTCAGTGGCTGAGGCGCGCTGTTGGTTCTCTACTTTCGGTGGCCGAGCTCAAGCAGGGGCGAACTCAAGGGTCGAGTTCGGTCAGGGAGCCCCCGGCGTGCAGGCGCTTGATCGCCTCAGCGATCAGCGGAGCAATGTCCACGACGCTGAGCTTGTCGCCGAGGTTGCTGTTTTTCGGTGGCTCGGGAACGGGAACACTATTGCTGACCGCCAGATGGGAAAGCGACGGGCAGTCCAGGGCTTTTTCTAACCCGTCCGTAAACAGGCCGTGCGTAGCCAACGCCACCACCTCTTTCGCACCGTGGGCGACAAAGGCGTCTGCCGCGCGCGTCATGGTGCCGCCCCCCGCGATCAAGTCATCCAGGACCAGGACGGTCCGGCCCTCGATCTCTCCCAGCACCGTTGAGCCTCGCACGGTGCCTTCGCTGCGGAACTTCTCCATAAAGGCGCTACCGACCTCCCGTCCGGTTTGTCGCTCTAGTGCCTCGCGAAAGCGCTCTGCGCGTTTAACACCTCCCACATCGGGAGAGGCGACGGTAACCGGCCGGTCGCCCAGTCGGTCACGGAGCCAGTCAATCAGTGGGCCCCTGGCGCTCAGGTGCTCGCTTTGACAGCGGAAGGCGTTTTGAAAACCCGCCAGATTGTGCACATCCAGGGTGACCATCCGGTCCACTCCCATTGCCTCAAATAACTGCGCCACATAGCGAGTGGTAATGGGGTCCCGGGCTTTGGTTTGGCGTTCCTTGCGGGCGTAGCACAAGTAGGGCACCACGGCGGTAACCCGAGCGGCGCCGCTTTCCCGCAGAGCGCCGAGGAGAAACAAAAGGCGCACGAATTTGTCATTAAGGTCGTACTCGGCGTCGCCGTGGAGTGATTGAACGACATACACATCCCGAGCACGAACGCTCTGCAAAGGGCGGATTTTGTGCTCTCCGTCTTCAAAGTCGCGCTCTTCGTGCGTTCCGGGGTCAACGCCAAGCCGCTCGGCCACTTGCCGGGCAAAACTGGCGCCACTGTTCAGGCTAAAAACAATTGGCTCATTCATGTCCCGAGGGTAGCAGCTATGGGCTTCATTATCAGCTGCGCGGCGCTCTCAATCACGCGTGTGAGAAAAGGTGTCTGCTACTCTGAAACAGTTGCAGCATGGGGAAACTCTTGGAGACGGGCTTTATGGTACGAACCAAGTTTTATGGAGCGCTGGTGGGGCTCATTCTCATCGTGGCGCTATGGAGCTGGTACTGGCCGCCAGCGCTGTGGGTGGGGCTTGTTCTTCTGCCCGTGGCGGCGGTAGGGCTTTATGATATCCGCTCGCGCCATAACGTTCTCAAAAACTACCCCGTCATCGGGCACTTGCGTTATATGCTTGAGTTCATCCGTCCCGAGCTGCGCCAGTATTTTCTTGAATCCGACACCAGCGGCCGTCCGTTCAATCGGGTGCAGCGCGATATCATTAACGGCAGAGCCGATGGCAAGGGAGACACGTCTCCGTTCGGAACGATTCGGGATATGGAGGGTTCCGGCTACGACTTTGCGGAGCATTCGCTAGCGGTGAAAACAGTGGATCAGTCGGAGGCCCGTGTTCAGTTTGGGGGGCCTCAATGTCGGCAGCCCTATTATGCCTCGCGTCTGAATATTTCGGCGATGAGCTTTGGTTCTCTCTCGGGCCGAGCCATACTGGCCATGAACCGTGGTGCAAAGCTGGGGGGCTTTGCCCAGAATACCGGAGAGGGTGGGCTAAGCCCCTACCACCTGGAGTATGGCGCCGACGTCATATGGGAGCTTGGAACGGCGTACTTTGGTTGTCGGACGAAGGGGGGCCGCTTTGACGCCGAGGAGTTCGCAAAAAAGGCCAATTACAAACGAATTAAAATGATTGAAATCAAGCTCTCCCAAGGCGCTAAACCGTCTCATGGAGGGCTGCTTCCAGGGAGTAAGGTCAGCGAAGAAATTGCCCGCGTTCGGGAGATCGAAGTCGGGCAAGACAGCTTCTCTCCCCCCACGCACCCGGAGTTTGATACGCCCATTGGTTTGCTGGAATTTGTACAACGGCTCCGAGAACTTACCCATGGGAAGCCGGTGGGTTTTAAGTTGTGCCTGGGAAAACGCTCCGAGTTTATGGGCATCTGCAAGGCGATGTTGAACACCGGCATCCTGCCGGACTTTATTACCGTGGATGGCGCTGAAGGTGGCACGGGGGCGGCACCCGTGGAGTTTTCCGATTACTTGGGCACCTATATCAACGAGGCACTTCCATTTGTTCATAATTGTTTGCGGGGTGTTGGGGTTCGCGACGACATGAGGCTGATCGCCAGCGGCAAGGTCGCCCTGGGTTTCGATATGGTAGTTAAACATGCGCTGGGCGCCGATGCTTGCAATGCTGCCCGGCCCTTTATGTTCTCCGTAGGCTGCATTCAGGCGCAACGCTGTCATACCAATAATTGCCCGACCGGCGTGACCACCCAAGATCCGCGCCGATCTCGCGCGATTGATATTGACGCCAAAAGTGTTCGGGTAAAAAACTTCCATCACGCGACGGTCAAGACCTTTCTGGAAATTACCGGGGCCCTTGGTTGCCAGACACCTGACGAACTCGCCCCCGACATGATATTCCACAGGTCGAAATTCGGGCCGGCGCAAACTCACGCTCAGCTTTATCCTCAGTTGAACGACGGCCAGCTGCTGGGCGATGACATTCCGGATTATTATCGGGAAGAGTGGCTTAAAGCGTCGGGTGAACGATTCTGAGTGGTGCCTGTCCCTGAGGTTCCAGGCTTTACTGGACAGTGTCGGTAGCGGCTGCCACGTTTGGACTTCAATCCATACACTTCGTAGTGCTCGATAGGGAAGGCTTATATGAACCAGACTGTTAGCGACTTTATTGTTCAACGATTGTGGGACTGGGGTGTTCAGCGCGTCTACGGGTATTCCGGCGACGGCATTAACGGCATGATGTCGGCACTGCGCCGGGCCGAGGATAAACCCAGGCTGATCCAGCCTCGGCACGAGGAACTCGGTGCCTTTATGGCCAGTGCTCACGCCAAATTCTCCGGAGAAGTCGGTGTTTGTATTTCCACCTCCGGGCCGGGAGCCATCCATTTACTGAATGGTTTATATGACGCCCGTAAAGACCATGTCCCAGCGGTCGCGATACTCGGCCAACAGGCGCGTATGAGTCTGGGGACCGACTACCAACAGGAAGTGGATCTGGTGTCGCTCTATAAGGATGTGGCGGGCGATTATGTGCATATGGTATCCGACCCTCCCCAGGCTCGCCATTTGATGGATCAGGCGCTACGCATTGCGATCGCCCGGCGCACGGTAACCGCCATCATCATCCCCAACGATGTGCAATCCCTGCCGATGGATGACCCACCGCGCACTCACGGGGCGGTTTTTTCAAGCGTCGGTTATCGAGCCTCGGAGTGTATTCCTCGAGGGCAGGACCTGGACTCCGCCGCTCAGATTCTGAATGAAGGGAAGAGAGTCGCCATTCTGGCAGGCGCGGGTGTTAAGGAGGCGGTCGATGAACTCCTGGAAGTGTCGGAGTTACTGGGCGCGGGAATCGCCAAGGCGATACTGGCCAAGACCATGATTGCCGATACTCAGCCCGGAGTGACGGGAACTATTGGACTGCTTGGTACGGAGCCCAGCCAGGATATGATGAGCGAATGCGATACCTTGCTCATGGTGGGCACGCGTTTCCCCTATGCTGAGTTTTTGCCGGAAGAAGGACAAGCTCGTTGCGTGCAGATTGATATTGATGCCGAAGCTCTTGGGGCACGATACCCCACGGAGGTTACCCTGCACGGTGAAGCCAAGGCGACCCTGAAGGCGCTTGCGGGACGGCTGCAACGTAAGCCGGACCGGCAATGGCGGGAGCGGTTGGAGGAAAAAGTCACTCAGTGGTGGCAACTCATGGAGGAGCGTGCGGCAGTGAGCGCCGAGCCGATCAACCCCCAGGCGATCTTTCACGCGCTCTCTCCCCGTCTGCCGGGCAATGTACTTCTGGCCTGTGATGTGGGCTCCGCCACCAACTGGTACGCTCGCTATCTCAAGATCAAGCCGGGAATGATCGGTTCGGTCTCGGGAGGATTGGCGTCAATGGGCAACGCCGTTCCTTATTTGGTGGCCGGAAAGTTCTGTCACCCTGACAGGCCTGCCATCGCCATGGTGGGGGACGGGGCCATGCAGATGCTCGGCAATATGGGGCTTATCAGTCTGGCGGCGTACTATCAGGAGTGGTCGGATCCGAGGGCGATTGTTCTGGTTCTTAACAACCGCGACCTCAGTCAGGTGAGTTGGGAGCAACGTGTTATGGAAGGCGATCCCAAGTTCCCCACCTCCCAGGATCTGCCGGATTTCCCCTATGATCAATATGCAGAGCTGTTGGGTCTGCGAGGGCTGCGTATGGAAAAACCCGACGATATTGACCGCGTGTGGGACGAAGCGCTGAACGCGGACAGGCCCGTGGTCATCAATGCGTACACGGACCCGGAAGTGCCACCCTTGCCGCCGCACATCAGCGCCGAGCAGGCTAAATTTTATCTCGCATCGATGGTGGGAGGAGATCCGAGCGCGGGACACGCCCTTAAACAGTCGATGAAAAGCCTGTGGGCCTCAATGCCTTTTAAATCCTCCAACGCGAAAGGGCGCTCCTCTAAGGACAAATGACGCTGGGTCGTGCCTTTTGTTAAACCCCATTGGAAATCGAGAGAACCACGAAAATGGCAACGAAGTTCGCACGGCGCGTAGAGGACCTCGAGGCCTCGTCCATTTTTAGAATCAACTCGAAAGCCCAAAAGCTTAAAGCGGAAGGGCGAACTATTTTTCGTCTCGACGCGGGTGACCCGGATTTCGAGACGCCCGAACCGATCCGGGTGGCCGGACGCCATGCCATTGACGAAGGGTATTCCCACTACACGGCGACAGATGGGCTGCCCGAGCTGAAGGACGCCGTTATTAAAAAGTTCGAGCAGGACAATCACCTGCGTTACAAAGAAAATGAGGTGATGGTGACCTGCGGTGCGAAACAAGCGCTGTTCAATTTGTGCATGAGTGTTCTTCACCCCGGTGATGAAGTGGTGATTCCACAACCCTATTGGGGCAGTTACCCCGCCATGGCCAAAATCAGTTGGGCCACCCCTGTCTATGTACCCACGCGCATGGAAGATGGTTTTGTGCCATCACCCGAAGCACTGGATGAGGCGATAACTGAGCGTACCCGCCTCGTTATCCTTAACAGTCCCAACAACCCTTCCGGCCAGGTTTATGGCAAGGAAGCGTTGGAGGCGTTGGGCAAGGTGTTGGAAAAATACCCGGATGTGTTTGTAGCCACCGATGATATTTACGAGCATTTGCGCTGGACCGGTGGCCGGTATTACAACGTCGTCAATGCGTGCCCTTCGCTCAAGGCTCGGACGATAGTCATCAATGGAGTGTCCAAAGCTTACGCCATGACCGGCTGGCGGGTGGGGTTCTGCGGCGGACCGGAAGATGTGATTTACCAGATGAACAAATTACAAGGGCAGAGTACGGCCCACACGGCGGCTGTGTCCCAGAAAGCCGCTGTCGCGGCGCTTACCGGTGATCAAACGAATGTGCGGGAAATGGCCAGTGCTTATGAGGCGCGCCATACTCTGGTGCAACAGGGCGTGGAGTCACTCAGAGGCGTCAATTATTTGGCTTCGGAGGGGACGTTTTACTGTCTTCCCGACTTTTCCGCGGTAATCCAGCGGCTGGACAATGTGAGCGATGACCAGCAGTTGGCGGATTGGTTGCTGGATAATGCGGGCGTGGCGATGATTCCCGGCTCCGCCTTTGGGGCGCCGGGGCACATGCGGCTATCCTTTGCGGCCACGGAGGAGGACATCGAAAAGGCCATGCAGCAGCTGCACAGCGTTCTGAATTAGCGCGGCGGGACTTCATCTGCTCTCTGGCCGGTTTTGAAAGCCATTTGCTTAAAAAATAACCAGAAAACCGAGGGTGGCGGGGTCAAAACCAAAGGAGGAGAAAGGCGTCACAGCACGGAGTTTTGGGGTATGCTAGTCTTTCTGGCTTGACCGGCACAGAAGGGGGCCCTATGCCGTACATCCACCACCAGCTCAATGGCGCCAGTATTGGCTTCTACGAGCTTGGCAACGAAACGCTAACCATCGGGCGCAACCCCGATAACCACTTGGTTGTTGATGATCCCACCGTCAGCGGCCACCATGCCGTGATTGAAGCCCATGGTTCCGGGCACCGCATTCGGGACCTGGACAGCACTAACGGCGTCTGGGTCAATGGCCAGCGGTTGCCGGAGGCGCAGCTGGTGGCGGAGGATACGGTCCGCATTGGCACGCACGACCTGCAGTTCGCCGAACACATCTCTGATGACCTTCAGCGCACGCTGAAAATCAAGAAAAGCTGGATTCCCGGTGTGTACTACACCGCTGAAAAATAACCGACTCCATGAACTCCACGCTCACGGAACGACTCGCCGACCGGCTCAGCCTGCGCACCCTGATTCTGGTGCTGGGCGCCTGGTTGGCGTTTGCACCGCCCCAGACGACACCGCTGCTATGGCTGGACCAGGCGCTGTTTCAGGTCGCCGTGAGCCTGACGCCGGCGCGAGTCCGCTATGACGAGCCCGCCCCGGCCATCGAAGGTGGCTGGCAGCCATTCTGGCCGGCGGTCACCGGCTACTGGGCCGAGCGGCAAAAAGACCGCTTTATAGCCGATCTGAATGCCGCCAGCGGCTACCGCACCCCCTGGTGGTTTTACCCGGGCTTTTCCACGCTCACGGTGCTGTTTGCACTGTATTTGCTATGGCTGGTCCCCGGTATTGGGCGAACCACCGCCATTCTGACCACCGTGCTGCTCACCGTTGCCCTGGTGGCGGCCCAGCTCGGGGCGCAAATCAGCCGGGGCTACTGGCTGCCCATGGGCCTGGCGCTGCAATACCTCTGGGCAGGGCTGCTGATGGCGGGGGCTCACTGGGCGCAACGGCGCTGGGTTCGCCAAACCCGTTTTTTGTGGCGCCAACTGGGTACCGAGCGGTTTCAGAACGGCTACTGGTTGAAGGCTTTGGAGGCGCTCCGGCACTGCCCGACCTCGGATTCGCTGCTGGACCAGCTTTATCACTACGCTCGTGAGCACGAACGCTGCCACCGCTGGCCCGAGGCCCAGGTGTATTACCGGGAGCTGAACCAACGCCAGCCCGGCTATCGCGATGTTCAAAAGCGCCTGGATGCCCTGCGGGTTCGCCGCGAGCACACCGGCTCGCAACCCTTGGCTCAGACTCAACCCCTGGAGGAGTTGGCCGTCCCCAAGAAGCTTGGCCGCTATGAGATCGAGCGCGAGTTGGGGCGCGGCGCCATGGGCGTCGTCTACCTGGGGCGGGACCCGCACATCGCCCGGCAGCTGGCCATCAAAACGTTGAACGTGGCTCCGGTGGAGGCGAGCGAGCGCGGCGGCCTGAAGGCTCGGTTCTTTCGGGAGGCCGAGGCGGCGGGGCGCCTGCGCCACCCGAATATTGTGACGGTTTACGATGTGGGCGAAGAGGGCGATTTGGCCTTTATCGCGATGGATTACATTGGCGGCGAACCTTTGAGCCGGCATGCGGCCAAGGGGCGGCTGTTAACCATTAAGCGTGTGTATGAGCTAATGGCGAAAGTGGCCGATGCACTGGCCTATGCCCACAAGCAGGAGGTGGTTCACCGGGACATCAAGCCGGGCAACATTTTGTATGCCCCCCGTGAGGGGCGTGTGGTGGTGACGGATTTCGGGATTGCGCGGGTGGCGAACAGTGCGCGTACTCAGACGGGCGAGATTATGGGCAGCCCTTTGTATATGTCCCCTGAGCAGTTGAAAGGGGTTCGGGTGGGGCCGTCCAGTGATATTTTCAGTTTGGGAGTCACGCTGTATCAGTTGCTGACCGGTGAGTTGCCGTTTCGCGGCGATACGATTGCGGAACTGAGTTATCAGATTGTCCAGAGCCGGCACCGGCCGGTGCGGGAGGCGCGGAAAGACTTGCCACGTAGCGCGACCCGCATTGTGAACAAAACACTACAGAAAGACCCACAAAAACGGTACGCCAACGCCGGCGAGCTCGCAAAAGCGCTGAAATCGGCACTGGAAAAAGAGTTCTAGATTGTCGCTCGCGTAGGGCGTCCGGTCCGAGGTGCCAGAGAAGAACGTAGGGTGCGGTAAGCCGAAGGCGCACCCACCACTTTAACGGCCTTCAACCACCCAACAACGAATACACACCACGAACACAATTCAAAAAAGGTAACCAAAATGGCCTGGCTAATCCAACTGGTAGACGATGTGGCGGTACACAAATTTGAACTCGCACGCGGAGAGCTATTGCTCGGCCGCCATCCAGAGTGCGACGTGCTGATTGACGATAGCGCCGTCAGCGCCAAGCACGCGCGCCTGTCCGCCAAGCCTAATCCGGACTTCCCCCAATACCGGGAGTACTTCCTGGAGGACCTCGGCAGCACCAATGGAACGTTTGTGAACGACCAGCGCCTGGCTAAACGGCACAAACTCCACGACGGCGACAAAATCCGCTTGGCCTGGAACCAATTCAAGTTCGTCGATAGTGAGGAGAAAGATCTGGAAGAGACCCGCCATATGGTCTCCAATTGAGGGAAGCTCTGATAACGTGAATGTGAGGGTTCTCCCTCCTCGACCCGGACGATGCTTAAACCTCCCTCTGCTCTGGATCCCAATGCTTAAATTGTATTATGATAATCCAATACAAGCGATTTCATAACAATTCAAGCAGGAGAACAGCAATGTCCACATCCTTCAAGCGCACACTGGGCGGGACCCTCGTCGGCCTGACCTGCGCCGCCGGCGCCCAGGCCGACAACCCCATCATCACCGAACGTTTCAGCGCCGACCCCGCCGCGCTCGTGCACGATGGCAAAGTCTACCTCTACGTCGGCCACGACGAGGCCACCGAAGAAGGCGACTTTTTTGTCCTGAAAGAGTGGAACATCTACTCCTCCACCGACCTGGAAAACTGGACCCTGGAAGGCGCCGTGCCGCGCACCATCTTCGAATGGGCGGACGCCGACTCGGCCTGGGCCGCCCAGGCCATTGAGCACGAGGGGAAGTTCTACTGGTACACCACGGTCCGAATGCCCGCCCCCGAAGACGGTGACGGCCTGCCCGGCTACACCCTGGGCGTGGCGGTCTCCGACGACCCCGTTTCCGGCTGGGAAGATGCATTGGGCAAGCCCCTGATCGACCCCAACGAAACCGATCCCGCCCCGCACATGCTGGAACACGAGCACAGCTGGGACGATATCGATCCCACCGTCTTCGTCGACCACGACGGGCAAGCCTACCTGTACTGGGGCAACTCCCACCTGTACTACGCCAAACTCAAAGACAACATGATCGAGTTCGACGGCGAAGTGCACAAAGTCGAATTCGACATGCCCAGCACCTTCACCGAAGCCCCCTGGCTGCACGAGAAAGACGGCAATTACTACCTCACCTTCGCTATGAACTACCCGGAAGAGCTGGCCTACGCCATGAGCGACAGCCCGGAAGGCCCCTGGGAGTACAAAGGCAAACTGATGGACGTGCTCGAAGACAGTGGGACCAGCCACCAGGCCATTTTGGAGTATGAAGGCGATGACTACTTCATCTACCACACCTCAGCGCTGCCCACCGGAGGCAACTTCCGCCGTTCCGTCTCCATGGAATACCTGAACTACAACGCCGACGGTACCATTCAGAAAATCACCCCGACCGCCTCCGGCATCACCCACAGCGCCCAAGCACTGCAAAGCCACGCCGACGTGGAGGACTACGTTCGCTACAGCGACGGCGAAGAAGCCACCGTTACCGAACTGAACGCCGACGACCACTGGCAGTTCAAATGGCACATCAAACCCCTGGTAGAGCAGGGCGGCAACACCGTCTCCTTCCAACCGGAAACCCGCATGGGCTACTACCTGGTCGCGCAAGACGGCAACGTCGCCATCGTCGAACACGACGGCACCGACGCCTTCGCCCGCAGCGCCACCTTCGAAAAAGTTAGCGGCTTGGCCGACAGCGATTGGTCCTCCTTCCGCTCCATCGAAAACAAAGACCACTACCTGATGGTGAAAAACGGCGCACTGACCCTGGGCAACCCAAGCACCGCCGCCCAGCGCGACGCGGCCACCTTTCAGGTGAACCCGACGGAGTAGGTCACACCCGTCACCAAATAGACAGGCCGGCCAACCATCAATTATGATGGTTGGCGGTCGTCTACCTCGAAGGAGACGCCACCACGCATCAAAGGGAGAAAGGGTTATGAGGTGGAGCGCGTCCAATAAAATCGCCCTGACGACAATAGTTGTATTGGCAGGGCTCTACCTGGTTTTTGAGTCAGGTGAGGAGCCTGAACAAACAGGGTTCAGCCAAGGCTCTGATACAAGCTCTCTTCCTGCCCTCCGCGAAGCGCCTGGTGAGCTCTCTTCCTCATCGCGACCTCTGCCACTGGAGCAACCCTCGAAAAGAGGGGGTGTTTCCTCCCGCGGCGAAGATACTTCATCGCACGACTTTCCAGGACCGCATGAGGAGAAACCCTCCCGGCGAGAAATCGCGGGTAGCAATAACGAACCTGGGGCTCAACCAACTATCTCGCCAGAGGAGGACTCCAGTCTTCCGTCAGACGAAAAGCCCCGTCACGAGAAGCAAACCAATAATCCACCTGATCGTGAAAATGATCAACCGCCTGTTCGCTTTGTGAAGCTTGACAGGGTCGGCGCCGAACTTCCCATCGACGCAACCGAATGGAGTTGCGTACTCGACAAATCGACCGGGCTTGTGTGGGAGGTGAAAACCGCTGAACCCGGGCTTCATTTCGGCGGGAACAGGGTAAGCTGGTACATGCCACAGCTGAATCAGAGTGGAATATACGCTGGTGAACCTGAGCCGGAGGATGGAACCTGCCACCGCCTCTCATCGCAGAGTGACGACAAGGGGCCCGAATTCAACGCCTGCAACACCCATGGCTACACCTGGCATGTCAACGGATCGGGCTTATGCGGCCATTCAGACTGGCGGCTTCCCTCCCCGGGTGAACTGCGTTCGATTGTGCATACAGAGCACAAACATCCAGCGATTGCCACTCAATACTTCCCCCATACACAAAATGACTACTACTGGACGAGCTCGACATACGCCTACGATGACCGAAGCACCTGGTCTATTCATTTTCGCGTTGGCAACGATAATGATAAAAAGAAAAAACTTGGACAGTACGTTCGACTGGTGAGAGGCGAGCAGACACTTAGTAATGGAAGTGTTGCAAACTGATGCCTGTGGCCGCTTTCATCGCTTTTGTTTGAATGTTGATTTATGTGTCAGGTGGCGCGCTTCGCGCTTACCATGACCTACGCATTGTTGGTGTGTGGCACTGAGGCCGGGAGAGGGGGCAATTCGTTTCAAGACCGTGGAGCAGGGGACCCGCGATGCGAACCGGGGCCTGATTTTGGCACTTAGGACCGGCGTGGTGTGCGGCCTTCGGAGACTCTCTGACGCCTACATGGATGTAGGTGTTAGGGCGACGCAGGAAGCCAAAGCCGAGGCATGGATGCCGATGAGAAGCCCCCATGGATGGGTTTACGGCGGGTCTCCGAAGGCCGCACACCATGACGGGCCGGACTCCCTAAGACCACCACTCCCCAACACCCACCGAACCCTCAAGACCCCATCTTCAAAATGTATTCCCACTCGTTGACAGTGACCGGCTGCACCGATAACCGCCCCTGCTTCAAAAGCACCATCTCCGCCAACGGCTCCTGCTCCTTAATCACCTTCAACGGCACCACCGACCCAAATTCCGACTCAAACGCCACATCCACACAAAACCACCGAGGCTTCTCCCGCGTCGCCTTAGGATCAAAATAATCACTTTCAAGATCAAACTGCCCGGGATCCGGATACGCCGCCCTTACCACCCGAGCCGTACCCGCCACCCCAGGCACCTTAGTTTGACTGTGATAGACCAATACACCATCCTCCACAGCCACCTCATCCCGCAGAAAATTGCGCGCCTGATAATTGCGGATTCCGTCCCAACGGCCAAAACCCTTCGGCTCAGCCCTCAAATCCGCAATCCCATACACATCCGGTTCCGACTTAAACAGCCAGTAATTTGCCATGCTGCTCCATACCTCTTTATAATCGCCCGTCAAACGCAGTCCCGGTGTCCCTCCATCCTGAGGCGCCGGAGCCAAACTCACGTGGCCTTTGGTAGGGGTCACCACTGATAAAGGATACACCATGCCTGTTATCACACTTCCCGACGGTTCCAAACGCGAATTCTCCCACCCGGTCAGCCTCATGCAGGTCGCCGAAGACATAGGCCCCGGTCTGGCCAAAGCCACCGTCTGCGGTCGCATCAACGGCCAACTGGTGGACGCTTGCGAAGTCATCGAAGACGACGCCGAGGTTACCCTCATCACCGGCCGCGACCCGGAAGGGCTCGAAGTCATCCGCCACTCCTTTGCGCACCTGGTGGGCCACGCCGTCAAACAGCTGTTCCCCGAGGCCAAAATGGCCATCGGCCCGGTCATCGAAGATGGCTTCTACTACGACATCGACGCGCCGCACCCCATTACCACCGAAGACATGGAAGCCATCGAAAAGCGTATCCAGGAGCTGATCAAGAAAGACTACGACGTCAAAAAAGAAATGACGCCGGTCGACGTGGCCCGGGAGACCTTCGCCAAACGTGGGGAAGAGTACAAAGTTGAACTGATCGACGACATCATCAAAGCCGGCGAGAAAGAAGTCGGCCTGTACCACCACGAAGAATACGTCGACATGTGTCGCGGCCCCCACGTGCCCAACACCCGGGTTATGCGCCACTTCAAACTGATGCGGGTCTCTGGCGCCTACTGGCGCGGGGATGCCAGCAACAAACAGCTGCAGCGCATCTACGGCACCGCCTGGAACGAAAAGAAACAGCTGAAGGCCCACCTGCACCGTTTGGAAGAGGCCGAAAAGCGGGATCACCGCAAACTGGCCAAGAAGCACAACCTCTTCCACACCCAGGAAGAGGCGCCGGGCATGGTCTTCTGGCACCCCAAGGGCTGGACCATCTACAAGACCCTGGAAGACTACATGCGGTACCAACAGAACCGTCACGGCTACCAGGAAATCCGCACCCCCCAGATCGTGGACATGACCCTGTGGCAGAAATCCGGCCATGCCGAGAAGTTCGGCGACGACATGTTCACCCTCAAATCCGAGGAACGGGACTTTGCGGTCAAGCCCATGAACTGCCCCTGCCACGTGCAGGTGTTCAACCAGGGCCTGAAAAGCTACCGGGATTTGCCCCTGCGCCTGGCCGAATTCGGCTCTTGCCACCGGAACGAGCCCTCCGGCTCCCTGCACGGCATTATGCGGGTGCGCGGCTTTGTTCAGGACGATGCCCACGTCTTCTGTACCGAAGAGCAGATTCAGCCGGAAGTGTCCGACTTTATCGACTTCCTGCACGAGGTCTACCGGGACTTCGGCTTTGACGAGGTCATCTACCGCCTGTCCACCCGCCCCGAGAAGCGGGTCGGCAGTGACGAGAGTTGGGACAAGGCCGAAAAGGCCCTGGCGGAAGCATTGAACGCCAAAGATCTGGACTGGGAGGAACTTCCCGGCGAAGGGGCGTTCTATGGGCCCAAGATCGAGTTCTCTCTCAAGGACTGCATCGGCCGAGTCTGGCAGCTGGGTACTATCCAGGTGGATTTCTCCATGCCGGGGCGCCTGGAGGCCCAGTTTGTGGCCGAGGATGGCGCCCGCAAGGTACCGGTGATGCTCCACCGGGCCATTTTGGGATCATTTGAGCGTTTTATCGGCATTTTGATCGAACATTACGAGGGAATTTTCCCGCCCTGGCTGGCGCCAGAGCAGGCGGTTGTGATGAATATCACGGACAATCAGGCCGAATATGCACAAAAAGTCGAAAAAACCTTGCGAGATAAGGGGTTTAGGGCCATTTCGGACTTGAGAAACGAGAAGATCGGCTTTAAAATCCGCGAGCACACCCTTCAGCGTATTCCGTACTTGCTTGTCATTGGTGACAAGGAGATGGAATCCGGTAATATCGCCGTGCGCACGCGCGATGGCCGAGACCTGGGGGTAATGAGTCTGGAAGACTTCTCTGAACACCTGGCCGCGGACGTGGCTCGGCGTGGCAGAGTAGAGTCGAAGTCGAAAGAAACCCAACAAGCGTAGGGCCAAGGCCCTCCCAACGCGGTTCGGACGGGCCAGCTCAGATTTTCAACAAACAGGAGACAACAGCTATCAAACGACCAGCGCCTAAAGGCAAGTCCAAAAAAGCTCGGATTAATGATCAGATCGAAGCCAATGAGGTACGCCTGATCGGCCCCAACGGTGACCAAATCGGGATCGTGCCCCTGTCGGAGGCCCTGGAAGCGGCTCAGTCAGCCGACCTGGATTTGGTGGAAATCGCCTCCGATAGCGATCCCATCGTCTGTAAGGTGATGGACTACGGCAAGCACCTGTTTGAAATCAAGAAAACCAAGGCGGCTGCCAAGAAGAAACAGAAGCAGCAGCAGATCAAAGAAATGAAATTCCGTCCAGGGACGGAGGAAGGTGACTACGAGGTCAAACTACGCAACCTCGTGCGTTTCCTAGAGAACGGGGACAAGGCCAAGGTAACCCTACGGTTCCGCGGTCGGGAAATGGCTCACCAGGAACTGGGGATGGATGTTATGCATCGCATCGAAGAGGACCTGATTGAGCTGGGCACCGTTGAGCAAAAGCCGAAAATGGAAGGCCGGCAGCTCATCATGGTGATCGCCCCGAAAAAGAAGAAGTAGCTGGGCTTTTTAGCTGCCTTAGTTACTGTTTATTTACCTATGAATGCGGAGTTTTTATCCCATGGCATCAAAAGCTAAAGTACACAGTGGCGCCGCCAAGCGCTTCAAGAAGACCGCGGCTGGTTTTAAGCACAAACACGCTTTCAAAAGCCACATCCTCACCAAAATGACCACCAAGCGTAAGCGTCAGCTTCGTGGCACCAGCACGCTCAATGCGGCTGATGTCCCAGGCGTTAAGCGCATGTTGCGTTCCAACTGATCGGTTGCAACCGGAAATTTTTGAGGAGTAAATAATGGCTCGAGTAAAACGTGGTGTGGAAGCACGCCGTCGTCACAAGAAAGTTCTTAAGGCTGCAAAAGGTTATTACGGCGCCCGGTCCCGGGTATTCCGCGTAGCCAAACAAGCGGTTATCAAGGCCGGTCAGTACGCTTATCGCGACCGTCGCAATAAGAAGCGTAACTTCCGTCAGCTGTGGATCGCGCGTATTAACGCCCAGTCCCGCGCTGAAGGGGTGACCTACAGCCAACTGATCGCCGGCTTGAAAAAAGCCAATATCGCTCTGGACCGTCGCGTTCTGGCCGACCTGGCCGTACACGACAAAGCCGCTTTTGCGGCCGTTGTTGCACAGGCTAAATCAGCTCTGGCTGCTTAATCGGCAACAGCGACCGATACCCTAACCGGTATCTGAGTGAGCACGATCAAAAGGGGAGGGCTGTTGCAGTCCTTCCCTTTTTTATTGCATAAACCAAAGAATTTGGGTTTCGACTGATGGAAAATCTTAACGCGCTGACCGAAGCGGCGCTCAAACAGGTGCAAGAAGCCGACGACCTGGCCAGCCTGGATAAAGTCCGGGTCGAGTATTTGGGCAAAAAAGGCAGTATCAGCGCCCAGATGAAAACCCTGGGTCAGCTCTCTGCCGAAGAGCGTCCGGCCGCTGGGGCGAAGATCAACGAAGCCAAAGGCCAGGTACAAGAGGCGCTCAACACGCGCAAGGCCGAGCTCGAGAAGGCCGCCATCGACGCCAAGCTTGCGGATGAAACCCTGGATGTGACCCTGCCGGGGCGCGCCAACCAGACCGGTGGCCTGCACCCGGTCACCCGCACGCTCGAGCGTATAGAAGCCATCTTCGCCGCCGTGGGCTACACCGTGGAAGAGGGCCCGGAAATCGAAGACGATTACCACAACTTCGAAGCGCTCAATATCCCCTCCCATCACCCCGCGCGGGCGATGCACGACACCTTCTACGTGGACGATACCCACGTACTGCGCACCCACACCTCGCCCGTACAGGTGCGCACCATGGAAAACCAAAAGCCGCCCATTCGCATCATCTGCCCGGGGCGGGTCTACCGGTGTGACTCGGATCTGACCCACACACCCATGTTCCACCAGATCGAAGGCCTGGTGGTGGACAAAGGCATCAGCTTTGCCGATTTAAAAGGCACCATGGATGAATTCCTGAAAGCCTTCTTCGAGGCCGACGTGCCCGTGCGCTTTCGGCCCTCCTACTTCCCGTTTACCGAACCCTCGGCCGAAGTGGACATCGGCTGCACCCACTGCGACGGCGAAGGCTGCCGCGTGTGCAAACAGTCCGGTTGGATCGAGATTCTCGGCTGCGGCATGGTGCACCCCGAAGTGCTCAAAGCCTCCGGCGTGGACCCGGAAGTCTACAGTGGCTTTGCCTTTGGCCTTGGCGTCGAGCGTATGGCCATGCTCCGCTACGGCGTAAACGACCTGCGCCTGTTCTTCGAAAACGACCTGCGTTTCCTGAAACAGTTTTAAGAGTCCGATTATGAAAGTAAGTGAATCCTGGTTGCGGGAGTGGGTAAACCCGGCCATCGCCACCGATGAACTGGCCGCTCAAATCACCATGGCGGGCCTGGAAGTGGACGCCATCGAGCCGGTCGCGGGCGCCTTTACCGGCGTGGTGGTCGGTGAAATCGTCTCGGTCGAACAACACCCGGACGCCGATAAGCTGCGCGTGTGCCAAGTGGCGGGCGAGGGCGAGGAGCTCAAGCAAGTCGTGTGCGGCGCACCCAACGCCCGCGAAGGTATCAAAGTGCCCTTTGCGACGGTCGGGGCCAAACTCCCCGGCGACTTCAAAATCAAGAAAGCCAAGCTGCGCGGCGTGGAGTCTTTCGGCATGCTGTGCGGCCAGACCGAACTGGAAGCCGGCGATGACGACGAGGGCCTCTGGGAGCTGCCCGCCGATGCCCCCACCGGCACGGACCTGCGCGAGTACCTGAGCCTCAATGACCAGATTATTGAAGTGGACCTGACCCCCAACCGTAGCGATTGCCTGAGTATTAAAGGCATCGCCCGGGAAGTGGGCGTGCTCAACCGGTTGGCGGTCACCGCGCCGGACATCGTACCGGTCAAGCCGCTGATCGACGACGCCCTGCCGGTCACCCTGAGCGCGCCGGAAGGTTGCAGCCGCTACGTGGGCCGGGTGGTTCGCGGTATCGACCTCAGCCAGCCCAGCCCCCTTTGGTTGCAGGAAAAACTGCGCCGCGCCGGGCTGCGCAGCATTGACGCCGTGGTGGACGTTACCAACTACGTGCTGCTCGAACTGGGCCAGCCCATGCACGCCTTCGACCTGAACCGCCTGAGTGGCGGCATCGACGTGCGCCTGGCCAATGCCGGGGAAAAACTCTTCCTGCTGGACGACCAGGAAGTGACTCTTACCGAAGGCACCCTGGTCATCGCCGACCAGGACAAACCCCTGGCAATGGCCGGCGTCATGGGTGGCCGCGAGAGTGCCGTAGGGCCGGAGACCCGGGATATCTTCCTGGAAAGCGCCTACTTCAACCCCATTACCATCGCCGGTAAGGCCCGAAGTTATGGCCTGCACACCGACTCATCCCACCGCTTCGAGCGTGGGGTGGACTATGAACTGCAAGAGCAAGCCATGGAGCGGGCCACCGAGCTGCTGCTGGCCATCGTCGGCGGCGAGCCCGGCCCTTTGGTCAAAGCCTGGGATGAGAACCACCTCCCCGCCGGCCGCAGCGTGACCTTGCGCCGTGAACGCGTGACCAGCGGCCTGGGTCTGGAACTGCCAGCGGAAGAGGTGGAAGCCATTCTGACCGGCCTCGGCCTGGAGCTCACCGACCAATCCGACGCCAGTTGGACCTTCGCCATCCCCACCTACCGCTTTGATCTGGAGATCGAGGCGGACCTGCTGGAAGAGCTGGCCCGCATCTATGGCTACAACAACCTGCCGACCCGCAGTCTGGCCGCCGCGTTGGCCATTCCGGCTCGCTCGGAAGGGCGCCTGTCGATCGAGCGCATCCGCCGGGAGCTAGTGGCGCGGGACTATCAGGAAGCCATTACCTATAGCTTCATTGAGCCCAAACTCAGCAAACTGTTCGCCCCAGACGTAGAGCCGGTGCCACTGCGCAACCCCATTAGCGCCGATATGAGCGTGATGCGCCCGACGTTGCTGCCCGGTCTGGTCAGCACCCTTCAGCACAACCTGAACCGCCAGCAGGAGCGCGTGCGCCTGTTCGAAAGCGGCCAGCGTTTCGTGCCGGGCAAAGACGGCAAGCTGAGCCAGGAACCCATGCTCGCCGGCCTAATCTACGGCCCGCGTCAGGCCGAGGCCTGGGCCAACAGCAAAGATAAAGTGGACTTCTATGACCTCAAGGGCGACCTGGAGGCCGTACTGGCTCTGACCGGCGCCGCCGAGGAATTCCGCGTCCAGCCCGGTGCCCACCCGGCGCTCCATCCGGGCCAGTGCGCCGCTCTGTATCGGGGCGAGGAAGAGGTTGGGGTGTTGGGCACCCTGCACCCGCAACTTCAGCAGGAATTGGACATCCCCGGCGGAGTCTTTGTCTTCGAAGTGGCGCTCTCGGCCCTCAAGTCGGCCCGCAAGCCGGTCTTCGAGCCGCTCTCGCGCTTCCCCTCGGTTCGTCGGGACTTGGCCCTGCTGGTGGACCGCGGCGTGGCTGCCCAAAGCCTGCTGGATTGCGTCAAAAACAACGCCGGAGAGCAGCTTCGGGACTTAAAGGTCTTTGACCTCTACATGGGCAAAGGCATTGATCCGCAACGAAAAAGTGTGGCTCTGGGCTTGACCTTTCAAGATCCTTCCCGCACTCTTAACGAGGAAGAGATCAACGCCTCCATCGAGCGGGTTGTCAAACGCCTTGAGGAGGAGTTTAGTGCCACCCTCAGATAGGGATAAGAACTATGTCGGGCGGGGCTCTCACAAAAGCCGATCTAGCCGAAAAACTGCACACCGAGCTGGGCCTCAACAAGCGTGAGGCCAAAGAACTCGTAGAGCTGTTTTTTGAGGAAATCCGACGTTCGTTGGAAAGCAACGAACAGGTGAAGCTGTCAGGTTTCGGCAACTTTGACCTGAGAGACAAAAGCCAGCGGCCGGGGCGCAACCCCAAAACCGGGGAAGAGATACCTATTAGCGCCCGACGGGTGGTGACGTTCAGACCGGGACAAAAATTAAAGGCAAAAGTGGAAGCCTATGCTGGAACCAAGCCATAACGACGAACTGCCGGTTATTCCCGGCAAGCGCTACTTCACCATCGGAGAGGTGAGCGAACTGTGCGCCGTAAAACCGCACGTGCTGCGCTATTGGGAGCAAGAGTTTCCTCAGCTCAAGCCGGTCAAGCGCCGGGGCAACCGTCGTTATTACCAGCGCCAGGACGTGCTCACCATCCGCCAGATCCGGGCCCTGCTGTACGACCAGGGCTTCACCATCGGCGGCGCGCGCCAGCAAATGGAAGGGGAGACGGCTCAGCAGGACGCCAGCCAATTCAGCCAACTCGTGGGTCAGATGATCGCCGAGCTGGAAGAAGTCCTGGAAGTGCTCAAAACCCGTTAAATCAGACACTTGCAAAAACCAGATTTTGAGGTATCATGCCCATCCCTGTGACGGACAGCCCACCCGGCACCGCTCACAGCAACCTAAAATCGGAGCGTAGCGCAGTTTGGTAGCGCACTACACTGGGGGTGTAGGGGTCGCAGGTTCAAATCCTGCCGTTCCGACCAAACAAACGTTGTAAATCAACGACTTAGAAGCCCGCTCATTGAGCGGGCTTTTTTGTGTCTACCATTTAAGTCCATATTAACTCCAAAGCATTACTTGCTTGATAAAGCTTGATGTAGACGTTATGGTTTATTGGTCGTTTTATTCGGCTATAACAAAGGGCGACCTGGAGCCTATAGGTGAGATACGGTATATGGCTTAATTTCTTAATATCTAGTAGCGTGCGGGCTCGCTGAAGGGGATAAACATTGGGAAATATTTCAGTCAAAGAGGCTGCAAGAGTCTTTAATAGCTCCCACCTGAGCGCAGTTGCTGAGGGTGATCTTAGCTTCGTTCGCAAAGTTTCCTCAGAATATCTTGGCCGCCCAGTAGATTGCCTTAGCGCTTTTTACGAAAGCGTTTATGATCGTCTTTCAGAGGACTATAGATCCGAGTACTTCTTTAAGAACTATTTGGTGTTGAGGCGACTTTTGGGACACCATTCCGTCAACACTGCGACTATGTTGACTGAATTTAGAGTTGGGAAGAGTAAGGCCGACTGCGTAATTCTTAATGGCAAGTCAACTTGCTATGAAATCAAGACAGAATTTGATTCGTTGGCGAGGCTTGAGGCTCAGCTGAACGATTACAGTAAGCTGTTTGATGAAGTTTACGTAGTTTGCTCTGAGAAAAACGTTAACTTGGTTCTGGCGAAAGCACCAACAAGCGTTGGGGTGCTAATCTTAAATAAAAAAAATTATTTCCACACAAAAAGGAAAGCCACTATTCGAAATCACCCGGTGGACCGGGAGATGCTGTTTAAGTCTCTCCGTAAGCAGGAGTACTTGGAGTTAGTCCGCTCAGTGGCTGGGGAGACTCCAAAAGTAGCCAATGGCAAAATATTTTCAGCATGCTTTGATGTTGTAAAAGGGGTTTCAGAAGATATTTTGTGCAAGTGTTATTTAGATATCTTGAAAAGATTTAGGCCCTTGAACGGAATTTTTCTTGAATCGCTGCCCTTATCCTTGAAGGGGGCTGCGGTAAGCTACGATTTTAGTTCCGCAGAGATTAACTCTCTTAGGCGGATTATGCAGAATAAGGAAGTTTCATGTACTGTCCAATCTTAAGAAGCAAACAGTTTGAGTTAATTGCTCTTCGAGAGTTAATGGAAGGTGGAAAGCTTGATTTAGGTTATTTTTGTCCAATTATAGAGCCTGTTAGGTCGAATATAACACCACTAATTAAAACTATTAAAGTGCTGAACGAGCATGGCATTGAGCCGCTAGTTATCATTAATCCATCTGTTGGTGATTTCCTCGGAAAGCATAAAGTTCTAATCGATCAGTTAGAGCTTGAAGACGAAATTAGGTTTGTGCCAAGCATCATTGTTAAAGATGCGAAATCTATTGACCTGAGCGATTACTCGATCTCAGTCGGCGATGAATTCGCTATTGTTGCTTTTGGTGGTGTAGATAGAGAGCTAATAAAACTCTCTCAAGAGGCTGTATACACTGTTGTAGAGAATTCGAAAACTAATCCTTTAGCGCTTAGCAGGTTAAAAGGTGTAATTCTCTATGAGGACGCTTTTAAAAAGAAAATACGAAATTTGGATTATGAAGAGGAGTCGCCCTTCTCCTATTTACACGCCACCTATAATCAAACGGCAAATGTCGTAGGCTTCGGGGATTACACCACTTTACCTAAGGAGTATATGGAGGGAGGAGGGCCGGCCTATGTTGTAACCATCCACATTTCATATATTAACCGAGATGAATTTGATGAAATGTATGTGCGGCATTACTCGTCATACTCGGATGGTACGCCAACAAACCCTCAAGGAAAGTTTCTGGATGCTCTCGATAAGCTGATCTCCGATTACCGCTCAGAAGGAAATGTATTTGATCAAACATCAGGAATGGATGAATTTGAAAGGATATATGATTCAAATCATTATCCTGGTTTAGGGCAAGTTAAGAAAATATCGATGAAGCATCACATCGAAACGATATGCGACTATCTGGCTATGGAAGGCTTGGCCGGTGAGTAGGGTTTGTCAAAGTTGCTTCTCAGAATCTACTATAATCGAAAGAATTATATTTTTGCGAGAGATGGGTCGTTGTGATTTTTGTAGAAGCGATAACGTCGCCACCGTCGATCCGGATGCTCTGACTGATCTTTTTGAGCTAACAAAAGATACTTTTATCCTTGATGAAGAAGGTGAGAGACCGTCTGTACTGTATGCTCGAGAGTTTCGAATATTGAGTGAAAAAGTAAGAGCTCCAGATAAGTTGTGGGATGCTTTACTAGGGGAAGAGTTTAACAGCAAGAGATATCGCTTGCCTGACGAGGTTGTTGATAATAAGAGGCTTTGGTTGAACTTTAAGGAAGAGCTTATATTTCACAATCGGTACTTTCCTCAAAATAATGCTTTTCAAGGGCTGTTTTCTGTTGAGGGGAAGAGTGAAGAATTTTACTTGTTTGCATCTTTAGTTGCGCAGATGGATATGGTGGTTTCGGCGGGGGATTCCTTTTTCAGAGCTCGGATCTCAGACGCTGAAATGACGTCGGATAGTATGGGGAAGCCGCCACGCGACGCAGCGACCGGTGGTCGGGCCAATCCTCCTGGGATTTCGTACTTATATGTTTCAGATCAACTTGAAGCATCTGTCAATGAAGTTAGACCCAGCATTGGCTCAAAGGTTTGGGTGGCTGAGTATGTGGCGGCAGAGGATCTTAGAATAATAGATCTTACGGACCCAAAATTAAAAGGCTCCGTTTTGAGGTTTGAGGAGAGCGAAATCAAGTATGTTCTTAAGTACCTCGGTCTTTTGGAGCTCTTTTCCAATGACCTCTCAAAGCCTGTTCTTCCACATAGATCACATTTAGAGTATGTTCCTACTCAGTACATATGTGAGTTTTTGAAGAATGTTACTAAGTCAGACGGAATAAGGTTTTCTAGTTCCTTCGGTTGCGGTAGAAATCTTGTTCTGTTTGACGACGCTAAGCTCTCAGTTCAGCATCCCAGGAGTTTTTTAGTGGAGAATACTCGTGTCATGTTCTCTCCTGCTTAAATCTGGTTTCAATCATAAAGGTTTACTCATTGATTTTCAGATTATCTCTTCCTATGCCAGAAATAACTTTCATTTTCAGGACGGAAGTTGTCAGTCCTTCTCCGCCCTTCTGCTTTCTTGGTTTCCCGAAGCATGTCATTCAGAGAGTGGTGTCGCTAGGGCGGTCACTGGTGGTCGTTAATGAGATATTCTGACTTCAATGGTTACTCATTGATTCAAGGCCTGAATACATCTAAAATTTAACGAAAGCTATATGTGAGAGGGTTTATGGACAATAAAATAGCGGTTGCCCGATGTCATGAAATCCAGCTGGCAATTCGCGACAAGGAAGTCCCGAGGTTTGAGACTATTCCTGAAATTGGGATGGCTGTCCAGTTGGCCCTCCATCTTCGAGGGCTGCCTCTAGTAGAATATGAGAAGCTGAAACTTATTGCTTCAACCATGCTCGGAGTGCCGCGGCTTGCGGTGGACCGGATCATCATACTGCTAGCTGAAATTGAATTTGTTCGACTGCAGAAAGAGGGTAGGCGAATCAAGGCGGTCTTGCCGCTAATCCCCTATTTTGATGACCTATATGAGGGGATTGGGGAGTATTTTAGTATAGAGGCAAATCCTGATGAGTTTGAAGTCCTTACGTTAGAAATCGTTGATCGGCTTGCTGGTGCACCTTATAACGTTGATGCGCTCGCTGGTAAGCTTGGGGCGGAGAGAAAGGCTTTTGATTCTAGTGTGGAAATAGGAACAAAAGGCAATTTCTTAATATCGCGTCGCGCCAGATCCAAAACAGTACTTCTTAATCCCTCCTACTATTCTGAAAATGCCGACGTTTTCATAGATCATGTGGCAAAATGTGGTGCTAATGGGATTAAACGAACAATGGAGTTGATCCAAAAATCCCAAGGTTGGCCACTTAGCTTAATTGAGCGTACGGGCGAGATTGGTGGAACAAAAGTTTCTCAGGATGATGTCCAGCTGTTAAAAAAACTTGCTCAAGAAGGCGCTATTAAACCACCTAAAATCAGTACTTCGCACGCTGGTGATGCGCTATTCATGTTTACTCCAACCCCGGGGTTCGTTAATGTTAACCCGCTTCGGAGAGAGGTGTATGAGCGCTCACTTGCAATTGTTTCAGCAGTTCGTCAAGGGCAGCTTTTGCCAAACAAATTTAGAATAAGAAGTCCTGGAGCCGTTCTGTATACTCTAAAGAGAGATCTTCAGCTCTCCCCGACTTCGGATTATGCGGAGCAGTATCGAAATCTCGTTGATTACCGGATAGCGCAACTGGTACAGCTTTCAAATGGCTATTGGCAACTTAAAATTATCGATACTCCCGAAAATCGAGAGGCGCTGGATATTGCCCTTCGTTTAGTGCAAGGGGATAATCCCCCGGACACGACGCTACTCGATAGAGAAGCTCACCAGGCTATGACAGGATCTCAAGAGTATATTGAATCGCTTGTAAGCGCCCGGCAAATGCGCGAGAGGGAAACTGTAGTGCTATCTGATGAGAAAAAATTCGAGTACGAGCAAATACTGCTGGAAGGGATGTGAGATGCTTAAAGATCGCGCACAAAAGGCAACGGCACTCAAATTATGTGTTTCTAAACGATGGTTGCCGCAAATTGAAATCGACGTAGAAGCGACAACTAGACTCGAACAATCTAGGTTCTTGCTTACAGATATCGATGTTTTAGCTGTAGCGCCAAGTACAATTGGGCCCCACACGAAGCTAATTTTTGACTGTAAGAGTGGTGCTCGTGAGTCCGCAATCGGAAGGGCTTTCTGGCTTCATGGCGTTATGACAAAGACGTCTGCAAGCCATGGTTTTGTCGTGCTAAGTGAAAAGGTTAAAATTACTCATGACCACAGGACGAGTGCCTCTGATCTTGGGGTTTCATTGTTGCATGAAAAGGAGATTGGTGACCTCGCGCAATGTCTAGGTGGTAGTACTAGCTCGATAGACGCAGCCACATCAGATATAAATGTTTGGGAGCAGTTTTTGGCGATCGGACCAAAGTACATTGGCTTGACTAGTTATTGCCGTTTTTCCAGGTCGGGATTCTGGATGATCAAAGATGGGGGGGAGCAATGTCGAAAAACGGTTGCTCGACTGCGTGCTATAGGTCCCGAACTAGACCCAGAAAAGCCGGAACACTTGGCTGTATTTGGTGACGCTCTTTGCCTGTTTTTGCTTGCATTGTCAGATATAGCTAATCGCCTGTTTTTGGTGCTTCTGCGTCCCGCCTCCCAGGAAGAGTTCTCTACTTCAATCCTTGCCCTTCTGTATGGAGGATACGATAACCTGGAAGCCGCACAAAAGATTAGACATCTAACAGCAGGGGATGCCGCTGCGGAAAGCTCTCTATCGATATTTCCAGAACTTAAGCGGTTTGAACAGTTGGTGAGAGAGGTTCTGCAAGCACCTCAAGAAGTTCTTGCGGCATCTCTGTTGGCGAGAGAGACTGGATTTTGTACGTTAGCTGAACTTAAAAGTTCAAGTCTTCAAAAGCAGATAGTCAAAGAATCACCATTTTCAGCAAAATACGTGCTTATCGCTGGAGAATATCTTCAAAAGGCCGCTCGGCTTCCTCAGGAGTTTTCTGTTCACTTTTCGGATATTTCGATGAAACTTTCTGCCGATGCCCTTTCTCCGCGGCACTAGTTGTATCGAGGGTGTTCAAAAACCTGTGTCAAACAAGGGCGAGCTTTCACTCGCCAGTTGTCAATATAGCCTGATGTTGGTTTAGATATCCAGATACGGCTCGATCAGATCCTCGAAGTGAATCACCAGTTGCGACAATGTCAGGTTCCAGTTTTGCACAGGGTGGGTCCACTTTTCCGAAGCGTTGAGGATGCCAGCATAGAGCAGTTTTAGAAGGCTGTTTTCGTTCGGGAAGCCACCTTTGGTTTTGGTCAGTTTGCGGAACTGACGGTGTACCGCCTCGACGGCGTTCGTGGTATAGATGGCTTTACGGACATTTTCAGGGTATTTGAAGTAGACGGACAGATTGTCCCACTTCTTGCGCCAGGAGCGGATGACCACCGGGTATTGCTTGCCCCACTTGGCGTCGAGCTCTTTGAGAGCGGTCTCTGCTGCGTTCTTGGTAGCGGCCCGGTAAACCGCCTTGAGATCGGCCATAAAGGCCTTCTGGTTCTTCGAGGCCACGTACTTCATCGAGTTGCGGATCTGGTGGATGATGCACTGCTGGACCTCGGTTTCGGGGTAGATAGTCTCAATGGCTTCTGGGAAGCCGGTGAGGCCGTCGACACAGGCGATCAGGATGTCCTTGACGCCTCGGTTTTGAAGATCAGTCAGCACGCTGAGCCAGTAATGAGCGCCCTCAGCGTCCGACAGGTATAAGCCGAGGAGCTCTTTCTTGCCCTCGATATTCAGGGCTAGAATGGTGTAAATAGCTTTGCTGACATAGCGGCCGTTTTTCCGGACTTTGTAGTGAATAGCATCGAGCCAGACGATGGGGTACACCGGATCCAGGTCACGCTCGCGCCAGCTTTCCAGCTCCGGTAGAAGCTTGTCGGTGACGGCGTTAAGCGTGCCGTTGGAGAAGTCGATATCGTAGAAGTCTTTTAGGTGCTCACGAATGCTCTGATAGCTGTTGCCGTGGGCGTAGAGTGCGATAATCTTGCGCTCCAGGTCGTCAGTCAGATGGGTCTGATTCTTCTTGATGAACTGGGGATCGAAGGTGCCCGAGCGGTCTCTGGGCGTATCGAGCTCAAAGCTCCCAGAGGCTGATTTGACGGTCTTGGAGGTGTAACCGTTCTTGCGATTAGGCTGCTCGTCATCGGCGATGTGCTGCTCTTGCTCGGTCTTGAGCGCCGCTTCAGTGAGCTGTTTGATCAGCGGGGTCAGAAAGCCGTCTTTGCCGTTCATCGGCTTGCCTGCCCTCAGGTCCTCAACGGCTTGGTTGAGGTCAGAATCGATGTCTTTGCGGGACACGCCTCATCTCCCGTTTTGCACAGTTTAGGGAAATGACACAGGTTGACGAACACTACCACAGGCCCTTAGCGGCGGGACGCCAATTTCGGAAGAACTGTGGGACCCTGTTTTTGTGAAGCAGGTCCGCCAATTACAATATAAATCTGCTTGTGACCCGGTATAATTAGGTGACATTTTCTTCGCTCAGGCAGTGAGCGGAGTTGTGGTACCGAATGTAGCGAAACCAAGGATAACAGGAGGTGTAAGGTGTCTTACGCAAGTCAGTTTAATAGTGTTAATCTTTCCACTTTGAAAGGTAGCGTTGGAAACGGTGGCGCGAATTTCCCTCTTGATGTGTTGTTGATCCGTAACCGTTCATTCAGAGGCGTGGTTGACGGCCCTGTAGAGGTCTGATCGGAGCGGCTGATCGGCGAAGGTGTCTTTCCACGCCCGGGGCGTCAGCTCTTCCACCCGGCTGGCCGGGTGCTCACTGATGCGAAGCAGCACATCGGTCAAGTAGGTGTAGGTATTGATCCCATGCAGCTTACAGGTGCTGATCAAGC
>NZ_JBDLLG010000024.1:0-90310 GCF_039822625.1 Marinimicrobium locisalis
TAACCCTCCAATCGATATTTTCCCTGTATTTTCAGTGGCTTACTCGTTTATGGACGGGCACTATCTAGGCAGCATCAGCGCCAGTTTGTGGAACCTCGATATTCAGCAGCTGCGCCTCCAACTGGAGGGGATCACTCAGTTGCCTGATATTCGGGCCGCTTCCATTCAGGAAAACCCCGAGAACGTCTCCGAGCCCCTACAAATCAGCCGCGGTGAGCGCGAGGATAAAAACGTCATTACCCGCCACTATCCCATTATCCATTTGCTGGGCTCCGGGCCCCGGCGAATCGGTACGTTGACGGTTCAGGCATCACTTTCAGAGGTGTACACCCGGCTGCGTCAAAAAACGGTCGTAATTTTGCTGAGCCAGGGGGTCAAAACCTTTATTGTCTCCCTCTTCATTCTATTTATCGTTCATCGCTTGATCACCTCCCACCTGATCCATATTTCGGAGCGGGTCAGGCAATTCGAAATCAGCCAGAAACAGCCGCCGCTCAAGCTGAATCGGAAGCCACCCTCAAAGCCCGATGAACTCGACCAAGTGGTCAGTGCCTTCAACACCCTAAGCAGAAACCTACGCCAGGCCTATGAACACATGCACGAGGTTAATAATGCCCTCGCCAAAGACATCATTGCCCGGCGCCAGGCCGAAGAGGAGGTCAAGCGACTCAATGCCGTGCTAGAGCAGCGCGTTCGACAGCGAACCGCGGAGCTTGAGGCGGCCAACCAGGAACTTGCCAGTTTCTGCTATTCCGTTTCCCATGATTTACGCGCCCCCTTGCGTCGCATAGAAGGGTTTCGCCGAATTCTGAACGATCGCTACCACGATGAGGTGGACGAGCAGGGCCAGCACTACCTCAACCGCATAGCCGCCGGCACCCACGAGATGGCCGAAATGATCGATAGCTTCCTTCGCCTGTCTCGAGCCGCCCAAGGCGAGCTGAAAGTGGAGATAGTGGACCTCTCCGCTATAATGGGGCGTCTGGCGGCTCAGTACCAGGAAAGAGAGCCCAATCGCGCCACCGAAATCAACATTCAGGATGAGGTACGCGCCCCAGTTGATAGACACTTCTTCGGTATGCTATTAAGTAACTTATTCGACAACGCATGGAAGTACTCTAGCCAGAAAGAGGTCACCCGGTTCTCCTTTGGGTTCGAGGAGAAAGAGGGCGAGAGAATCTATTTTGTTAAGGATAATGGCGACGGTTTTGATATGCGCTATGCCGACCGATTGTTCGCTCCCTTTAGCCGTTTACATAAAAGCGAAGAATTTGAAGGCGTCGGTATCGGACTAGCCACTGTACAGCGTATTATTACTCGACACGGTGGCCGTATTTGGGCGGAATCGCGCCCAGGCGAAGGGGCCACCTTTTATTTCACACTGTGGGAAAGGAACACGGAACGTGAAGAAGGAAACCATTTTGTTAGTAGAGGATGATCCGGACGAAGCGGAACTGGCGCTGTTCGGGTTCGGCAAGGTGGGGGGCGATTACGACATCCAGCTCACCTGCAATGGCGAGGAAGCGTTGGACTTCCTCTTTGCCCGCGGCCGTCATGCCGAACGCCCCAACAGCCGAAAGCCCAGCCTTGTCATCCTGGATTTGGATCTGCCTCGGGTCAACGGTTTTGAAGTGCTCAAGCAACTTCGGCAATCCGACGATTACCGCTATACCCCCGTGGTCATATTAACGACCTCTGACGAGCAATCCGATATTCTGCAGGGCTACCAGTTGGGAGTGAACAGCTACCTCTGCAAACCCGTGGACTTCGAAAGCTTCGCCGACCTACTCCAGCAGGTCAGCTACTACTGGCTGCGCAATAACGCCATCCCCAGCGAGCAAACGCAGGCTACCTAGGCCCGGTTAAGTTATCCCAGTTGGGGCGGGCCCTGCTGCGTACTCCTTTTCTCCACCGGTTATAATGTCGCTTTTTCCAACGTCTGCCACTGTTTCTCCAGGCGTTTGGCGGAGACGGGCACCCGAGTTTTTAGCGTCTGTGCAAACAGCGAGACGCGAAATTCCTCCAGGCTCCAACGGTATTGCTGCAACTCAGGGTTAAGCGCCAACGCCTGCCCCTGTTTTTCCCGCCAAAACGGGGCTAGGCGCTCCCAGTGAGGGGCCAGCTCTTCCAGCATGCGCCGGTCTTTCAGTGGGTCCAGCGGTGCCTTTTCCAGGCGCACCTCAATGGCTTGCAAGTAACGGGGGTACTGCCGCAACCACTCTTCCGGCGTGCGATACACCATTCCCGGGTAAAACAGGTGTGCAAGTTGTTCGCGAATATCCCCCACGGTGAACGCCAAAGGCAGCTGGTTGCGCAGTTGTTTGAGTTGCTTTCGAATACCCACCAATTGTTTCAGGCTGGTCGAGAGGACCGACTCCAGAGCTTGGGCCCGGGCCACCAGGCCTTCGCGCACGGCACTTTTGCGGGCCTCATAATCGGCCCGTTGGCGCGGCAGATCATCCAGAGGCAGCCACTGCGCCACCGCCCCCAGGAGAATGTCATCGACCACCTCGGCACGCTTTCCCATCTCCGCCACCGACAGCGCCAGCTCGTCCTTTTTCAGAAGCTCTTTGTGCAGATACTTGGTGGTCTGGGCCAGCTCTAGCAGCAGCAACCGCGCCAGGCCCCGCTGGGTTTCAACCAACGCCTCGCGCGCTTCATCCCTAACCACAATCGCCACGGAGGTGCGCTGGTCAATCAGGGCCGGGTAGGCGCGAATATCGATGCCACCGCGGTTCAGCGAGACCTGTTCAGGCAGTTCATCCCAGTCCCACTCGGTCATGCCTTCGCGCTCAATGCCTACCGCGGCTGACTGAATCTTCTCCTGAGCCTGCTCGCGATACTGATCGCGTAAGGCATTGAGGTCGCGCCCCCGCGCGATACAGCGCCCCCGCTCGTCCATCACCTGAATGTTCATGCGATAAAAATCATCAATGCGGGTCTGATCCCAGGCCTCGCGGGGTACCTCCACCAACGTCTGCCGTTTCAGTTGATGCGCCAGTGCCTCCGCCAACGGCACATTATCCGGCCTCATACCCGCCAGCGCGCGGTCAACCACATCCGGTACGGGAACAAAGTGTTTGCGCCACTGCTTCGGCAACCCCTTGATCAAGCTGATGCATTTATCCCTCAGCAATCCCGGCACCAGCCACTCCAGGCGTTTTTCTGGAACCTGGTGCAACAGGCTGACGGGTACCTGGAGGTTGACACCGTCATCTTCATGGCCCGGTTCAAACTGGTACTTGAGCGGGAAACGAACCCCTCGCCACTCGAGCTCATTGGGGAATTGAGCCTCGGTGACCTCGCCGGCCTCCCGTTGCATCAGTTGTTCGCGCTCAATGAATAGCAGACGGGGCTGGTCTTTTTCCACCTCCTTGCGCCAGCGGTCAAAACTGGCGCGGCTGACCACCTCCGCAGGAAGGCGCTCATCGTAAAATTCATAAAGCGCGTTATCGTCCGCCAGAATGTCTCGTCGCCGGCTCTTCGCTTCGAGTTCATCCAGCTCGGCGATCAGCGCGTTATTGTGGGTAAAAAAGGCTGGAGTTTTATCCTTTTCCGCCCGGCGGGCGTAACGCCCCTCCACCAGCGCAGAACGAATAAACACTTCCCGGCTGGCGACGGGGTCAATGTCGGTGAAGTCGACCCGCTGTTTTTCCACGAGCACCAGACCGTAGAGGGTCACTTTCTCGAACGCCTTCACCCGCCCGCTCTTGGGGTCATAGTGGGGTTCAAACTGCTGGCACTTTACCAAGTGTTTCGCCGCCGCCAGGGCCCACTGAGGGTCAATTTTCGCCACGTTGTGGGCATAGAGGCGAGAGGTTTCCAGAAGCTCCGCCGCCACCAGCCACTTCGGCGTTTTCTTGAATTGCGAAGAGCCCGGGAAAATCAGAAATTTTCGGTTCCGGGCCCCAAGGTATTCCCGGTCTTCAATGTTGAACCCCAGGTTCCCCAGTAACCCGGTGAGCAGTGCCCGATGGGTGACTTCATAGTCCGCCGCGTCCGTGTTCTGCTTTAAGGACAAGTCGCGCAAACTGATTTTTAACTGGTGGTGGATATCCCGCCACTCGCGCCAGCGCATGTAATTGAGGTATTCCTTCTTGCACTGCTTGCGCATTTGGTTTTGCGATAGCTCCTGGCGCAGCTGCTCAAAGTAGTCCCACAGCTTAACGAAGCCGAGAAAGTCCGAATGTTCGTGCCAAAAACGCCGGTGAAACTGATCCGCTGCCTGCTTCTTGTCAGCCGGGCGCTCGCGCGGGTCCTGTACGGACAGGGCGCTGGTAATGATTAACACTTCCCGCAGGCAATTGAGTTCGCCGGCCGCCAGCAACATTCGGGACAGCTTGGGGTCAAGTGGCAGGCGAGTCAGTTGCTTTCCCGTGGGGGTCAGCCGTCCCTTGCCGTTCACCGCGTGCAATTCCTGCAGCAGCTTGAATCCGTCATTGATCAGGCGATGGTCGGGCGGGTCAATAAAGGGAAATTTGTGAATATCCCCCATGCGAAGCTGCAGCATTTGCAGAATCACCGCCGCCAGGTTTGTTCGTAAAATTTCCGCGTCCGTAAATTCGGGGCGGGAGAGAAAGTCCTCCTCGCTGTACAGGCGAATGCAGATGCCTTCGGCCACCCGGCCGCAGCGGCCCTTGCGCTGGTTGGCGCTGGCCTGGGAAATTGGCTCGATGGGCAAGCGTTGCACCTTGGTGCGGTAGCTGTAGCGGCTCAGCCGCGCAAAGCCCGGGTCAATAACGTAGCGGATGCCGGGCACGGTAATGGAGGTTTCCGCCACGTTGGTGGCCAGCACCACCCGTCGTCCCTTGTGGGGGGCGAAGACTTTTTGCTGTTCGGCCATGCTCAGCCGGGCGTAAAACGGCAATACCTCCATATGTTGAAAGCCGGCACGGCGGATGCTCTGGGCCGCTTCTCGAATTTCCCGCTCGCCGCTCATAAATACCAGAATATCTCCGCCGCGCTGCCCCTTGCCCGCGCCCCGCTCGTAATCCTCGATTTCAGCAATGGCATCGAGAAGGGGTTGGTAGCTGTCCTCTCCGTCGGAGTCCGACTCCAGCGGAGGGCGGTACCAGACATCCACCGGATAAGTTCGGCCGGAGACTTCAATGATGGGCGCATTATCAAAGTGCTGGGAGAAGCGCTCCAGATCAATGGTGGCCGAGGTAATAATCACCTTTAGGTCTGGCCGCTTGGGCAGGAGCTGCTTCAAAAAGCCCAGTAGGAAATCAATGTTCAGGCTACGCTCGTGAGCTTCGTCGATAATCAGGGTATCGTAACGGGACAAAAACCGGTCGTTCTGAATCTCCGCCAGCAAAATGCCGTCGGTCATGACCTTGACCAGGCTCTGCTCACTGGTCTGGTCACTAAACCGCACCTGGTACCCTACCCGATCCCCCAGCGGGGTTTGCAACTCTTCGGCAATGCGTTGGGCCACGGTATGCGCCGCCACGCGACGGGGTTGGGTGTGCCCAATCATGCCGCTTACGCCCCGCCCAAGCTCCAGGCAGATCTTAGGCAACTGCGTGGTTTTGCCCGAGCCGGTTTCCCCGGCGAGCACCACTACTTGGTGGTCCCGAATCAACGCGGCAATATCTTCCCGCTTGTCACTGATGGGCAGGTCCGGGTACGCAATCGTTTCCGGCAGGTATTCACGGCGCCGCTCGTACCGTTCGTGCGAGCGCTGGTACTGCTCATGCCATTTTTGCGCGTCTTTTCCCAGGGGCTGCCCGGCACGGCGACGTTCGTCCAGCTCGCGCCAGCGGCGCCACAGACGGTGACGGTCACGGCTGAGGATAGGCTCGCCCTCAAAATGCTCGGGCAAGGGGGGCACGGGCTGCTCTGTTGGGGTTCTGTTCTCTGACATTTCAGGCTCTCAAGGTTAAGCCCGCGATGATAACAGATGGGTTTTGGGCTCGCAGAGCCCAAAAGTTAGGAATGAGACTCCAGCTCCGGGAAACGACGGGGTACTGCTTTAGGGTGCCCCTAAAGAAAAAGCCCCGCTTTTGCGGGGCTTTTTCGGAGACTTACTCAAGATCTGGCTTTGCGCTACTCACGAAGTGAGCCACCACAAACCATCATGGCACTATTCCAGCAGGCTGCGCAGCATCCAGGCGGTTTTCTCGTGCAGTTGGATACGTTGAGTCAGCAAGTCAGCGGTCGCCTCGTCTCTGGCCTCTTCAGCGGCGGGAAACAGGGAGCGGGCGGTGCGAACCACCGCTTCATGACCTTCCACGGAGCGCCGGATCATATCTTCCGCTTTAGGGACGCCGGGCTCTTCCTTAATGCTGCTCAGCTCGGCAAACTCTTTATAGGTCCCCGGCGCGGGGAAACCAATCGAGCGAATCCGCTCGGCAATCACATCCACGGCTTCGGCCAGCTCGGTGTAGTGCTCTTCAAACATCAGGTGCAGCGTTTGAAACATCGGGCCGGTGACGTTCCAGTGGAAGTTGTGCGTTTTCAGATAAAGAGTGTAACTATCCGCCAGCAGGCGGGACAGGCCTTCGGCAATCTGTTCCCGATCACTTTGTTTAATGCCAATATCAATTTCCATGACCTTCTCCTCAATGATTGAATGACGACACTCTTACCGAGTGTCCTTACAAAACCCTTATTCCATTACATGAGAGCGTGGCAGAGGAAATTCAAGGCCGCCGGCTACATTCTCACCCCTATCGGCACGATAGCTCGGATTTATGAGCAAGAGAAGCACTCACTGGCGCGGTTCGTCATCGTCCTCATCGGGCAGTGGAAATAGCGGATCTTCGTTTTCTAGATCAAAGCTGTCCCCCGACTCCGGTGCGGCCTCGTCTTTCGGCGGGGGGGCTGATGTCGGTTCCGACTCGTCTTTTGACGGCGTGCCAGAGTCCGGCGCCGCCTCACCCTGGGCGGGTTCTTTCGGCTCCTCTTCGGTTTCGATGGCCTGCATGAGCGGAGTTTCTCCAGGCTCCGGTTCGGTGCCCTCCTCGTCCGCTTCTTCCAGTACCGGGGTCTTACGTTCGCCCACGATCGCGCGGTAAGCCACGTACGCCAGCACCAGCAATAGTCCGTTGGCGAAAACCAAGCTTCCAATCAACACCGCTGGATGGGCGGGTTCGCCTGCGGCGGGCTTGGGCGTGTCGGGCCGAGCTTGCGCGGGCTCCTCCTCCGCCTCCTCCGGGCTGCTCAAGGTCGTTTCGGATACGGGCGCTTCGGTCGCCTCCCCACTGCGGGCGCGCTCGGTTTCCTCTCTCTGTGTTTCGAGTTCTCCCTCAAGGCTCTCAATGGCTTCGCCCACCGGGTCGGGCTCAGGGTCGTCCGCTTCGGGATAGCTGAAATACTGGCTCGGGAGATGCTCTTCGAAGCGCTTGCCCTCCTGGGTGCGCCCGCTCGCCTTGAGCGAGATCCGATAATGCCCCCGTTTTTCCGGATTGAGCTCCAACGCCCAAACTCCGCGCGAACGGGGCTCCAAGGTTTCAACCGAGCTGCCGCCCTCAGAGTGGCGAACATGGGCCACCACGCTGGTCTGTTCCGGGTTGACCGACTCTTTTCCGTCAACGACCAACGTCCAAATCACTTGGTCCTGCTCATGCCGTTTGCTGAGATCCACTTCAAACTGCGTGGCAACCATAAGTTGATGGGTATAGAGCCGCTTGAAGGTTTTGCCGTCGAGTAAAATGGTCAGGTCGTACTCTCCCGGGCGCTCGGGGGCGGACAGGGTAAGCTCGTAAACGCCGTCGACCGGCGCCGTTGCCGGGCCCGAGCGCTGGGCAACAACCTCCCCTTCGGGACCGCGAATATCGGCGGTGACCGTCAGCAAATCCAGCACCTCCGCTTCATCAATGATGCCGTTATCATCCCGCAGATGAAACCGAAGCGGCAGGGGCTCACCCACGTAAACGTTGTTGGGTTGAGGCTCCACCACTAACTTCAAGTCGCTGATCACAGTCAGCCGGCTGAAGGGTTGCAGCTCTGCGCTAATTTTCCAACGCCCTGGCATAGGGTCCGTCACAGTAATCAGATCATAGGCTTCGGTGTGGTGCCAATTCATTTTGGAAAGCGTCGGTGGGTGTCGGTGCTCCCGGTTTTGTGGGTCGATTAGTACGGTGGGGGCCTGATCTGAGTCCCGCCGAACCAGGGCGGTAAACTCTTCGACGCTCTCGTCAACCAGAAAGAAGCCGTCGTTAATCGGCAACTGATCTGCTGGCACGGACTGCTGAAAAATGAGCAGAAGGCTGTCCATCAGGTCTTCCGCGTTGCGAGCCCGGCTGAACAGCCCGTCAGAGGCTCGAGCGATTTGACGCAGCAGCGCTTCGTCGGCCTCATCGGACAAGCCGATGGTATGCACTCGGTACCCCGCTGCTCTGAGCTCGGGAATTAGGGTGTTCACCACCCGCTGTTGCTCACGGGCGCTCACACCGGCATCCGGACTGACGTCCACCACCCCGTCGGTGAGCAAAATAATATCCGCCCGGCGGCCCTTCTCTTTCAGCCAGTCACGATCATAGGCAGCGGCTTCCAGGGCGGCGCCAATATGAGTGAACAGCGCCACTGAGTTGATATCGTCCACGCGCTCCAGGGCCCCGGCTTTCCAGGGGGCATCGGCTCGCCCGTGAGGCACCAACATGTTCACTGACTCCCCGAACGTCCAGACGCCGGCCCGGCTATCGGGGGGGAGCAGTCGAACCAGGAGAGAGAGCGCCGGGCGGCGCAGGTTTTCAGGGTCGGTCCGCTTCATGCTGCCGGAGATATCCACTACCAGGCGGATATCCGACGGCGGCTGGCCATCAGAGACGGGGGCCTGGGCTCGGAGCTGTAGGGGGCCACCGAGGGCAAGCAGAACCCATAAGCACAGCACAAGGCCCCGGCTTTTCATTGTTACACCATTATATCCAGGGCCCGACGTCCCCTCTCGGTCAAGTACCAGCGGACGCCTTTACGGGTATTGAGTTTACCGGCCAGTTGGCGATTGACCAGCACATTGAGGGATTTTTGAATCGTCGCCTCATCCGCTCCGGCTTCGCGACATACCCCCGCCATTGAGCGGTAAATGTGCCGGCCCACGCCGAGCGTCCTGAGCACCTTGCTGGCCGCGATGTCCAGTTCCTCCGGCTCCATGGGGCCGGCGTTATCATCCAGGTCGGTTTCCTGTTCGGTTTCGGTATCCAACAGGGGCAGCACCTCCTCCTGCATGATGCGCAGTTCGTGTTGCATTTCCTCCACCTGCGTGCGGGCAACTTGAGCCTCGCGCAGGATACGCTTGGGTGTGCTGGTCAACACCAGCCGCGAAGCAATAGCGACAATCAAGCAGAAGCCGGTGTAAATCAGCAGGCGGGAAGGGTCATCGCGAATTTCCGTGATCAGATCACTTTGGACGAAAAACAGAATCACCGGCACCAGAAAGGCCGCGCCGATGCCCAGGACGATACAACGCGGTAAAGCGGCGTCATCTTCGTGCTCTTGGGTCAACTGATAGTAGTTAATCAGCCCCCCGAAGACCCCGGCGATACTCATCACCGCCGCCAAAATAAAAATATGATTCGCCATGACAATCTCCTGTGGCGCAAGCCGCCACACCCCAATGCGTAAAGTCCAGACTCCGGCTTGTCGTTTAATTACTGTTAGTTATAGCAGTTCTTCGCGAAACGGCAATGTCAGCCCGAGTTCTGTTTGGGCCGCACCAACAACTGAAACACCAGGGAAAACATCAAAGTCACCAGCCAAACGCCCAACAAAATCAATCCCGAACGGGAGGCACTGGCCAAGGTATCGAACAATGCATCCAGAACCAGCACAAACAGCGCTGGCGCCAAAAAAACCTGCTCCTCGACCACGATGGGCCCGGGGGTTAGCAGTAGTGCGCCCACGGTCACCAGCAGTAAGTGTCGCCACTCCCGCCGGGCGGACCGTGTGATTCGCCATGTCACCGCCAGGAGCGCCAGCGCGCCGGCAATGTAAACCATCCAGGCAATGGTATAACCCGTTGTCATCACTCTATCGGCTCCTATCATTTTCTCTTGAGGGCCTTTCACCTCGGGCGGGTAATACTCAACCGTCCGCTATACCCAGGTGATGGCGTATTCTTCCCAATCCGCTTCCGAAACGCTGGCTTCCGAGACAAAACGTCCGGCGGCGGAAACCCCCGCTTGGCGCACACTGGCCGGATCCCCGGTCACCAGTGGATGCCACTCGGGCAATGGCTCGCCCTCGGCCAATAGCCGATAGGCGCAGGTATCGGGCAGCCAATGGAAGGCCTCTACGTCTTCCGGGCGCAGCACCGTGCAATCGGGCACGTTGCGCTGCCGGTTGGGATAGTCGGTGCAACAGGCGGTACCGGCGTCCAAATACCGGCAGGCAATATTCGTAAACAGAAGCTCGCCGGTGTCTTCGTCCTCCAGCTTGTGCAGACAGCACTTGCCGCAGCCGTCGCACAGCGACTCCCATTCCTGCGCGGTCATTTCCTCTAGCCGCTTGCGCTCCCAGAAGGCCCGCTGAGCTATCACGCTAGCGCCCCATTTTGCTATTGTGCGCTCGAATATCGGCCGCTTCCGCATCGGCTTCCGGGCCTGGAGGCAATTGCAGGTAGTATCCCGGCTCATCCAGGCAGGCGAGCACCCGCTCGGCCGTGGTGCGAGCCAGCTTGCGCTCTGGGGTAAGCGCCAGAACCATGGCCGACTGAGGCTTGCCGAAGCGTTTGAGCAGATCCTCGGGTACATGTTCCAGCCCTTCGGCGCGTTTCACGTAGAGGTACATGCCCGCCTCTTTCGGGCTGCGAAAGATTTCCACCAGTGTTTTCATTGCTCTTCCTCCTCGTCCGGCAGGCTTGAGCGCTGTTGCTCGGCGGCATCCAGAAGACCCTGCCCCAAGAGCTCAAAACGCCAGCCCTTTAATCGCGGCGGCAGCTCAAAGGCGCCCCCCTTAAGGCCGGAGCGAACAATGGCTTCGTACTCGCGCTTGCGCACCAACAGCTCCGGCGGCAGTGCCAGGGATTCGGCGATGCCGCGAACATGGCGTTTCAAGGCCTTCATCATGGGGGCTTCGGCCCGTCCCAGAGGCGGGTCCAACCGCTCGGGCCAATCACTTTCGGGCTCGGCGAGCGCCACCTGGATTTCGGCCAAGAGGGCTTCGCCCTCTTCCACCTGAGTGTGAGCCGGCACGTCTTTTAACGCCTGGAGCTGAGCCCGATCCGAGGGCTGGCGGCGGGCCAACTCCCAGAGGCCCGCCTCCTTAATCAACCGGTTGCGCGGGCGGTTGCGCTCCCGGGCCTCGCGCTCGCGCCAGGCGCTCAAGCGCCGAAGCACCGCCAATTCCCGCCGACGCAACTTCCAGGCCGAACCGAGCTTGAGGTAGTAACTTTCGAAATCCGGCACGGCTTTGGCATTCGCCACCAGGTCTGCGCTATCAGCTCGCGCCCACTCCACGCGACCGGTTTCGCGCAACATCTTGAGCAGCTTGCCGTATACGACGAGCATGTGGGCCACATCGAGCGCGGCGTATTTTTTTTGAGGCACGGACAGGGGCCTTTGCAGCCAGTCCGAGCGAGTCTCTCCCTTGGGAATGTCGATTTCCAGCAGAGTGTTCACCAGGTTGGCGTAGCCAATAGAGAACCCCAGCCCGGCGAAGGCCGCCCCGATTTGGGTATCAAACAGCGGCTCGGGCAGCACCCCCAACCAACGCTGGAATACTTCCAGGTCCTCGGAGCAGGCATGCAATACCTTGGTCACCCCAGGGTCCTGAAACAGGGCCCGGAGCGGCTCGAGCTCATCAATGGCCAACGGGTCAATCAGGTAGCACCCCTGACCATCGCCGATCTGCAGCAGCCCGGCGATGGGGTAGAAGGTTTCCGAGCGCATGAACTCGGTATCCACCGCCACCGCGCCCTGGCCTCGCCAGCGCTCGCACAGCTCGGCCAGTTGGTGATTCTGATCAATCCAGATGGGGTCGGTCGGAATCGTGCTCATGGGGCCGCTCGGATGGGTGTTCACTGGGTCATTCAGATGGGAGGTCATAACGCCTTTCGACTGGAGAATGCATGGGCGAGGGTGCCGCCGTCGACAAATTCCAGCTCGCCCCCCAAAGGCACGCCATGGGCGATGCGCGAAACGGCCACACCCAACTCCTTGGCGCGTTCGCTGATGTAGAAGGCGGTGGTTTCACCCTCCATGGTGGGGTTGGTGGCCAAGATGACTTCACTCACCTCGCCACTTTTCAACTGGTTGGTAAGGTGATCCATCCCGATTTCTTCCGGCCCGATACCGTCGATGGGTGACAGGCGCCCGAGCAACACAAAGTACTTACCCTGGTAGCCGCCCGCCTGCTCAATGGCCACGACATCGGCGGGGGTTTCCACCACGCACAGCACCGAGCCGTCCCGGCGCGGGTTGTCGCAGATGCCACACACCGTTTGCTCGGTGAGCGTGCGGCAACGCTGGCAGCGCCCCACCCCCTCAATGGCCTTGTCCAGACTGCGAGCCAGGCGGGCCGCCCCCTCACGATTGTGCTCCAGTAGATGCAGCACCATCCGCTGGGCGGATTTAGGCCCAACGCCGGGCAGACAGCGTAGCGCTGAAATTAAGTCATCAATCAGGGGACTGAACACAGAGGCCACCTTTAAAACGGCATTTTAAAATCCGGCGGAATGCCCATGCCGGAGGTCGCATCCGCCATTTTTTCCTTACTGTGGGCCTCCACCTTGCGCACGGCATCATTGACCGCGGCGGCCACAAGGTCTTCAAGCACTTCTTTGTCTTCGCTCATCAGGCTGTCATCAATGCTCACGCTTCGAACATCGTGCCGGCCGGTCATGACCACGGAAATCAAGCCGGCGCCGGACTGGCCGGTGACTTCCGACTGAGCCAGCTCTTCCTGCATTTTCTGCATATTGGCCTGCATTTCCTGGGCCTGCTTCATAAAATCGCCCAAACCTTTCATAATTCACCTCATACTTGATGCCCAATAGCGGGCCGCCCCGGGGCTATTCCAAGGGCTGAACGGTATCCTCGCGCAAAGTCGCCCCGAAATGTTCGACCAGCTGTTGTACGATGGGGTCCGTTTTCATGGCTTCAAGCGCCTGGACCCGATTCTCTTCTTTGATGCGCTGAGCCTGGGCGGCGGGGGTTTCCCCTTCCACCTCTCCGGGCTGGATGCGCACCCGCACCGGCTCACCGTAATAATCACTGAGCACATCCGCCAGCCGCTGCTGCTGGCCTTCGTCAAACAAGGCACTGTGGCGCTCATCAAGGACAAAGCTCAAATCGTTGCCCTGGCGTCCGACCAGTACACAGTTGGCGGCGGTACTCTGCAACAGCCCCCCGGCGTTAAGTCCCAAAAATACCTGCGCCCAATTTTCCGGCCGAGTATCGGCAAGCGCCACCTTGGGCACGGTTTTCTTTTGCGCAGCCGCCTCGGCGTTGCTCATCGCCGGTGCGGGGGCCGCTGAGCTGGCGGGCGCCGGGGCTGGAGGTTCGTTCCGGGCTTCGGGGGCCGACGGCGGCGATTCCCGAACGGGTTCGGGCGCTCGCTCTGGCTCTCTGGCGTCCCTCTCTGGCGCCGGTTCGTAAGGGCCATCGAAGGGCGGGAGCTCCTCCTCGGTATAAGGGGGGGGCTCTTCTCGAGGCGAAGGCTGCTTGTCCGCTAAAGGCTGCTCTGGCGCTGATGCTCGGTTTGAGGCGGCGGACGTCTCTTGTGGTGGAGCCGCAGGGGAGGCTGTCGCCGGCGCTCCCGGCTCGGGATGGTCGTCAGCCGACGGCTTTGGGTCGGAGGTCGGCTCCTCCCGGGGAGCCGGTTCAGGGGTGGCCTCCGGCTTGGATTCGGTCGCGGTTTCTTGGGGAATCTGTTCGGCCAGCCGCTCGCCGGGGCTGGCGGGGGGCGTGCTCTCCCCGGCGGTGGGCAACGGCTTTTTGGGAATCTCGGCCAAGCCCTGGGGCTTAAACGCCAGCATGCGCAGGAGCACCATTTCAAGCCCGGCGCGCGGATCCGGCGCCAGGGGCAGATCCCGCCGCCCGAGCAAGGCGGTCTGGTAAAACAGCTGCACATCTTCCGGCGCCAAGGCCTGGGCCAGTTCCAACACCTTGTCACGATCCCCGTGGCTGTTGTCCACGGCTTCGGGCAGTGCCTGGGCGATCGCCACTCGATGCAACAGCGCCAGTAGCTCGGCCAAGGCGGCGGCGTAATCCGGTGCCTGCTCGGACATCTGCTCCACCGCGCCCAACAAAGCCTTGCCATCCTGACCGGCCAGAGCGCCAATCATGTCGTAAATGGCGCGCTGGTCAATGGTACCCAGCATGGCCCGCACCTCCGCCTCGGTAATCTTACCGGAGCCGTAGGCAATAGCCTGGTCACTCAGGCTCATGGCATCGCGCATACTGCCGTCCGCGGAACGGCCCAGCAGCCACAGGGCACTCTCTTCGAAGGGCACCAGTTCTTTTTCCAGAATCTCTTTCAGGTGGTGCACGATCCACTCGGGATTCATGTTCTTCAGGTTGAACTGAAGGCACCGGGAGAGGATGGTCACCGGCAGTTTTTGCGGGTCGGTGGTGGCCAGCAGGAATTTGACGTGGGGCGGCGGCTCTTCCAGGGTTTTGAGCAGGGCGTTAAAGCTGTGCCCGGAGAGCATGTGCACTTCGTCGATCAGGTAGACCTTGTAGCGGCCTCTTGTGGGCGCGTATTGGACGTTTTCCAGCAGTTCCCGGGTGTCTTCGACTTTGGTGCGGGAGGCGGCGTCCACCTCGATCAGGTCGACAAACCGGTTTTCGGCGATTTCCACGCAGGCGGTACATTGGCCACAGGGCTCGGAGCTGACGCCGCTTTCGCAGTTGAGGCATTTTGCCAGAATCCGCGCGATGGTGGTTTTACCGACCCCGCGGGTGCCGGTGAAGAGGTAGGCGTGGTGTAGCCGGTTGTGGTCGAGGGCGTTGATGAGCGCCTGGAGCACGTGCTCCTGCCCCACGGTCTCGCGGAACGTGCGGGGACGGTATTTGCGGGCCAGGACTTGGTAGCTCATGCCTTCCTCAGTGGATCGATGGTGCGAATCAAAGCGCGAGTATACCGGAAGATGCCCCTTTATATATACGCCACCCCCGGGCAGCGCCACCTAGTGCACCCACCTCCAAGGACCCGTAGGGCGTGGTAAGCGCAGCGCACCCGCCGTAAATACACTTCCTATAGCCCCCACAAATACGTAGGAATGTATGGGATTGGCATCACGTCCGGCCCGAGGTGGGGTATACCGGTTATAGACCCGCCGTGAACCCGTCCATGGGGGCTTCTCATCGGCATCCATGCCTCAGAGAGTCTATAACCGGTATACCCCACCTCGGGCCTCAGTGCTAACTTTAACCTTCATACGATTCTTCACTCTCCCACAGTATATGCCAATGGCACTGAGGTCTGCTGTCGGGTGCACTGTTCCCAGACCGTGGAGCGAGGGACTCGCGATTCGAGCCCCCAGGGGCCGCTCCATGGCATCCATGCCATCGCGGCATTAGTGACTCCATTCACGTCATGGGTTCACGGCGTGTCTGGGAACAGTGCACCCGACAGCGGACCGGACTCGACGCTATCCCACAAATTGCCATGGGTGTCGGTATCAAGTGTATTTACGGCGGGTGCGCTTCGCTTACCACGCCCTACGGGTAGTCGGGACACGGGTCGGAGTTGGGGAAAATCACTGGAGAGTTAAGGAGGCGACCTCACCAGCCACACCCCGGCACATGATTAAGCTGCTACCGTTGCTCCCTTCCGGGCCTGGCGGGGTTCACAGCTGATCATTGCGAGGGGACCGGCAAGGCCACCATAGCAGCTTGAGCATTCAAAGCACCGGGCAGTGCTCCACTCAAGTGGGGCGCATTATCCGCAGTTTACCCCCACTTTGCAACCACCTCGCACCTAATCCAACAGCACCTCCGCCCCCGGGCCCAACGGCCAGCCGAGCCACAGCCAAAAAAGCATCAAAAGGCTCCAGCCAATCAAAAACGCCACACTGTAGGGCAACATCATCGACATCATAGTCCCGAGGCCAAGGTTCGGCCGGTAGCGCTGGGCAAAGGCCACCACCACCCCGAAATACGGCATCAACGGCGTAATAATGTTGGTACTGCTGTCCCCGATTCGAAACGCCATTTGCGTCGCCTCCGGGCTAATACCCAGCAGAAACAGCATGGGCACGAACACCGGCGCCAACAGCCCCCACTTGGCCGAGGCACTGCCAACAAACAGGTTGATAAACGCCGCCATAAACACAAACACCAGCAAAAGCAGGCTCTCGGGCAGGGCCAGCCCCTCCAGCCAGTTGGCACCGGTCACCGCCAACAGCGTTCCCAGATTGCTCCAAGCAAAGTAATTGACAAACTGAGCGGCAAAGAACATCAAAACCAAGTAGCCCGCCATGGTGGCCATGGTGGTTTCCATTGCCTCCACTACGGCGGCACTGCGTGTATAGCGGCCACTAAAGCGGCCGAACAGCCAGCCCGCCACGGCGGCGTAGAAGGCGATAAGCACCACCACGCCGCGCACGGCGGCCGAGTTCAGAAAGTCGGGGTTGGCCGGGTCGCGCAGCGGTGCCCCTTCGGGCACGGAGGCCAGCACCACCGCCACAACGAACAGCAGTGTCCAGATGGTGACGGCCCACAGACCGCGGATATCCGCCACGGCCATAGAAGCGGCCGCATCCGAACCGCTTCCCGAGTGCATTTCCGGTTCACCGCCTTCGGTTCGCGCTAAATACGGAACCACCCAACGCTCCGTCACCAGCGTGCCAACCAGGCTGAGCAGCACCGCGGAAACCGCCGCGAAGTAATAGTTGCTTTCGATTCCGACGGTGTAGCCCGGCGAGACGATATTTGCCGCTTCAGTGGACATTCCCGCCAGGATCGCATCCGCCGGGCCGAGCAAGAGGTTGGCACTGTAACCGGCCGACACCCCGGCGAAGGCGGCGGCAATGCCCGCCAGAGGCGGTCGGCCCGCCACGGAAAAAAGCACTCCCGCGAGCGGGATTAATACGACATAACCCGCATCCATGGCGAGGTTGGAGACAATGCCGGCAAACACGACGACCCAGGTCATAAGCACCCGCGGGGCGCCGCGAACCAACCGTTCCAGCAGTACTCGAAGTAAGCCCGAGTGCTCGGCAACACCCAGCCCCAGCATCGCCACCAACACGGTGCCTACCGGGGCGAAACTGACGAAGTTCTCCACCGTGTGGGTTAAGATCCAGCGAAGGCCCTCCGCACTAAGCAGGCTGCGCACGAGCACCTGGTGTTCCTGCCCGGGTACTTGCGTCTCGGCGCCGAGCGCTGCGGCTAGCGCCGATACCACCATCATGACCACGCACAGCCAGAAAAACAGCAGCGCTGGCGTGGGTAGCCGATTGCCCCACCGCGCAATGCGCTCCAGTAGGCTTAGATTCCGGGTTTGCGGGCGTTGCTCTGGGTTCATGAGGGCCGTTCCACAGTTGATCAAGGCGGCGAGAGGCGAGCTTCTCAAGGAGAGAAACCTTAGCGCCGCTTGCAATATGTTCGCCTCAGCGTTGTAATGCCTATCTCGCGGTCTGTCCAGCAGACCGTGTTTTTCTCACCATTGAGCAGGAGCACAGCATGGCAACTGTTACATTGAAAGGTAACCCATTTAAAACCAGTGGCGAGCTGCCCGCCAAGGGAAGTCAGGCCCCCGACTTCACTCTGGTGAAAACCGACTTGTCTGAAGTCAGCTTGAGTGATTTTAAAGGCCAACGTGTGGTACTGAACATTTTCCCCAGTGTCGACACACCCACCTGCGCTCAATCGGTCCGCACCTTCAATGAAAAGGCCAGTTCATTGGAAAACACCGTTGTTTTGTGCGTCTCTCAGGACTTGCCTTTCGCCCTTGCACGCTTCTGCGGCGCCGAAGGCCTGGACCAAGTCATCCCCGCGTCGGCCTTCCGTTCCAGTTTTGCCGAGGATTACGGTGTGCGCATGGCCGAAGGCCCCATGACCGGCCTGAACGCTCGCTCGGTGGTCATTGTCGACGAGCAGGGCAAAGTTACCTATACCCAGCTGGTCAGCGAAGTGGCCGACGAGCCGGATTACGATGCGGTAATGAGCGCGCTGGGCACCTAAACCCCGCGCCCTTGACTCAGAAAATGTTGACCCCAAAAAAGCCAGCCTTCTCGGGCTGGCTTTTAGCATGCCACCAGCTCCATCACTCCCGTCCCCCGTTATAGATTATGGCTTTATCCCGATACTCTCCGGACCCCTTTTAGGTGGTGTAAGCAGTGGTCTCGGGCGAGCTTGAGGAAGTCCTGCATATAGGGGGCATCAAGCTGTGCTTCGCGCACCGCCGCGTAGAGAATGGGCCACACGCCCCGCACCCCCGCCGAGCGAACCGTCAGTAGCGATTGGTCCACGTACTCGGCCAGAACCCAATTAGGCAGCGCCGTCACGCCCCGGCCGCTGGCCACTAACTGGACCATCATCATCGTTAATTCCGTGGTTCGAATGGCGGCGGGTTCCACCCCCGCAGGTTCCAGAAACTGCTTGAACACATCCAGCCGGCCGCGTTCGACCGGATAGGTGATCAACGTTTGGTCCACTAAGTCTTCGGCTTCCAAGTAGGGGCATTCCGCCAGTGGGTGGTTCTTGGCCATGGCGAACTGCATTTCGTAGGCAAATAATGGCACATACTCCACACCGCGAATCAGTTGCGGGTCGGCGGTGACGACCAAGTCGATATCCCCCTGAATCAGGGCGGGCAAAGGCTCGAACGTAAATCCGCTGGAAAAATCCAGCTCAATGGCCGGCCATTGGTTGCGGTAAACCTCCACCGTCGGCATCAACCAGTTAAAACAGCTGTGGCACTCAATGGCCATATTCAGCCGACCAGCCTCACCGTGGAGCAGCTTGTGAATATCTCGCTCGGCCTCATCCAGTCGGACCAAAACATCATCGGCCAGCGCCAGAAGGCGCTTACCCGCGGCGGTAAAACGCAGTGGTCGGCTTTTACGGATAAACAGTTCGCCGCCCAGCCGGCTTTCCAGGTCTTTCAGTTGGTGGGAAAGAGCGGACTGAGTCAGGTGGACCCGCTCGGCGGCTTCCACCAGCGAGCCGGTTTCCCGCAACGCAACTAGCGTTTTCAGGTGGCGCAATTCCAACATACGGGCATTCCCAACGACGAAACAAAACGGCCTTCTGGGCAGATGCTTCCACCCACATTAGCCACGCTCATAAAAATACAGAAATGCTTCAATTATGTTCATAATAACAGCTTCACCGGTGTTGCTTCCACTGTCCTTATGACGCGAGATCCAGCCCCGGCATAAAGTCAGGAACTTAAGCACTCAATAACTATCCCCTAATAAAGAGCATTGAAAAAAGTCACGCAAAATCTTCATAAACAGCGCCCGTAAACAACGAAAGGAGCACGATATGAAACATGCCAGCTTTGGGTTGCTTGTACTCACGGCCACCGTTCTAATCGCCCCGGCCGGTTACGCGGAAGAAAGCATTGAAGTGGATCTCCACAAAGCCACCTCTGAAGGCCAAGGGGAGGCGATCGGGTCCATCACCCTTAAAGAACACCGCTTCGGGGTCTTAATCAAGCCCTCTCTTAAGGGCTTAAGCCCAGGGCTCCACGGGTTTCATCTACATGAAAACCCGGACTGCGGGCCAAAAGAAAAAGAAGGGAAGGTTACGCCTGCGGCGGCGGCCGGGGGCCATTACGATCCGGATGACCACGGCCAACATCAGGGTCCCTATGACCCGGAGGGCCATCTTGGGGACCTGCCCGCGCTATTTGCGGACGAAAAGGGAAAGGTCTCCCAAACCTACTTGGCCCCACGTCTTCACCTGAATCAACTGACCGAGCGAGCGCTAGTCATTCACGCGGGTGGCGACAACTATTCCGACGACCCCAAGGCGCTGGGCGGAGGCGGAGCTCGCGTCGCCTGTGGTGTCATCAAAGCAGAATAATGGAGGAGCCCGGCTATGATCACCGTTCACCCTCTAGGCCGTTTCGCCACCACAGCGGCGGCCATGTTAATGACACTCATGCCCGGACTGGCTTTGGGCCACCCCCGAGAGTCAAGTGGCGATATAGAAAGCCGGGTGGCTGATGGCGGAAAACCGGTCGCGTGCGGCATGTTAAAACAGTAAATGGACTCCAGGTGCGTATGCGCCTGGAGGCTATGCTGCAATAACCATCCGTATGCCGTGTGCTTTTAGCCGCGGGTTCCGCATAAGTTGTTCCGATGATGTCGCTCGCAATGCTCAAGCCGGTTCGGTTTACTCAATGATGACGTCCATCGTCTATACTGCAATCAATGCCCAATGCAGTTTTGGAAAAACGGGGGGAGCAGACCACTTCTTTTAAATGTATTCGATGGTTAACGGAAGAGAGTTCTCACCATGAAGCTGGCGCAGTTTATCCAGACGACAATGGAGCAACGACTCAAAGACTGGGAACAGGTGCTGTTGGAGATTGCTCCGAGGCTTGAGAATGAAAACTCTCGAGAACTAAGAGACCATGCCCGTGAGCTATTGAATTTCATAGCCGAAGATCTTTCTACCTCCCATACAAAGGAGAAATCGACAGGAAAAGCCCTGGGCGAAGGCAGAATCCCTGCACCGGGGGTCGGAGGAAAGCATGGCTCGGACCGCCTGCATCAAGGGTTGTCCATGCTCCAGTTGGTACAGGAACTGCAGGCACTGCGCAACCGGATCACATGGACCTGGAGCAATAACCAGTCGGGTATCGATACACAAGATATCGATCAGTTGCTACGCTTCAATGAGGCCGTGGATCAATTGATTATTGGTTCGGTATCCAGCTTTTCCCTCTTAAGGGAACAGGAGACCCGCCTGATTAGAACCATGCTGGAAGGCTCCGTCGATCCCGCCGCCATATTTGACTCTGAGGGGCACTTCTTGTTTTGCAACACGGCGATGGCCGACTTAATCAATACGTCTCCCCGAGGCGTTATTGGCAAAACCCCTCACGAGCTGGGGCTGGATTTTTTCAAAGAGCTCCACGAGGAAATCGCCAAAGTCATTTCTAAAGGACAGTCGCAGCGGGCAGAGCTTCATCACGGTTTGCCTTCTGGTATTGAGCGGTATTTTGACTGTTATTTTGCTCCGGTTTTCGACGATCGCAATGAAGTTGAAGCTATCGTCAAGACGGCACATGACATCACGGAGCGCAAACAGATTGAGCTTCAAAGCTGGCGAAGCGCCAACTTTGATGACCTTACCGCCCTCCCCAACCGGCGCCTGTTCCTTGATCGGCTCGAGCAGACCCTACTGGAAGCTCAGCGAAAAGATAGCGCCTTTGCGTTACTATTCATCGATCTGGATCGTTTCAAGGAAGCCAACGACCAGCTCGGCCACGAGGTCGGCGATCGGCTTCTGGCACAGGTGGCCGAAAGGCTAAAGAGCAGTGTCCGGGCCATGGACACAGTGGCCCGTCTCGGGGGAGACGAATTCACCCTGATTTTGAAGGATACTAGCAGAGAAAATGCGAAGCAGACTGCCAAAGCGCTTCTAACCAGCCTGGAAGTGCCCTTCAGTGTTAATTCTCACCGCGTCCACATTTCCGGCAGCATCGGCCTAGCGGTTTTTCCCGGGGATGGCGAAGAGATCGGGCAATTGATGCACAAAGCCGATCAGGCCATGTATGCCGGCAAAGACCAAGGCGGGCATCAGGTTCAACTCTACGAGCCCTGGATGACGAAAGTCGAGTCCGAGCATATGAGGTTGCACAGGGAGCTGGACCACGCCCTGAGGGAGAACCAGCTGGAGGTTTACTACCAGCCCATTGTCGATACCCAAACGGGAGCCGTCGTCCGTGCAGAAGCCTTGCTCCGCTGGCACCACCCGGCGAAGGGGCTTCTGACTCCCGACGCTTTTCTCAGCGTCACCGAACAAAACGGAATGATGGACAGCATCACCAACTACGTACTGGCGCAAGCAGCGGCGTGTTCCAGCCGGTGGCGCCGGACAAATGCCAGCCCCTTTCCCATTAATATTAACGAATCACCAGCCTCCTTTGCGACCCGAAGCCTCGTAGACAACTGGCGAGACCGGAGGGCAGAGGTTGACATGGAAGAGAGCCGAATTACCATGGAACTCACGCCCGCCTCGTTCAACAACATTCAGGCCTCCAGCCACAATCCAGGCCACGATACCGCTTTTCCAGGCCCGCGACTAAAGCTGGCCATCGATAACTTTGGGATCGAATTGTTTTCTCTATTGGCCCTTCAGGAAACCGATTTGGAGTGCGTCAAAATAGACCGGGATCTGGTCAAGAACGCTGGACAGGGCGGGAAGACGGACCGAGTACTGAAAGGCCTAATTGCCATGGCTCACGCAATAAACGTCCAGGTGGTGGGCGTGGGCGTCGAAAAGGAGGAGCAGTTACAGTTCCTGGCCCGCGCCGGCTGTGATTACGCGCAGGGTTTCCTCTTCTCCCAGCCCATCCACCAAAATGCTTTTGAAGCGTTATTAGAGCAAAGCCGCCAGTCCCACCCAGGCTAAGTCAAACTGACGCTTCTTGGATCTCTTAGCAGGAAGGCGTGGTATCGAAGGAAGTCAGCGACACCCGATATTTCGAGGAGTGCGCGAAGACAAACTGGCATCGGAGGTTCAGATGAGCGCAGGTGAGAATGCCCCACCCGACCCTAAAGCGACAAAATCCACCTCCAACACAGGAGGTTCCAAGACCTCTGGAAGCAACACGCCGGTAGTTGCCGGGGTACCGATCACTCACCCGGACCGCGTCCTCTACCCAGAGCACGGCATCACCAAGTTGGATGTCGCTCGATACTATGAAGAGTTAGAGGAACACATTCTGCCCCACCTACGTCATCGACCTTTGTCACTATTGCGTTGTCCGGAAGGATTGGAGCAAGACTGCTTTTTTCAAAAACACCCAGACAAACAGTTCGCCAAGGATGTCCCGCGCACCCCCATACCCGAAAAGAGAGGAGGCAGCTCCTCGTACCTATATGTGAGCTCAATTTCAGAACTGGTATGGCTGGTGCAATATGGAGTTTTAGAGTTTCACCCCTGGGGCTGCCAAATATCTGATGTGGAAAAGCCCGACACGCTGATCTTTGACCTGGACCCCGGCCCCAATCTCGGTTGGCAAGTGATCAGCGAAACGGCAATTGGTCTGCGGGAACGGCTTGACGCCCTGGGATTGGATAGCTTTTTGCAAGCAAGCGGCGGTAAGGGGCTGCATTTGGTCATACCCATTGAGCCAAAATGGGAGTGGGACACACTGAAAGCATTTTCTCACTCTATTGCCCGGGCACACGCCAAGGATGATCCAAGAAACTTAACCACTAACATGGCCAAGTCCAAGCGCGGAGGAAAGGTCTTTATCGACTACCTTCGCAACGGCCGAGGCAATACCAGTATCGCTCGCTACTCGACCCGCGCCCAGGAAGATGCCAGGGTCGCGACGCCTTTGCGCTGGGACGAATTGTCTACCCAGACCACCTCAAACCGGTACAACATCAACAATATTCGCAGACGCCTGGGTGCCTTAAAGACCGACCCGTGGGAGGGCTACGAGGAATCCCGGAATGTCATTACCAAAGCCATGTTGAACCAATACAGGTGAAGGAATGAGAATGAGCACTGATGACCCCGAAAACCGCCCTGGCAGCGACCGGCAGTGGTGGCTCACTGAAGGCAACGTACGATCGACGCCCTGTAAACGTTAGCTCTTCCCCCGGTAGGGAGACTACCTCTCACTCTCTTTCGAACGCACACGAACTTATCGAGTCACACTCTATAAGAGAAAATTTTAAAGCAGAAACTGTCGCATCATTTCACTCCATTTGGCACGGTAGCTGCGTCATCCAATCGGAGTGTTTAACCAAACGTCACGGAGGCCCGTTATGCAAAATTCACACGAGTTCACATCAGCCTCACCCACAACGTCAAAATCTAATAATCTGGGCGTAGTCGGCGCCCTTGGGCTACTTGCGGGCACAGCTTGGTACCTCAAACGGCATACCGGCACTCAGCATTCCAGCGACGACAGCTCCAGTAATAGCCCCTGGCTGTTGGGCGTTCTTGGGGCGGGGCTCGCTGGAGCGGCGGTCGGCGCCACGATGAAGAAGGACAAGTCGGTTGACGCCCGCGGTCAATCCGATGTTCGGCTGGCAAGCCAAGTAATCATTGACCGGCCTCCAGAGGAGGTATACCGCTACTGGAAAGACTTACGTCACCTGCCTCGGGTTATGAACTTCATCAAACAAGTAGAGCCCCAGGAAGGAAATATCTCCCATTGGGTGGCGCAAGGCCCGGTAGGGCCGACGATCGAGTGGGATTCTGAAATTGTGGAAGATGCCCCGAACAAAGTCCTTTCGTGGCGTTCGCTGGAAGACTCTGAGCTGACAAACTGGGGAACCGTCGCGTTTAGCCCGCGCAATAATGGGCAAACTGAGTTATCCATCGCCTTCAACTTTTCCCCGCCCGAGAACATGACCGGCACCGTAGCCAAGTTTCTGACGGGTCTTGAAAACGCCTCTCTTGATCAAAATCTACTCAACTTAAAATCCCAGTTGGAATCGGGGGGAGGCACCTCAACAGCAGGAGGCGCAAACAGTCAGTATCCGGGGCATTGACCCCATAAGGTGAGGGCGCTGAAGGCGGCGTCCTTGTAGTCGCCGCACCTATTTATTAATTTCATTCATGATAAAACTGAAAAAACTCAGTTTGATTCATGTTGGTACTTTGTCGAGAATGCTGGCTATTAGTTAACCAAACCATTCAACGCAAAGGTGACACCATGAGCCACATTCAAACGCACAATCTCGGATTTCCGCGGATTGGCGCCCATCGCGAGCTTAAAAGGGCCGTGGAAGCGTACTGGGCCGGCAACCTGTCTCGGACCGAACTGGAGAACACCGGCCGGGAGCTGCGCCAGCGCCACTGGCAGCAACAAGCCGACGCCGGCCTGGACTGGCTTCCCACCGGAGACTTTGCTTGGTACGACCAGGTTCTGGCCCTGTCGGCCACCCTGGGCAATGTACCGGTGCGCCATCGCCCCGAAGCCAACGACGCCAATGAAACGGATAAGCCACAGCCGAAGGACAGCCCTGAGCGAGGAGGAAACAGCCATGAGCGGTTTGAAGACAGCCATGAGCGGCCTGAAAAAAACAGCCATGAGCGGCACGAGGACACCCATTGCTGCCATCCGGAAGCCGAGGCGCAGCCCGAAGCGCCAGCGGCCCCCTGCACCAACGTCGACCTTGACACCCTGTTTCGCATGGCCCGAGGTCGCGCGCCGAGCGGCGCCACGGCCAGTGCCTGCGAAATGACCAAGTGGTTCGATACCAACTACCACTACCTGGTTCCCGAATTTCACCCGGGGCAGACCTTTGAACTTAGCTACCGCCAAGTGATTGAGGAGACCCGAGAGGCCGTGGAGCTGGGCTATAAGGCCAAGCCCGTGATTCTGGGACCATTGAGCTACCTGTGGCTGGGCAAGGAAAAAGCCCCCGACTTCAATCGTTTGAGCCTGCTGGAGAACGTGATTCCCGCCTACCAAGCGCTGTTGAGCGCCCTGGCGGAAGCGGGAGCCGAGTGGGTGCAGATTGATGAGCCGATTCTGGTGCTGGACCTGCCGGGCGAGTGGCAGCAAGCGTTCGAGGCCTGCTACCACCAACTGCAGACGCGCTCGCCGAAGCTCCTGCTGGCCACCTACTTTGGCGGCCTGGGAGACAACCTCTCCACTGCCATCAATCTGCCGGTGGCCGGGCTGCATGTCGACGCCGCACGCGCGCCGGAGCAGCTGCTGAGCGTGGTGGACCGACTCCCGCCCCATAAAGTGCTGTCCATTGGGCAAATTAACGGGCGCAACATTTGGCGCAACGATCTAACAGCCTCGGTGGAAACCCTTCGTGACCTAGCCAAGCGGCTGGGTGATCGCCTGTGGTTGGCCCCCTCTTGCTCCCTGCTCCACGTGCCGGTGGACCTGCACCGTGAAGCCAAGTTGGACGATGAACTCAAGAGCTGGCTTGCCTTCGCCCAGCAAAAGGTCGATGAGGTCGTAGTACTGGCCGAGCTGCTGGGAGAGAGCCCGAGCGAACGAGCCCAAGCCGCGCTCGCTGCCAGCGACGCCGCCGTGCGCTCGCGCCGAACCTCCAAGCGCATTCACAATGACGCCGTTCAGGGCCGCCTGAAGGCCGTTACCGCAACCGACAGCCAGCGCCAAAGTTCCTTTGCTCAGCGCATTCGGGCCCAACAGTCGTTACTGCAATTGCCGCTCTTCCCGACCACGACCATCGGCTCTTTTCCCCAAACCACCGAGATTCGCCAGAACCGCCGCGCCTACAAGCAAGGCCAGCTATCCGAGGTGGAGTACCAGAGCCGCATCCGCCAGGAAATCGCCGACTGTATTGCCAAGCAGGAGCAGTTGGGGCTGGATGTGCTGGTGCACGGCGAGGCCGAACGCAATGACATGGTGGAGTACTTCGGAGAACAGCTGGAAGGCTACGCCTTTACCCAGTTCGGCTGGGTACAGAGCTACGGCTCGCGCTGCGTGAAGCCGCCGATCATTTACGGGGATGTCTCCCGCCCCGGCCCCATGACGGTGGCCTGGGCTCGCTACGCCCAGTCTCTGAGCCGCAAACCAGTGAAAGGCATGCTCACCGGCCCCATTACCATGCTGTTCTGGTCATTTGTGCGCGATGACCAACCCCGCGCCACCACGGCGCGCCAGATTGCGCTGGCGCTGCGAGATGAAGTGGTGGATTTGGAGTCCGCCGGCATTCGCATCATTCAGATTGACGAACCGGCGCTTCGCGAAGGGCTGCCCCTACGCCAGAAAGAGTGGAAACCCTACCTGGACTGGGCGGTGGAGGCGTTCCGCCTGAGTGCCAGCGGGGTGAGCGATGAAACACAGATTCACACCCATATGTGCTACTCGGAGTTCAACGACATCATTGATGCGATCGCCGCGCTGGATGCGGACGTGATTACCATTGAAACCTCACGTTCCCAAGGGGAGCTGCTGGAGGCCTTTGAGCGGTTCGACTACCCGAACGATATCGGCCCTGGGGTCTATGACATTCACTCACCCAATGTGCCGCCCACGGAAACCATGGCCAAGGTGATTGAGCGCGCCGCTCAACACCTGCCCAAGGAAAGACTCTGGGTGAACCCGGACTGCGGACTAAAGACGCGCGGCTGGCCGGAAACCGAGGCGGCACTGGCAGCAATGGTGGCGGCGGCCAAACGCCTGCGCGAGCGTTTAAGCCAGGCCGCCTGACAAGGCCGGACCAATATAGCCCGGATCGCGCTCAGGCTCGCCGACGGCGGGCCTGTTCGCCCCTCTGGCTGCCGTGGCTTTCGGTCAGTAAATCATAGAGCCCCTCCCGGGAGCCGTGACCCACCAACTCGGAGCGCAGCGCCATGGGCGTGCGGCCCACCCACTCGGCGCGCCACCGCCAGAACTCCGGGTCTTCCGGGTCCCCTCTAAGCTCAAAAATGGCGAGCCTGGAAGGGTCCAGGGGCAAACGTTCCATCAATTGCACCAGAAAGGGCTCGGCGTTCTTGCCAAAAAAACTGGAGGCCTGTTGCCTCGGCGCGCTGACGAACAGCGTGTCGCGTTTTTCGCCGGGAAGGAACTTAACACCAAGGGTGACGGGCTGGCCCAGACGGTTGGTCAGGGCCAGAGATTCAACAGCGGGATGGGGCATAACGTACAACAATCCAGGAGGCGCTTGCCTCGGCTACCTATATTGGCCGCGCAGTTTACCCATCCGGGTCGAAGTTACAAGTGAAATTTGAATAAAAGTTGATCAAAATGCCAATGCAAGGGATCTTCCGCCACCACTCCAATTTGATGGCGTCTCCTACCCCGCACACTGTAACGAAAACAGTGCCTCCGAATGGATATTATCGACCAAAACTCGGTCCAAGCGCCGGACACAGGCGCCAGTATTTGACACAGCGCCCGCAGGCGCCGAGAATCGCGGGCTTCCCTAAAATCTCAGGTACACAAAGGCATGCGTAAGACTCGAGACACCGGACCTACCCCTTCCCTTCGCCCCTGGCTCCCCGTTCTGCTCGCTCTGGCACTGGGCGCCTGCGGCAGCGACGATGACAACGACGGCCCCTCATCCTCCAGCGCTTCCAGTTCGAGCGTAAGCTACAGCGGCGGCATCGAGAACGCAGGCAACAGCGGCGGCATCTCCGACGCCCAGTGGCCGGCAATCAACCTCGACTCCAGGGAACCGAAGCGGCTGCACTTCTCCTGGACCCCCGTCGAGGGCGCGGACCACTACCGGCTTTGGAAAAACGCCGACGGCAACAGCGGCTATGAATTGGTCTCGGATAACCTCACCGCCCCGGAAGCCACGGATACCATCGCGGTCCACCGGCATGACTGGGACGACGCGCTCTATCAGGTAACCGCCTGTATGGACGCCGACTGCAATGAGACCGAAAACTCCGAGGAACTGGTAACCCTAGCGGCCATGCTCGACACCATGGGCTTTGTGAAGGCGTCCAATACCGACGCGGGCGACTGGTTCGGCTGGAGCCTCACGCTTTCAAACGACGGCAAAACCCTGGCGGTGGGTGCCAGCCGGGAAGCGAGCCAAGCTCAAGGCGTGAATGGCGACGAGTCCGACAACTCCGTCTTCGGCGCCGGCGCCGCCTATGTGTTTACCCTGGAGGACGGCCTCTGGCAGCAAGAAGCCTACCTAAAAGCTTCCAATACCGAAGCTCCCGCCACCAACGATGACGGCGAAGACATCACTCGCACCAATGACCGCTTCGGCTATCGGGTCGAGCTTTCCGGCAACGGCACTGTGCTGGCCGTAAGCGCCGCGTTCGAGGACGGCAATGGCACCGGCATCAACCCAGAAGAAGACAACAACGCCGGCTTCCAGACCGGCGCTGTCTACCTGTTCAAGCGAGGCGAGTCCGGTTGGAGCCAGGATGCGTTGATCAAGGCTTCCAACGCCGACCCGGCCGATGAGAATGAAGAAGGCGAAGAGCCCACGGAGGAAGAAGCAACGGAAGAAGAAGAGGAGGAGGAATCCATTAGCATCCCCTCCAATGCCGGCGATACCTTCGGCCACCGCTTGGCTCTTTCCGAAGACGGCACCACGCTGAGTGTGAGCGCGCTGTATGAAAGCAGCAGCGACACCGGCATCAATGGTGACGAGAGCCTCAACGACGCCCCCAGCGCCGGCGCGGTCTACGTCTTTAACGACGGCGAGGAAGGCTGGGCTCAGCAGGCTTATATCAAGCCCTCCAACACCCGCGCGGGCCAACTGTTTGGCAGCTCTCTGGGCATTTCCGCCGACGGCAATACGCTGGCAGTGTCCGCCGAAGGGGAAGACAGCGCCGCCACCGGCATTGACGGGGACGACAATAACCTTGATGCCAGCAACACCGGCGCCGTTTACATCTTTACCCGCGATGAAGGCCAGTGGGCGCAAGCGACCTATATCAAGCCCAGCCACACCTACGAGGAGGCACTGATTCGAGCGGGCTTTGTTCAGCGCTTCGGCCACAACCTGGGTCTTTCCGCCGACGGCAAAACACTTGCCGTAGCGAGCCTCGGGGATGCCAGCGGCGGTACGGGCGTAGACGCCAGCCCGAATGATTATGATCTGGAAGATGCCGACACCTTCGCGCCCAACAGTGGTGCCGTCTATCTGTTTGAACAGGACGATAACGGCTGGAATCAGACCGCTTACCTGAAGGCCTCCAACAGCCGCCGGAACCTGCGCTTTGGGCAGACCCTCAGCCTGTCCGCCAACGGCGACCACCTGGCTGTGGGAGCCCTGCGGGAGGCCAGCGCGGAAACCGGTGTTAACGGCGATGCCACCGACACCTCCGTCACCCAGGCCGGCGCTGTCTACTACTTTGTGCGGGAAGGCGACGGCTGGCGCGAAAGCACCTATGTGAAGTCGCCCACCACGGAGGAATACGACAACTTCGGCCAAAGCCTGGACTTGTCTCTGGATGGCAACACCCTGGCCATCGGCAGCCACCGGGACGACAGTGACGCCACCGGCATCAACGGCGGCCGCCACAACAACGACGCTCGCGACTCCGGCGCGGTGTTCCTTTACTGATCCCGAGAAGCCAGACGGAGCGGCCCAGCCGCCCCGTCCCCTGCACAGACCCTATCCAACTGGTATCATAAACCCCTCGATTTCAACTCAGGTCAAACCATTATGCAGCTTTTCGTCGATAACCTCGCCACCGTGGACTTCAGCTTTCTGGACCCCCGCCGGGGCCTGCTGGGTGAGACCTGGCTGGCCGATGTACAGCTGGCGGGCGCATTGGATGATCAGGGCATGGTGTGTGACTTCAGCACCGTGAAAAAGGCACTGAAAACCTGGCTGGACAAGGAGCTAGACCACCGCTTGCTGGTTCCCAGCCAGTCTCCGCAACTGACGATGGAAGAAAACGGGGACCAGATCACCCTGCACTGGCGCTTTGGTGACCGGGAGGAGTACGTCGATCTAACCTGCCCGCGCCAAGCCATTGCACTGGTGGAAACCGAGGAACTCACTCGGGAGAGTGTGGCCGAGTGGTGTGTGGCCCAACTGGAGAAAGAGTCGCTATTCCCCGCAGGCACCAAGCTGGATTTGAGTTTTACCACGGAGTCCATTGAGGGGGTTTTCTACCATTACAGCCATGGTTTGAAGAAGCACGAGGGCAATTGCCAGCGCATTGCCCACGGCCACCGTTCTACGATTTCGATCTGGGCGGATGATATTCCCTCCCCGGCGCTGGAAGGCGAATGGGCAAGCCGACTGCGGGATATTTACTTGGGCACGAAAGAGGATTTGGTCTCGGAGGAAGGGGACTATTACCGCTTCGCGTATACCGCCCCCCAGGGGGATTTTGAAATCACCCTGCCCCAGCGTTGTTGTTATCTGATGGAGACGGACACGACGGTGGAGCTGATCGCGGATCATATCGCGAAGGTGACCAAGTCGGAGTACCCCACCAGCACGATTCGCGTCAAAGCGTTCGAAGGCATGAACAAAGGGGCGATTGCCGAGGCTTGATCTCAGCCCGACATCGGATGTTTTTCGCTGCGTAGAGAGTCCGGATCCGGCATCGGGCCCGGACTGCCCTACGGAGCCACTACCTCTACGAAGCTCCTCTAAGAATAAATAGAAGGCTCACCCTCGGGGCGGGAGCGGAAGCGGGGTTGGGCCCAGAAGTACTGCTCTGGATGCTGGCGCACCGCCTCCTCCATAAACCGACTCACCCGCAACGTATCCTCATACTCATCCCCCGTTGGGAAATCCTCAAGCGGAGGAAGCAGCGCCAACTCATAGCCACGGCCATTGGGCAACCGATAATGCGTAAACGGAATCACCCGAGCCCGGCCCATCTTCACCAACTTCCCCGTCGCACTGACCGTCGCCGCCTGCACCCCGAAAAACGGCACAAACACACTGTTCTTCGCCCCCAAATCCCGATCCGGCGCATACCAAATAAAACGCCCCTTTTTAAGCCGCGACACCATCGTGCGAAGGCTATCCCTCGGAATCGTCAACGTCTCCGGCGCATACGACTCGCGACGATTCTTCTGCAAAAAATCGTACACCGGATTGCTGTGGGGCCGGTACATCGCATCGAAGTCGGCTCGCTGCCCCAGTAGCGCCCCGCCGATTTCCAGCGTCGTCAGATGCAGCCCCAACAGCAACGCCCCCTGACCCGCCTCGCTAGCCGCCTCGGCATGCTCAAGCCCGGTAACGTGAAAGAGTCGGCGCAACCGCCAGTTGGGCCAGAACCAGGCAATGCCAGTTTCAAACACCACCATCGCGGTAGAGAACAGGTTTTCGTTCAACAGCTTTTGCCGTTCGGCGTCGCTCAGCTCTGGAAAACAGAGTTCGATATTGCGCCGGGCGTAACGGTAGCGTTTCTTGTTGAGTTTCAGCAGCGGCGCCAGGGCCCGCGCCAGCCACCACTGAAGCCGATAAGGCAGTTGCGACAACAAAAACCAGAAACCCGCACCGATCCAAGAGGGCCAGTGCCGGGGGACTAACAGTTCGCGGGGAAAGGAGGACATAGACTAACCGTATCGGGAAACCACTTGTTTGTCGGTGGGCATTATAAGCGCTCCCCAACCTGACTGCACCCGCTCACCGCTGGCGGGCATTGATGAGGGCTTCCACGCGCTGGTCTTTTTCTCGCCACAAGTCGTTGACCCAGGACTGAAAATGTTCGCGAAACTCGGCGTCGCCCGGGTAGTCGCCGATCAGGTCGTCGGTGATGGGCATGACGCGAATGTGCATGTCGACGTTTCGGACCCGGCCGCAAGCATAGTCCCAAAAGCTTGGGCGGCCATCCGGGTAGGCAATGGTGACGTCCACCAGTTGGCGAAGTTGGCCGTTCATGGCGGCGAGGGTGAATGCCAGGCCGCCGGCTTTGGGTTGCAGGAGGTGGCGGTAGGTTTCCCCCTGAGCCCGGTGTTTGGCGGGGGTGAACCGGGTGCCTTCGAGGAAGTTGACGATGGTGACGGGGCTGTGCCGGTATATTTCGCAGGCGCGTTGGGTGCGCTCGAGGTCTTCGTTGGCGAGTGCGGGGTTGCGTTTGATCTGGGCTTTGCTGTGGCGGCGCATGACGGGGAAATCGATGGCCCAGAGGGCTTGGCCCAGCAACGGCACCCAGAGCAGTTCTTGTTTGAAGAAGAATTTGACGTAGGGGATGCGCCGGTTGAGTACTCTCACTAGGATCATGATGTCGACCCAGGACTGGTGGTTGGCGATGACCATGTACCAGTCGTTGCGGCTGAGTTTTTCGATGTCGCCGCTTAGTCGGATGTGGGTTCGGGTGAGCAGGCGTTGGTGGAGGCTGTTGGTTTCGATCCAGGCGCTGGCGATTTGGTCGAGGATTTGGTTGCAGGGGCGGCGTAGGCCCGGGATGAGGAGTTTGACCAGGGCGACCGGCATGATGAGCAGGAAGGCGATGGCCACTGTGGTCACGTAGAGTGACAGGCTTAAAATGCCGATAAACGGCTGAAGTAGTCGCATGTTATTTCGTTATAAAAACTATCGAGACATTTATGCTTTGACTTCGGTGGTTGCTTCACGACCGGTGGCTACGGGAAATGCCCATGGGAGACCCGCCGTAAACCCATCCCTGGGGGCTTCTCATCGGCATCCATGCCTCAGAGAGTCTCCCATGGGCATTTCCCGCATCCACCTCAGTGCCATATCTGACTGATCACCGAACCCAAAAGATACTCTCTATATCTCTTCAGTATGACCACTGCCGGTGAAATCGTCCTGAATCAAAACGGCGCTTTGACGACCGGATCGGTTTCGGCTTCGTAATCTACACCTTCGACGCCGAAGCCGAAGAGTTTGAGGAAGCCGTCGTTGTAGCCTTTATAGTCGGTCAGTTCGAACAGGTTTTCTTCGGTGACCTGGGGCCAGATTTCTTCGACTTTGGTTTGGACGGAGGGGTCCAGTTCCAGGTTGTCGACGCGGAAGCGGTCTTCGCTGTCCAGGCGCGGGTTGGCGCTGTAGAGGCATTCGACGAACAGGCGTTGGAGTTGTTCGATGCAGTCTTCGTGGGTGCCTTGTTCTTTCATGACTTTGAACAGGATGGACATGTACAGCGGCATGACCGGGATGGCGGAGCTGGCCTGGGTGACGACGGCTTTGAGCACGGAGACGTGGGCGGTGCCGTTGATGTCGTCGAGTTTTTGGTCGATGGCCAGGGAGGCGCGGTCCAGGTCTTCTTTGGCTTTACCGATGGTGGCTTTGCCGTAGATGGGCCAGGTCAGTTTGTCGCCCAGGTAGGTGTAGGCGGTGGTTTGGCAGTTTTTGGCCAGTACGTCCGCTTCTTTCAGGGCGTCGATCCACAGTTCCCAGTCTTCGCCGCCCATGACTTTGACCGTGTTGTGGATTTCTTCGTCTGTCGCCGGCTCGATGGTGTTTTCGGTGATTTTCAGCGTGTCGGTGTTCAAACCTTTGGAGGTGTAGGCCTGGCCGATGGGTTTGAGCACGGAGTTGTAGATGTCGCCGGTCTTGGGGTCGACGCGGCGCGGGGAGGCCAGGCTATAGACCACCAGGTCGATTTTGCCGAGGTCTTTTTTGATCTGCTCAATGGCCTGCGCCTTGATTTCGTCGGAAAAGGCGTCGCCGTTGATGGTGTGGGCGTAGAGGCCGTCGGCTTCGGCGAAGTCGTGGAAAGCGGCGGTGTTGTAGTAGCCGGCCGAGGCGGTGCGCTTCTCGGTGGGCGGCTTTTCAAAGCAGACACCAATGGTTTTGGCGCCAGAGCCGTAGGCGGCGGTGATGCGCGAAGCCAGGCCGTAGCCGGTGGAGCAGCCGATCACCAGCACGTTTTTGGGCCCGCCGTTAATATCGCCCTGCTGCTTGGTATACTCGATCTGCTCACGCACATTGGCGGCACAACCCTGCGGATGGGCGTTGGTGCAGATAAAACCACGTACTTTTGGCTTGATAATCATAAATGTCCTACTGTTTATTGGAACTCAATCTAGACTCTCAGAAGCCCCACCGCGTTTGACCGGGGCGAAATGCTGGTATTGTATCAGCAGATGGGCGGTTTTACTCACTGACCCTCGAATCTGGCACTGAGGCGGGAGCGGGGTAGAGCCTTCCAAGACCGTGGAGCGGGGGACCCGCGATTCGAGCCCCCAGGGAGGGGTTCACGGCGTGTCTTGGAAGGCTCTACCCCGCTCCCGCCGGACTCCACAATGGCCTCGGTTACAACCTCAACTAGGGAAAATGACAATGCTCAACCCCATGCTAGCCCTCATGTTCTGGACTCTCTGCGTCGCACTCTACCTACTCACCTTGCGGATTCGAGCGGTTCGCCGGGGCGATGCCTCGCTGGGCTACTTCCGCCTCTACACCGACGCTCAAAAAGCACCCCCTGCGGCCGCCATCGCCGCCTCAAAGCACTACGACAACCTCTTCCAGGTGCCCGTTCTGTTCTACCTGGCCTGCGTCACCGCCCTAGCCCTGGGGCTGCCCGGCGCGCCGGTGCTGGCCTGGGCCTTCGTTCTACTGCGCCTCATCCACGGATTCATCCACATGAGCTACAACAACGTAATGCACAGACTTGTCGCTTTTTTGGCGGGCAACCTCGTCCTGCTGGGCATCTGGGTCCTGATCGCCCTTCAGGTAAGCAGCCGAGGGTAACTCCAGTTTGGCATTGGAGAAACCTACGCCAAACCCGTAAAATGGCGGCCTCACTTGTTCAGAGCACGACATCCTAGATGATACCGAGCATTCGCCACACCTCCCCCGTCCAACGCCGCTACCTCGCCTTTATCGAGGCACTGCGGCAGTCCGACTTCCAGGGCGACCTCAACCCCGACTACGCCAACCGCACAGTGCTGGCCACGGACAATTCCATCTACCAGATACTGCCCCAGGGCGTGATCTACCCCAAAACCGTGGACGACCTGGTGATTTTGACGACACTCAGCCATCAACCGGAGTTTCGTGACATCGTCCTGGGCCCCCGCGGCGGCGGCACCGGCACCAATGGCCAGTCCCTCACCGACGGCCTGGTGGTGGACACCTCCAAGCACATGAACCACATCCTCGAAATCAACGTCGAGGAGCGCTGGGTGCGGGTCCAGTGTGGCGTGGTGAAAGACCAGTTAAACCAAGCGCTCAAACCCCACGGTTTGTTCTTTGCCCCCGAACTGTCCACCAGCAACCGGGCCACCATCGGCGGCATGATCAACACCGACGCCTCCGGCCAGGGCTCCTGCCGGTACGGCAAGACCCGAGACCACGTGCTCGAGTTGCATACCGTTTTTCTGGACGGCAGTGACTGGCGCTCGCGCCCCATGGATGACGCCGAGCTGACCGAAGTCAGCCAGCGGGAGGACCGAGTGGGCGAGGTGCACCGCACCGTTAACCAAATCTACACCGACCACGCCGAACAGATTGAAGCACGCTTCCCGAAACTGAACCGCTGCCTGACCGGCTACGACCTGGCTCATATTCGCACTCCCGAGGGCCGCTTTGACCTGAACAGCGTCCTGTGCGGCAGCGAAGGCACCCTCGGTTTTATTGCCGAGGCCAAGCTCAACGTCTTGCCCATTCCCAAGGTCTCGGCATTGGTGAACGTCAACTACAAAGACTTTAATGCCGCCTTGCGGGATGCCACCGAACTGATGAAGGCGGAGCCCACCTCCATCGAAACCGTGGACTCCAAGGTGCTCAACCTGGCGATGAACGACATCGTTTGGCACAGCGTCTCGGAATTCTTTCCGCCCTCCTCCTCCGGCGAGCCTATTCAGGGTATCAACCTGGTGGAGTACACCGCCGATACCGAAACAGACCTTGAAGCGGCGGTAAAACGCCTGACCGATCAGCTGGACGCGGAGCAGGACACCAGCAGCGGCCGAATGGGCTACAGCCTGGCCTGGGGGTCGGAGTCCGTAGCGAAAATCTGGGCCATGCGCAAGAAATCCGTAGGCCTACTCGGCAACGCCGAAGGCGAAGCTCGGCCCATTCCCTTCGTGGAAGATACCGCCGTGCCGCCGGAGAACCTGGCGGATTTTATTATGGAGTTTCGCGCCGCCCTGGATAAGCGCGGGCTGACCTACGGCATGTTCGGCCACGCCGACGCCGGTGTACTGCATGTGCGCCCCGCCATCGACATGAAAGACCCGGAACAGGAAGCGTTGATTCGCCCCATTACCGATGAGGTGGTCGCCCTGGTCAAAAAATACAACGGCCTGCTCTGGGGCGAACATGGCAAAGGCGTGCGCGCCGAATACGCACCGGAGTTTTTTGGCGAGCTTTACCCTCAGTTGCAACGCCTAAAAGCCTGCTTCGACCCGAACAACCAACTCAACCCCGGCAAAATTGCCACCCCCAAGGCGGAGCTGGAGCTGCTGACCATTGACGGAGTCACCACCCGCGGCCAACAGGATCGGAAAATTCCGGTCCAGGTTTGGGAGGGCTACAGCGAAGGCATGCACTGTAACGGCAACGGCCAGTGCCACAACTGGAACCCGAACGATGCCATGTGCCCCTCCTGGAAAGGCACCCGCTTGCGCACCCACACCCCCAAGGGCCGAGCGTCTCTGGTGCGTGAGTGGTTAAAGCAATTGGGAGAACGGGACGTCAACGCGATTGAGGAAAGCGAGGCCACTCGCAAGCAATCATTTCTGACAAGCTTCCCCTCGCGACTGAAAAATACCCTGGCAAAAAGGCGCGATGAATACGACTTCTCCCACGAAGTGCACGAGTCCATGATGGGCTGCCTGGCCTGCAAGTCCTGCACTGGCCAGTGCCCGATCAAAGTAGACGTACCCAGTTTCCGCAGCAAATTTTTGGAACTCTACTACGGTCGTTACCTGCGTCCGCTAAAAGATTATTTTATCGGCGGACTGGAATACATGGTCCCCACCCTGGCCCGTGTGCCCTGGCTCTACAACGGGCTGATGAAACCGCGCTTTATGCAGGCCATCATGGCTAAGGTCGCCGGCATGGTGGACAGCCCCTTGCTCACGGGGGTGTCGCTGGATAATGCCCTGCAGGAGCGTCGTATTCGCTATGCCAGCACGGCGAACATTGACGCCCTGACTCAAGAGGAGCGCGACAACGCGGTCATTCTGGTTCAGGATGCCTTTACCAGCTACTTTGAAACTCAGATGGTATTGGACAGCCTCGACCTGCTCACCAAGCTGGGCTTCACCCCGCTGGTGGCGCCGTTCAAACCCAATGGCAAACCACTGCACGTGCACGGCTTCCTGGGCCCCTTTGCCAAAGCCGCGGTAAAAAACGCCGGGCATTTGAACGAATTGGCGCGCAGCGGCATTCCGCTGGTAGGACTGGAGCCGTCCATGACGCTGGCCTATCGCAGCGAATACCAGAAAGTACTGGGCAAAGAAGCGCCAGAAGTCGCATTGATTCAGGAGTGGCTGGCGCAGCAGGGCGAGCAATTGGAGCCGCGCAAGGACTTGCTGGAGCCCAATACGTTCGCCCTGCTGGCCCACTGCACGGAGAAAACCAACGCCGCCGCGTCGATCAAAGATTGGCAGTCGGTGTTCGCCGCCCTGGGTCAAAAGCTCGAGGTGGTCGATGTGGGTTGTTGCGGCATGGCCGGCACCTACGGGCACGAAGCCAGCAATGTGGAAACCTCGAAGAAAATATACGGTTTATCTTGGGCCGACGTGGTCAACAAACCGGAAAATGCGGGCAAGCTGACCGCGACCGGTTATTCCTGTCGCAGCCAGGCGAAGCGAATTGACAGCGCGTCGATTCCCCACCCATTGCAGGTGTTGTTGGCGCAGATGTAATTATTTATAACCAAAGTGGATAGTTGGAGAGCCCGGCCCGAGGAGGGGTAGACCGGTTGTAGACCCGCCGTGAACCCATCCCTGGGGGCTTCTCATCGGCATCCATGCCTCAGAGAGTCTACAACCGGTCTACCCCTCCCCGGGCCTCAGTGCCAACTTTGAGCTTACATGTCTTTATTTGGACCGATTGATACACCGACGCGACGAATACGGGATGTAGGGCACGGTAAGGCGTCAGCCGCCACCTGCCAGAAAAACGTAACGGCGCGATGATTGTGCGGCCGGCAATGTGGTTCGGGGTCGATGGTAGGTGGCGGCTGACGCCTTACCGTACCCTACGATTCAAATCACCAAGGGCAATTCAAACCACAGCGGATGGCTACGCCCTCGATTCAGTCGTTTGAGCATTGAGAAAACGGAAACTGAACTCCATATCTAGAGGAGTGGCACAGAGGGCTGTGGAGGGTGCGGCCTTTCAAGACCGTGGAGCGCGGGACTCGCGATTCGAGCCCCCAGGGGCCGCTTTTTGGCATCCATGCCATCGCGGCATTCGTGCATCCATGCACATCACGTATTCACGGCGTGTCTTGAAAGGCCGCACCCTCCACAGCCCGACCCAACTACACCCCCTCCCCATGGAGACGAAGTATGCAACTCCAAGAAAAGAAATTCTCCTTACTAGAACTCGCTTCGGTTAGAGAAGACGGTTCCATCACCGAGACGTTACAAGACAGCCTCCAGTACGCCCACAAAGCCGACGAACTCGGGTTTGAGCGATTCTGGCTCGCCGAACACCACAACATGGAAGGCATCGCCAGTGCCGCCACCTCCGTACTCATCGGCTACATCGCCGGCGGCACCCAACACATCAAAGTCGGCTCCGGCGGCATCATGCTGCCCAACCACCCCCCGCTGGTCATTGCCGAACAATTTGGCACCCTCGCCAGCCTCTACCCCGGCCGCATCGAACTGGGCCTGGGCCGGGCGCCCGGCACCGACGCCATCACCATGCGCGCCCTGCGCCGAGACATGCGCGCGGCGGACGACTTCCCCCAAGAAGTCGGAATTCTTCAGCAGCTACTCGCCCCATTAAAACCGGGGCAAAAACTCAAAGCCATCCCCGGCGCCGGCACCGAAGTCCCCCTCTGGTTGTTGGGCTCCAGTCTGTTCAGTGCTCAACTTGCCGCGCAAAAAGGCCTACCCTACGCCTTCGCCGGCCACTTCGCCCCGCGCCTGGTGCGCGAAGCGCTGCACGTGTATCGGGAAAACTTCCAACCCTCTGAGGTACTGGAAAAACCCTACGCCATTCTGGGCATTCCTCTGGTGGCGGCCGATACCGACGCCGAAGCCCGCTACCTGGCCACCACCAGCCACCAGCGCATACTGGCCCTGCTGCGCGGCCAACCCCTCTGGCTAAAGCCACCCGTGGAGGACATGACACCGCTCTGGTCGCCGGAAGAGGAAGCCGCCGTCAAAGACTTCCTGGGCCTAGCCGTAGTGGGGAGCCCCGATACGGTTCGGGAGGAGCTCGAAGCACTGGCGCGGGAACTTCCGTTTGATGAATTTATGTTCACCATCGATATGTATGACCCGAACCAGCGACAACACGCCCTGGAGCTTCTGGCGCAAGTGAAGGCATCACTCACCAACGACTGAGGCAAGCGCGCTCCGCCTGGCGATTCAAATCTGCTATCATCCCGCGCTTGAGGGGCCTTTGGGCCACTGCTCACTCTTCGTCTGGGACACACAACCGGAAACATTGCTTATGCCTCTTGCCGATGCTGTACTGGCCGTCAATAACGACCTGCCCATTCGCACTGACCAGCCGGTCCATAGCGGTAAAGTGCGCTCTGTTTACTGGCTCAATGCCACGGACAGCGCCCGGCTAATTAAAGAGAAAGGCTACCCGGTTGCCCCCGACACACCGCTGGCCATCATGGTCATCAGTGACCGTATCTCCGCCTTTGAATGCCTGTGGAAGGGCGAAGGCGGCATGGAAGGCATCCCCGGCAAGGGCGCGGCACTCAACGCCATCTCCAACCATTGGTTCCGACGCTTTCGCGAAGAAGGCTTGGCCGATAGCCACATTTTGGACATCCCTCACCCCTTGGTTTGGATTGTCCAAAAGGCCAAACCGGTCATGGTGGAAGCGATTTGTCGGCAGTACATCACCGGCTCCATGTGGCGCGCCTACGCCAAGGGCGAGCGCACATTCTGCGGCATTACTCTGCCGGAGGGACTGGAACGCGACCAGAAACTACCGGAGCTATTGGTGACCCCTTCAACAAAAGGGATCCTTAAAGGCTTGGAAGGCGTGCCGGAGGCGGATGATGTGAACGTCAGCCGCGCCGACCTCGAGCGCCATTACCAAGCCTTTAATTTTCGCCAGCCCGAAGACATTGACCATTACGAACGGCTGCTAAAAGAGGGCTTTCACGTCATAAGCCGGGAACTGGCCAAGATCGATCAAATCTTCGTGGATACCAAATTCGAATTTGGTTACGTCCGTGACACCAACGGAAAAGACAAATTGATTTACATGGACGAAGTTGGCACCCCGGACTCTTCCCGCATTTGGGACGGCCCCCGCTACCGCGAAGGCCAAATCGTGGAACAGTCCAAAGAAGCCTTTCGTCAGGCCCTGCTACACTACTTTGGTGACCCGGACGTCCTGCTCGATAAAAACCGCATGAGCGAGCGCACCGCGCTGGCACAGCGGACCGAATTGCCCAGGGATTTAATGATGCGTGTCTCCGATACTTACGTCGCGCTCGCCGAAAAAATCATCGGCGCGCCACTGACGCTGTCGGATAACCCTCGGGCGGAAATTATCGACACACTGCGGACCCATTACGGCCTGATCGACTGACCCGAATGCCCGGAGCGTCACATTGTGAACCGCCGAGCTGGAGTACAATAAGTCGCACGGATTTCCAATAGTCAATAATTGAGCTGACACTGCTATGGCACCACTGAAGCGTTTATTCGGCGCCCGAAACCGCCAACCCTCACTGGACGAACAAATCCAGGCGCTTGAAAACCGCTCGGAATCCGAGCTACTGGCGCTAGTGCAAAGTGACACCCAGGAGGCCCTGCGAGAGGCCGCCCTTAACCATCTCAGCTATAACCAGACGCTGCTGAACCTTTCCCTGGGCAATGGCAAAGGGCGCTTGCAGCAAGCGGCCCGCAAACGCATCGGCCAGTTGTTGGAAGAAGAGCACCTGACGTTGGACGAACTGGGCAAGGTGGTTTCGGACGAAGCTCAATTGCTCGCGCTCAGTAGCTATTCCGCCCGCGCCGGGCAACAGGTACTGAAGCAAATTAACGAGCCCGAGGTATTGTTGGAGCTGGCGATTCACGGCGCCAGCATTCAAATCCGCCGCGCCGCGGCGGAAAAAATCACCACCCGCGCCGAGCTGGAACAGCTCCAGAAGGCCGCCCAAGGGCGAGACAAAACCGTGTACAAACTGGCCAAGCAGCGGCTCGAGGCATTCAAGGCCGAAGATGCTCGCCGGGCCGAGGCCGAGGCCCAAGCGCTGGTCATCTGCCAAAAACTGGAACAGCTACTGAAAGCGGAAAATGACCCTCAGTTTGACGCCAAACTCGATAAACTTCAGCAGGACTGGCGCGATTTATCCGTGGAGCCGCCCGAGCCGCTGAAGCAGCGCTACCAGAACGCGTTCGACGCCTATCGCCAGCGCGAGTCCGAGCGCGCCGCCGAACAAGCCCAACTGGCTGCCCAGGCCGAAGCCGAAGCGGCAGAGAAAGCCGAGCGTCGAGCCCGGGCGGAAAAACTCGAAGGCGAGATCCACGAGCTGCGTGCACAACTTTATCAGGCCACCGCCGAGCAACTTCACGAAGCCCGGTGGGACGAGCAACTGCAAAGCCTGTCCGATTCACTAAAAGCGTTGGATCGCGAGGTGCTCTCCGACAAGGCGAGAAGCCGCGTCGAGCGTGAACACGCCCGAGCCTCCGAACTTCTGAGCCAGCTGCGCGAAAAAGGCGCCCTGCCCGACTGGCTGGAGCGTTGGCACAGTGAAGAGGCCGACCAACGGCAGCAGGCTCGCCAGGCACTGAAACAATTGCTGAAAGGCGCTCGCCAGTGGCCTGACGCCCCGGAGGCCATTGCCACCGTCCTCAACGAACTCAGACAAGCGGAAGAGGCCGAGCAGGCGGAGTTTCAGGCCCAACGGAAGCAACAGCGCGAACTGGAAGGGTTGGTGCGCCAAGGGTTAAGCGCCGCCCAACGCGGACAGGTTCGCCGTGCCCGTGGCCTGCATCGGGCCAGCCAGGAAAAGCGAGAAGGCGTCGACCACGTGCCCGCCCACCTGAGCGGCAAGCTCGAAGAGCTGGATCAGGCCATTGAGCGGCTGAGCGACTGGCACGAGTTCGCAGTAACTCCGAAAAAAGAGGCACTGATCCGCTCCATGGAGGCGCTGGAAAAAAGCCAGATGAACCCGGAGGAGTTGGCCCGGAAAATTCATCACTTGCAGGACGACTGGCGCGAAGTCAGCAAAGGCGTCCCCCACCACGACGAAGACTTGTGGCACCAGTTCCAGGAAGCCTCTCACCGGGCTTTCGAGCCCTGCAAGGAGTTTTTTGAAGCCCAGGCCCGCGAGCGCGAAGCCAACCAGGCCAAACGGGAAGAGCTGATCGAACAGGTCCAGCTTTACCTCGATGGTTACCACTGGGACTCCCCGGTGTGGAAAGACGTCGAACATACATTGAAGCAGGCCCGCCGGGAGTGGCGCGACGCCTGGCCGGTCCCCCGGCAGGCCATCAAGGCCCAGGAAGGGCGGTTCGAGCCCCTAATGGAACAGCTGCACGCCAAACTCAGCGAAGGCTACGAGGCCCACCGAGCCACCAAGGAAGCGCTGGTCGCCCGTGCAAAAGAGCTCAGCGAACTGAGTGATCTTCAGCAGGCCATTGAAGGGGCCAAGCAGTTGCAAGCGCAATGGAAAGAAGTGGGGCAGTGCCGCCCTCGGGAAGACCAGGCGCTATGGAAACAATTCCGCGCATACTGCGATGCCATTTTTGCCCGCCGCCAGGAACAGTTTGAGGCCGCCGACCAGGAACGCCAGGCCAATGCCGATCGGGCTCAGGAGCTGATCGCACAACTGAAACAACTCGAGCCCGAAGCCCAAAGCGGCGCCGTTCGCGGCCAGATTGAAGCGCTGAAAACCGAGTTTCGTAACCTGGGGCCCCTGCCCCGCGCCCAGATGGAAGGCATTAACGACGATTGGCAGAAAACGCTGAAGGGGCTGGACCAGAAGCGACGCCAGGCCCATTCCCAGGCGCGTGAACGCCAGCGTCAGCAGTTGTTTAACGCCGCCGAGGCGGTGCGCGCCCTGGAGCTGGCCAGCCTGGAAGACAGAGGCACCACGGCCGCTCGGGAAGAGGCGGAAATAGCGATGGAAGCCGTTGAGCAGTGGCCGGGCAACAGCCGCGAACAACTCGAGCAACGCTTGCAACACATAGAGGACCTTACCCCGACCGAGCAGCAAGGCAACCTGGAGCGGCTGCGCCTGCTCTGCATTCGTGCTGAAATTCTCACCGGGCGGGAAACGCCGGAAGAAGATAAAGCGCTGCGTATGGAACATCAAATGCAGCAACTGCAGCAGGGGCTGGGCAAGGAACAGGACACCGCCGAACAACTCCTACAGGAATGGCTAAGCGTGGGCGGCGTGGCCGACCCGGAATACTCCAAACTCCTAGCTCGCTTCCAAGCCAACCTGGAGGACTGATCAAGGCGCCCTTTTTATCGGCGAAAGCGTAAAAACGCGCGCCAACTCGAATTAAGCCTGTGGGTGAGTTGGGTCTGGTAAGTTCATGAGTCAGAAGTCCGAAATGGAACGGTCAGGGCCGACCTGCAAACCTGTGGGGTCGAGCCGTGCTTCACGCCCGGCCGGGCTGAAACAGTACGCCGGGCGCCTTGTAACCTGGAGCGTCGACCAAATTAAGCGCCATCCCAAGGTCCTGGCTTTGGCGGGCTTTGTCTCCGGCATTGCCAGCTTTTTTCTGGTGGAGCGCAAGCCGGCCCTGGCTCAAGTGGTGGCCTTGCTGATGCTAGCCAGTTGGCTCTGGCTGATTTTCGAGAACACGCTTCGCCGGCACGCCCTGCGCCTGCTAAAACTGCGCGTTCCTCGCCCCGCCCTGCACTTCATTACCCAGATGGTGCATCAGGAAAGCCTGTTTTTTGTACTCCCGTTTTTCTTTTTTACGCTCACCTGGAACAGCGGCCAGGTGGTTTTTATGGCCTTGCTCTGCCTCGCCGCCCTGGTCTCAGTGATCGACCCCATCTACTACAACCACCTCGCCCGCAGACGTTGGGTGTACCTGGGCTTCCATTCACTGGCGCTGTTCGCCGTGTTGTTAACCGCGCTGCCCATTATTCTGCACCTGAGTACCGCCCAAAGTTATCCACTGGCATTGGGCGTCGCTGTGGTTTTTGCCATTCCCAGCGTTATCAAAGCGCTGCCGCCGCGGCGATGGTGGCGGGGGCTGGCGTTGGTGGGCGTAGTCCTGGTGCTGGGCTTTAGTGGCTGGCAGGCCCGACTCTGGGTGCCCCCCGCCACGCTCTGGCTGACGCATGTCTCCATCAGCTTCCACGTAGACTATGACGAGAAACAACCGGGCCAATCCATAGAGCGGCTGACGGAAGAAACGTTACACCGCCACGGCCTGTTCGCATACACCGCCATTCGCGCACCCCGGGGACTGAAGGAGCGGATTTACCACGTCTGGCGCCGTAACGGGGAGGTCGTGGACACCATTGCGCTGAACATTCAAGGCGGACGCCAGGAGGGGTACCGGGCCTGGACGCACAAAGAGCATTTTCCTCATAACGCCGTGGGCGACTGGCAGGTTCAAGTGGTCACCGAAGCCAAGCAAATGATCGGGGTGCTGCGCTTTGAGGTGGTGGATGAAAACTCTAATCCATAGAATTCATCCGTCACTTTTTTCGCGCCGCCTCAACCGCTTTCCTTGTGCCGAATACAACACCAAAGTCTGCGAAATCCGACATGGCCGTGCTCGGTGGAAAGTGTTTCAATGGAGCCACTACCCCAATAACGACAACAACCGCTCTCTCACATGCCATATCATAAATTTGCCATCGTCCTGACCGCTCTCACGGGGATTGTTCTGGTCTCCGCTCAATGCCACAAGATGCCGACCGAACCGGTCCAGTACCGCGCTCAGGTACTGGACCCGGACCTGACCGGCGGCGCCGTCGCGCCCCATTCCGGCGATTACGTCGCCTGGGGCAGCGATGGCATTGTGATGCGTTCGCCCGATGGCGAGCACTGGCGCCCGCTCGATACCCCTGCCCGAGCAGAGATTTTAAAGGTGGGTTTTGACGGAGCCGGCACCTGGGTCGCGGTGGGTGAAGCGGGCACCTTACTGGTCTCCCACGATGACGGTGAGCGCTGGCAACCAAAAACACCCGATCACTTCAAGCTGAGCATTAACGATGTCCTCTACATTGAGGCGCAGGCCGGCCTCCCGGTTCCCGAGAACGGTCTTTGGCTGGCGGTGGCGGCCGATGGCCACTTTCTCAGCTCCAGCGATGGCGGCGAAAGCTGGCAGATAAGCGGTATCGATACCGAGGACGACCTGCTCACTCTGGCGTGGTTAAAAGAGGAGGGACGCATTCTGGTAGGCGGCGAAAACGGCCTGCTCGGCACTTCTGAGAATGCGGCAGCCTGGAACATTAAGCGCGCGAAGACGGAAACGCCCATCACGGGCTTTCATGCGTTTGAAGGATTGGTGCCGGGCGAAGGTTTGGTGCTGGGCACCAGTGCCTGGGGACGCTTGTTGCTCTCTCGGAATGGGGGCGAAAGCTGGACGCTGGTCCAGGCGGAGAAATCTGTCTACTTCAATGATGCGGCCTATGACCCCGTTCACCAGTCCATCGTCCTGACCACCCACAACGGCCATATTTTTCACAGCGAGGATGCGGGCGTTAGCTGGCAACTGATCGAGGCACCTTACCAAGGCACCCGCCGCTTTCTTGGGGATGTTATCTTTGACCCACAGACTCGTCACCTCCTGGCCTTCGGTCATCACGGCGCCATTGTGCAATCCGCCGATGGCGGCAAAAGTTGGCAGGACCGCCCCCCCAAGCTGCGCCACTCCTTCGTGAAAGTGCTTTACCATCCTCAGAGAGAAACCTACGTGGCCTTGGGGCCTCGCGGCTTTCGGGCCGTAAGCAATGATGCGGCCGGCTCATGGCAAGTGGTGCGGGAGAGCTTCGACTTTTATTGGCGCGAGGGGGTGGTAACCTCCTCCGGGACCGTGATTATTGCTGGCGGGCTGGGACGAATGCTGCGCTCTGCCGATGCCGGGAAACGCTGGGATTATGTGGATATCACTTACCCCGACCCCCGCACGCCCCCCACTTACCGGGCGCTCGCCTCGCTGGGCGAAGGCGTCCTGCTCGCCGCCGGCCCCACAGGTTTGATCTTGCGCTCCGAGGACGACGGCCAGAGCTGGACGGTAGTGCACCACACACTCTTCAGTGAGGGCGAGGCGTTCACCGACGTGAAGGCCGCCGCTTCGGGGGGCGAGACGGCAATCGCCGTGGAAGCCTTTGGGGGGCCCTATTTCTCCCCCGATGCCGGTCGCACCTGGACGCGCACGGCCATCGAGGAGACACGTAACTTCTGGCACGGCACCCTTTTAGGCTCGACCGCCGTGGCCGTTGGGCAGAGCGGGCTGATGGCCTTGAGCCAGGATGGAGGTCAAAGCTGGGAGCCGATCACCCCGGAGGCGGTAGCCGGCAAGGATCTTTATGGCAGCTTCGCCAGCCACACCCACGAGGCGCTGTTCGCATTTGGCGAAGACGGGGTGCTCGTACGCACAGAAGACGTCGGCCGGACCTGGCAACAGATCGCCGAGCCTAGCGGCGCCACCTTACGACGTATGATGGAGCTTCCTAAGAGTGGCGCGTTAATCGCATTCGGTGAAGAGGGCGCGATCATCCGCTCTCTCGACGGCGGCCTCCATTGGCAAGCGGCTGACAGTGGTGTTAGCGCTGAGCTACGGGCGGGCCTGATTGAGCGGGGAACAGGTTATCCGTTGATCGTCGGGCGCTCCGGTACGCTTCTGCGTTCAACTGACAATGGTCTTAGCTGGGAGCGGCTACCGACTCATACGCGGGCGCATTTTCGCAATGGACTGAGTCATCCGAGCACGGGTGACCTGTTTGTTTTCGGCGAGCGCATTGTACATTTGCACCGAACCAAATAATAAAGGGCAGCGACCGCAAAGCCGCTGCCCCTTACTACATCTACTTCGGTTGATTACGGTTGAGCGAACCGCTTGAGCACCCGACGGTGGGTTTTTAGAAGCTGGTGAGCCCGGAGGACCCGCAGCTCGCCCAGTCTCCAATGCAGGTATCCCCCGCATTGCGCACTTCGCTGTTACTGATGTACGCGGTGGAATTGGGACTATCAGAACGGAAGATGCCTTCACTCATGTTGGAAATCCGGCAACGGTCGACGGTGATGTCCGTGCGGAAAGTGCTCCCACCATTCTGGCGCAGGAACTTGCCCATGCTGTCGACGATGCAGTTCTCCACATGAAGGTCAGACTCGGCGTTGACTTGAATAAACTTATCTTCACCGTTGTAGCCCTCCGCATTACGTAGAGTCACGCTACCGGGCGACTTGATGGTCATCGCATCTTCACCGACATTGGTCCAATGGATGTTATCCAGCGTGCCGCCGTTATAGACGTGAATGCCATCGACACCGTTATTGCCAATAATGACGTTGCGCAAGGTTGCACCGTTTTCGACGCGGAATGCAGGGTCCTGCCCCTCATCCTGACTGCCATCACCCAGCGCCGAAGTCGGATTAAAGGTTCGACAGCCACCATCATAACTACCACTGGTCACGTAGATGGTGGAGGACACCGAAGTGCTGCCCGTGGATTCACAGGAAGAGCCGGTGATACCACCCCCTCCGCCACCGCCGTTATTATTACCGCCGCCAGCTTGGTCGGCGGGCGTAAAGGTCCAGCGCTGGCTATCGCCACCCCAATAGGTCCAAAGGCGAATGTCACCACCATTGTCGGTGCTGAAGTCGAATACCTCCAGCGCCGTGCCGGCGAAGCGGGAAGTAATGGCGTACTGGCCATTGCCTACAGAGTCGATGGCCCAGTGCTGGTTGTCCGCGTTGAGCCAGGTCCACTGCCGAGCTTCGGCACCGTCATCGGCGTTCCACTCGAACACGTCAACGGATTTGCCGGTATGCGCGGCGCGGATTGAATAGTAGCCATTACCAAGGTTGGTCACATCCCATTGCTGGTTTTGCCCGCCCAAATAGTCCCACTGGATAATGTTGGCGCCATCGTCTTGACTAGCGCCTTCGACTTCCATGGGTTTGCCACTGAGAACGTTAGTAATGACGTAGCGTCCTTCGGCGATTTGGGCCCAGGAGGTGGAGGCCATAAGGCCCAGCACAAGCGCTACAGTTGATTTAACGATCGAGTTTTTAAACATTCACTTCTCTCCTTCTATTTATCAATTATTCCACGGAGATTGCTTTGAACCTGCCTGACCGCACGGGTCTTCAAACAGCTCCGCGATGGTTTCCATCAAGGTGCTCAGGGCCAATGCTAAACACACTCAGAGCCATTTGTAAGTAATATAGTCACATAAATAAAAATATTTTTGCTCTTATTACTTAATGGAATTTGCCCACACTGCCTTCACTTCCCTTACCCATAGGGACGCTCCAATCACAGTTGTAAAATCCGTCATTGAGTGCCAGCAGACACAACCTCCCCTTGGCTCACAAAATTATGGGGCTACATTAATCAAACAACCGTCTAGATACGCTGGCTCACTTTACGCATAGAAACCAGGCTCCTGAGCAATAAAAATGGTCTCAGCGAATTGACAGGCCCCTAATTTTCCTCTTCACTTGTTATCACTGATAATCATAAAGGTGGGAGTTACACTATGGCTTTTGAATCGAAGGAGGCCGCCAAGCAATACTGGCGTGCCAATATTAAACTGCTCGTTGTCCTCTTAAGCATCTGGTTCATTGTCTCTTATGGCGCCGGCATTCTGTTTGTGGATTGGTTGAACCAGTTCCGCCTCGGCGGCTTCAAGCTCGGTTTCTGGTTCGCCCAGCAGGGCTCGATCTACACCTTTCTGATTTTGATTTTCGTATACGTCTATAAGATGAACCAGCTCGACCGCCGTTTCGGGGTCCGGGAAGACGAGGAGTAGGCCATGGATCAGCAAACGTTAATCTACCTGGCGGTAGGGAGTACCTTCGCCCTCTATATCGGTATTGCCATTTGGTCCCGAGCCGGCAGCACCGGGGATTTCTATGTCGCCGGCGGCGGTGTTCACCCCATTGCCAACGGCATGGCCACCGCCGCCGACTGGATGTCCGCCGCCTCCTTTATTTCCATGGCGGGCCTGCTCGCCTTTCTCGGTTATGATGGCAGCGTCTATCTAATGGGCTGGACCGGCGGCTACGTGCTGCTCGCCCTGTGCCTGGCCCCTTACCTTCGAAAGTTCGGCAAATATACCGTGCCCGACTTTATCGGCGACCGCTACTACTCCCAAATGGCCCGCACGGTGGCCGTAATTTGCGCCATTTTTGTGTGCTTTACCTACGTCGCCGGGCAAATGCGTGGGGTCGGGGTGGTGTTCTCCCGCTTTTTGGAAGTGGAAGTAACCACCGGCGTCCTGATCGGCATGGGCGTGGTGTTTTTCTACGCTGTTCTCGGCGGCATGAAAGGCATCACTTACACCCAGGTGGCTCAATATTGCGTCATGATTTTTGCCTATACCGTCCCGGCGATTTTTATCAGCCTGTTGATCACCGGCAACCCGATTCCACAACTGGGGTTTGGCGACACTCTGGCTGATGGTTCCGGGGTCTACTTGTTGGATCGGCTCGACGGTCTGACGCGGGAGCTTGGCTTTACTCCCTTCACGGAGGGCAAAAAGTCCACCATCGATGTGTTCTGCATTACCGCGGCGTTGATGGTGGGCACAGCTGGCCTGCCCCACGTCATCGTGCGCTTTTTCACGGTCCCCAAGGTCCGGGACGCCCGGAAAAGCGCCGGCTGGGCACTGCTGTTTATCGCCATTCTCTACACCACTGCACCCGCCGTGGGCGCCTTTGCACGCCTCAATATGTTCGAGACGATTAACGGCCCGGAGCTTCAGGGTGTACCACGGGAGGAAATGCCCGAGTGGGTGGAAACCTGGGAGACCACTGGCCTGATCGAGTGGCAGGATGAGAACGGTGATGGCCGGCTGTTTTACAGCAATGACAGTCGCAACGAAATGACCATCGACCCGGACATCATGGTGCTTGCCAACCCGGAAATTGCGGGGCTACCCAATTGGGTGGTGGCACTGGTGGCCGCCGGTGGCTTGGCGGCCGCGCTGTCCACCGCCGCCGGGCTGTTGTTGGTGATTTCCACATCGATCTCCCACGACCTCCTAAAACGCAATTTAATGCCTCGAATCACAGAAAAACAGGAGTTGCTCGCCGCTCGCCTGGCCGCGGCCGCGGCCATTGGTTTGGCGGGCTACTTGGGGATCAACCCTCCCGGCTTTGTGGCGGAGGTGGTGGCGTTTGCCTTCGGACTGGCGGCGGCCAGTTTCTTCCCGGCCATTATTATGGGGATTTTCTTCAAACCCATGAACCAGTGGGGGGCCGTGGCTGGCATGTTGAGCGGGCTGGTATTCACCGCCGGTTATATTCTGGTGTTCAAGGGTGTCTTCTTCGAGCCACTATTGCCAAATACCCGAGAGTACTGGCTGCTGGGGATCTCCCCGGAAGGCATAGGCTTTGTGGGCATGCTACTGAACCTGTGCGTAGCCTTGACCGTACGCCAGTTCACCCCGGATGCACCGCCCCATGTGCAGGATATGGTGGAGAACATCCGTTTCCCCCAAGGCTCCAGCGGGCCGGGCGGGTTTAAAGACCAAGTTCATTAACCTCCCGCGAGGTTAAACCGAACCAAAAAGGGGCCGAATGAGCGGCCCCTTTTTTATTCTATGTGATTTGACGTTGCGTGGTTCGGCGTGGTGTTAACTCTCCAGCCATACCTCCCGGGTCCATTGCCAGACGTCGTCCCAACTCTCATCGGTCAGGTCGCCATCGCGCCAGAACAGCACCTCCCCCTCGGGCTCCACGCAATAATAATTGCCGTTAATTTCACACAGCGGCAGCAGATACCGGGGCAGCCCCATGGCCCAGGCCACCGCAGCGACTTCGGGCAGGTAGTTGTGCGCGTGAGGGTCAGCGGCGGTCACCGGCTCCAGGGACCCGGTGACTACATCGCTGGCCAAGAGCAAAAAGCGCCGCATTTCTCGCGGTATGGGCAGCAGCACTTCCTCTTCCACGTCCACCAGGTCTTCGTGGGTGGGCAGCTCCAGGGGCACCGGCACCGGTTGGTGCGCGGCCCTAAGTTGTTTCAGGGTCTCTTCCATTGTGGGCTCTTGCGTTGCGAAAGGACCGCCAATGCTAGCGCCCAACCTGGCGCATGACAAGATCCGCCGGCCGTATGGCAATTAAACCAGCGCCTCCACCCAGCGCTGGTACAACGGCAGCCCGATCAGGACGTTCACCGGGAAAGTCACCCCCAGGGAGGCCAGCATTGCCAGGCCGATGTTGGCCTCGGGAACCGACGCCCGAATGGCCGCCGGAGCGGCGATATAGGAGGCACTGGCCGTGAGCGCCGCCAGAATCAGGACGCTACCGGCCGGCAACCCGAGGCCGAGCCCCACTGCTAGGCCAACACTGGCCAGCACAAATGGGGCCAGTGCGGCGAATATCAACAGGCGCCAATGTTGAATTGGCAGGGGGAAACAGGCCCGGGCCGTACAAATACCCATTTCGAGCAGAAACAGCGCCAGGAAGGTCTTAAAGCCACCGAGCAACGTCGGGGTGATCGGCGCGAGCCCCTCAGGCCCATACAGCCAGCCAATCGCCACACCACCGACCAGCAGCAACACACTGCGGCTGGTGAGGGCTTCATGCCATACATGCAGCGCGGAATGTTGAGCCAGAGGAGCGTCACTGTGAGCCCGCTTCTTCTGCCGCTGATACCACCAAAGCATCACCACCAGCGCGGGCAGCTCCAAAAGTACCAGGTAAAGCGTCGTCTCCGGCGCCAGCGGCATTCCGGCGCGCTCCGCCAACGCCAGGGCCACCGCAAAGGTGCCCGCGCTAACCGACCCATAGTGGGCGGCAATGCTCACCGCATCGGCCGAACCCAAGCGCACCCAGCGCTTCAATACCGGGTATAGCGCCAGCGGAATCAGCACGCCGAGAGATCCTATCAGGAGCAAATCCGGCAGCACCGCGAGGTCGGCCCGGCCGTGGAGCGCCAGCCCACCCTTCAGGCCCAGCGTGAGCATCAGCAGAATGGACAGGGTTTCATAGACGGCGTTGGGGACTTTCAGGTCAGACTTGAGCAGACCTGCCAGCAAACCAAGGGCAAAAAAAGCAATGACAATATCAGGCACAGACGGTCTCCGTTCGGCTTCTGTTCGTAAAGGGAGCGAAACGTTGGCGATTTTGCCTGCTGAGCATTATTATTAATAATAAAATCTATGCAATCAACCTATAGATAATTATCTATGAATATTCGCCACCTGAGCTTTCGTCTGCTAGAAGTTTATATAACGGTGATTCGAACGGGCAGTATTTCCGCCGCCGCCCGGCAGCTGCACCTGACACAACCCACCGTGTCGTTGCAGATCAAGAAACTGACCGAAACGGTGGGGGAACCGCTACTGAGCCCGAAAGACAACCGCTGGGAAATGACGGATGTCGGCGCCGAGCTGTACCGCGCCGCCTGCGATGTGCTCGGGCGCTTTGAGGACTTCGGTCAAACCCTGGCCGAGGCCCGGGAGGGCCGCTGGGGGCAGGTTAGGCTGGGCGTGGTAAGCACGGCCACTTATGTGGTGCCACAAATACTGGGGGGCTTCTACCGGAGTTTTCCGGCGGTGGACGTGAAGCTCACCATTGGCAACCGGGGCCGGATTCTGGAACGGTTCAGCGCCCAGGAGGATGACCTCTATATATTCAGCCACCCCCCGAGTGGGCCGGCTGTGCGGGCGGCGTCGATACTGCACAACCCTCTAGAGCTGGTGGCCCCGAGTGATCATTGGAGCAAAGGGCATAAAACCTTGGAGTTTGAAACATTGACCAATGAGCGGTTTCTCATCCGCGAGCCGGGCTCCGCCACTCGTATGGCCTTCGAAACCTGGTTGAGCGCTAAAGGACTTGAGATTCATAACAGTCTGCCGATGGAGAGTAATGAGGCGATTCGACTTTCCGTGGGCGCCGGGCTGGGGCTGGCCGTGCTATCAACGCACACCCTCCCACCGACGGATGATCGGTTCGCTCGTCTCTCGGTAAAGGGGTTCCCGCTGGAGAGCAACTGGTACCTGGTGGCATCCAGAGACCGGCGTCTGTCCCAGGCGGCCCGCTCGCTGGTGCGGTTTATCGACCAGTCGCTGGCACGCTGTGTGGACGCCCGCTGGCTCAACCTGGACCACGAGCGACTGAAGGCCTTTACGGGCCTGGAGACATTTTGATCAAAAGCCCTCTATAATGAGCTATAAAGATAATTTACGTGCCAGACGGGGTTGCCCATGTCCACTATTGAAGACGCATCCATGGAACACTTGTTACTGCGCACCCTCGCGGCGCACTCTCTGGACCTGATCTACGCCAAAGACCGGAATAGCCGTTTTGTCTTCGTGAACGCGGCACTCGCGAACCTTTTTGGCTGCGCCTCAACGGACGAAATGCTGGGCAAGAACGACTTTGATTACCACCCAGAATCCCTGGCCTCAGGGTACTACCGGGACGACCAGAGCGTCATTCACTCCGGGGAGCCAGTGGTCGACCGGGAAGAGCAAATAATCCACAGCGGCGAGGAGCGACCCCGCTGGTTTTCCACGACCAAGGTGCCCCTAAAGGACGAGCAAGGGGAAGTGATCGGAATTCTGGGGATCACCCGGGACATCTCCGCAAGCCGTGACAGTGCTGCCAGAACGCAGGAACTGAACCGAGAGCTTGAGGAACGCGTAGCCCGCCGCACCAGCGAGCTGGAGCAGTTGGCCGCCACGCTGGAAAAAGAGCGCCAGTTAATGCGCACGTTGATTGACACGCTTCCCGACAACATTTACGCGAAAGATCGGGACAGCCGATTCCTGCTGGCCAACCACGCCACGACGGACGGCATGGGCACGAACCCTGAAGAAATAGTAGGAAAGGACGACTTTGACTATTTCCCCACCTCTCTGGCCCAGCAGTATTATGACGATGAGCAACAAGTTCTGCGCAGCGGAGACCCCATGCTGGAGCAGGAGGAGCCCACGGTGGACCCCGCGACCGGACGAACCCGCTGGCTCCTCACCACCAAAGTGCCCTTGCGCAACCAAAACGACGAGATTATCGGGCTGGTGGGTATCGGTCGGGATATCAGCCGCCGTCGGGAAGCCGAGTTGGCACTTCGGCAAAGCGAGTCCCGGTTTCGCAGCCTGACCGAACTCTCGTCGGACTGGTATTGGGAACAGAACGAGCGAGGCGAGTTCACCGAATTGACCGACCCCAACGGTAAGTCCGGGTTCGAGGACTCAGAGATTGTCGGTCGCGGCATCGCCGATTTGCCCCATTGTGAACCGCTCAACGGCTCCTGGGCGGAGCTGGATGCCGCGCAACGCGAACGGGAGCCCTTTCGGGAGCTTGAGATGCGCTGTACATCCCCGGGGCAAACCCCGCGGTTTCTCAGTCTCAGCGGTCTCCCCGTATTTGAGGACGATGGAACCTTCATCGGCTACCGCGGGGTGGGGCAGGACATCACCGCCCGCCGCCAATCCGAGGAGCGGGTCCACTTTCTGGCCACTCACGACAGTCTGACAGAGCTTCCCAATCGCTTCATGTTCCACGAGCTTCTGGAGGTGGCCGTCAAGTCGGCCGAGCGCCACCAGCGGACAATGGCAGTGCTGTTTATCGACCTGGACCGGTTTAAAAACATCAATGACACCTTGGGACACGATGCCGGGGATCAGCTGCTGCAAAGCATCGCCCGGCGTTTTACCCATGGCTTGCGGGCCAGCGATGTGGTGGCCCGCCTCGGGGGCGACGAATTTGTGATCCTGCTTCAAGATATTCATTCCGAACAGGACGCTCGCCTGATCGCCCAGAAGCTGATCGCCACCGCCGTGGAGCCGGTTTCCATTCTAGGGCAGGAGTGCCGGGTCACCGCGAGTATTGGGATTTGTATGTACCCGACCGATGCCGAGGATGGCCAAAACCTGATGAAGAACGCCGACATCGCCATGTACCGGGCCAAGGAGGAAGGTAAAAATACCTACCAATTCTACTCTCCCAGCCTCCAGGCCCGCTCCCTGGAGCGGCTGGATATGGAAAACCACCTACGCCGCGCCGTGGATCAGAATGAACTCTTTTTGCACTACCAAGCCAAGCGGGACCTGAAAACCGGTGCCGTGGCGGGCGTGGAAGCTCTGGTTCGCTGGCAACACCCGGTCCTGGGTGTGGTCTCTCCCGGCGACTTTATCCCCTTGGCCGAGGAGACAGGCCTAATTGTACTGATTGGCCGCTGGGTATTGAGAACCGCCTGTGAGCAAAGCGCCCAATGGCAGAAGCAGGGGCTGCTACCCGTATGCATCTCCGTGAACTTATCACCTCGCCAATTTTACGATGAGCACCTAATCTCGGATATTCAGCAAGCGTTGGATGATTCAGGCTTGAGACCGGAAAACCTGGAGCTGGAAATCACCGAAAGTATGGTCATGCAGAACACCGACAGGGCCATTGACATTCTTCGAGGCATCAAAGCGCTTGGGGTGCGCCTTGCCATTGACGACTTCGGGGTAGGCTACTCCTCCCTCGCCCAAATCAAGCGCTTCCCCATCGACACATTGAAGGTCGACGGCTCCTTCATTCGCGACATCCCCGCCAACTTTGAAGACAAGGCGATCACCCAGGCCATTATCGCCATGGGAAAGACGCTAAGCCTGACGGTCATTGCCGAAGGGGTGGAAACCGTTGAACAGGAGTCCTTCCTGAGGGAGCACGAATGCGACCAGTCCCAAGGGTTCTACTTTAGCCGGCCGCTGGTCGCTGAAGGGTTTGAAGAGCTGCTAAAAGGTAAATCGGATTGGTAAAGGAGGCATGAGGGGCGACCAACACTGTTAGAGCGAGCACTCACTAACTGCAAAGGCGCTGGTAAACGCCCCCGGCTATCCGCTACCATTCCGGCTCTACCGAACGGAAAGGCTTAACCATTGCGCTATCGAACCTTCCGTATTCGCCCGATTAAACCCGTCGCCACAGACTGCCCCATGCCCGATATCGATCTTTTGTCACGTCACTTCCTCGGCTTTTATTTTCTGCTCATTGCGCTATATTACGCCAGCACCAGCGTGGGCCTGTGGCGCCGTACCGGGGTCAGTCACATCCAGTATGGGCCGCGCGGCTCGGCCACCTGGTGGCACCGGCACATATTCAACGCTTTTCGCGCCGTCATTCTGGTGGTTTGCCTCACTCGAATGGTTTGGCCCGAACTGGATACCTGGCTGGGCATTATCGCGCCCCTGTACCAGCCCCCCGTCCTGATTGCCGGCATCGTGGCCCTGCTCACCTCCTACAGCATCATGAGCTACGTTCACGCCTACATGCACCAGGACTGGCGCTCGGGCATTGATCCCGACAAACGCCAAACGCTACTGACTCAAGGCCCGTTTGCGCGCTCACGCAATCCGTTGTTTCTGGGCATTATGCTGGGCCAGCTCGGGCTGTTTTTGGCTCTCCCCAGCATTTTTACCTTAATCTGTTTCGTCGCGGGAGTGTTCGTTATCGTGCGGCAGGCCCTTCGCGAGGAAAAGGCCCTTGAGACCCTCTTCGGCAGTGAGTACCTTAACTATCAGAAAGAGGTGCCTAGGTGGTGGTGACGTACCTTAAAACTACTACCGCTCCCATGGCCAAACACCCCCTCAGCACCTCTGCCTTTGAGGTATCGGTGGGCCGGCACGCGGGTTTTATTATTTCAGCCGCCTCGCGTCCCTAATGGGCTGGCGCATTACTCAATAGCCACTAGGGATAGTACATTTGGTAGTGGCTTTGCGCGTAAGGATCCAAGTCGTAGTGAGCCTCCAGAAACGCCACTAGATCAATCAGCTCAGAGACAGTCATAACGTCATTGTAGTTGCGCATCAGCGACTCCCCGTCATCCCCGGTCACTTGGTCCCTTTCATAGCCGCTCGCCAGCCGGTGGGAGGGATTGATAACGGAGGTCAAAAGTTCTGCGTAAGTTTTGACTTTGGTGACGGTGCCACCGAGTACAATGGGTTTTTCCAGCTCACGGTCCTTGACGACGGCATCGTAGCCCTGAAGACGATGGCATGAGAGACAGTCATATTGGAGAAAGACCTGTTCACCCCGTTCAACATCCCCTTCCGGCAAACTGAATCCCCGGGGAGAGTCGGGCCCCTTGCTGCACGCCGCAAGAAGAAAACCGAGAGTAAAGAGTAGTAAGTATTTCATGGCGATCACCTAGGAGCGACATCGAATAAAGACTGAATCCATACAACTCGATTCGAGACTTTATTCAAGGTAGCCCGCATCAGGTGCTTTCGCCACCAAAACCATCACTTTTAGCGAACTATTATGGTCCTTCTTGAGCCAGATCAATATTTAATCAAACAACCTGCTCCTCTGGGCCCTGATGGCACGAACAATTGGGCTGGAAGTCATCAAAGTGCGGGGAACCACTACCCACGGAACTGTGGGTCCACTTATGGCTGGAAGGCTCCTCAAAACCACTGATCCAAAAAGCCAAAAATAACGACCCACTTCAAACTCTAATACTGGGGAGGCAAACCGTTAATCTGCCTGCTACGAAGGCTTTCGGACGAAGCGGCGCAACAGCACCGGCAATAAGGTCAGGTCAGACACCAGTGCCATTAACATGGCTAGGCTGGAGAGCACCCCGAAATAGACGCTAGGCAAGAAATCCGAGAACACCAGCAGCGAAAATCCGACGATAATAATCGTAGAGGTAAACAGCACCGCGTAGCCAACGGAGAAGTTGGTCCGCTTGACCGCCGCTTCCGGGCCGCCCTCTTCGATCTCTTCGCGATAGCGATGCATATAGTGAATGGTGTCATCCACCGCTATGCCCATGGCAATGGAGGCAATGGTAATCGTCATCAGATCCAGAGGAATGCCGACCCAACCCATAACTCCGAGCACGGTAACGGTTGACAAAATATTCGGGGCGATACCGATCAGCGCCATGCGCAAGGAGCGGAACAGAAGCAAAAAAGCCAGCGTTAACAGCACGTAAACTATTGCCAACGACAATACTTGGGACTTAAACAGCTTTTGTAGAACGTCCTGATATAACACGAACAAGTTGGTCAGTTCATAGCGTTCTTCCGGTACGCCCAGCTCCTGAAGCTCCGCGCGAATGTCGGCCAGCAGTTGGTCCCGGTCTAACCCTTCGGTGGTATCCTGTATGCGAATACTGATTCGGGCCTGTTGCGTGTCGACATTGAAATAGGAACCAATTAACTCTTTGCGCAACGCTTTATCCACCGTCCAATAGACGGCTGTCAGTTCGTACTCCGTTAACGGTTTGTCATCGTTGATCTGTCGCCCCAGCTCGGTGAAATTTACAATGGACAACGTCTTTCCCACCGCCTCGTGCTCATTCAACGCTTTCTGAATGCGCTGGAGCTGTTGGACGGTGTCGGCGGTAATAACCAAATCCTCTTCTTTGGCCTGCTCCTCCTCGGAGATGCTGTAGACGAGGTCCATGGGCGTAGAGCCGCCCAGTTCGCGGTCAATAAATTGCAGCTCTTGATGCACCTTGGTGGAATCGCGAAAGTAATTAATAAAGCTATTCTCCACACTCAGCCCGAACAGCCCCGCAATCGCCAGAGCCCCCAGAAGCATGCAGGCAATCACCGTGCTTCGGCCCCGGTGAAGACTAATATGGTTAAACCCCCGAAGCACGGCAGTGGAGAGTCGGGACTCCCCCGCGGGCGCTTCCTTACCAAACAGGGCCAACAGGGCCGGAAACAATACCAGGCTCACCGCAATCGATAACCCCATGGCGATAATCATCATCCAGCCGAAAGCGATTACCGGCTGGATGTCAGTCACAATCAGGGAGGCAAAGCCAATGGAAGTGGTAATACCGGCATAAAGGCAGGGGCGCACCTTTCGGGCGAATGTTGCCTGAATCAGCTCCTTGTGGCTCCAGTCCTGATGGGCCCCGCTGTACTCGCGGTACTGCACGATCAGGTGCATCACAATGGCCAGGGTGAGAATCAGCTGCAGTGCGATAAAGTTCGCGGAAATCACCGTGGCCTTGAGCCCGAGAAGCCCCAGCAACCCCACGGTGCAAACAACGCTGGCCGCGCAGCACAGCACCGGAATCAGAACCCAGCGCCAGCGTCTGAACAAGATGAACAACACGGCGCAGATAATGGCGGCAATAGCGCCCCCAAAGACCACCAGATCGTTGGTGATGATGTTGATCAGCTGGTAGCCGAGTACATGCACACCGCCAAGATAGAGGTCGGCGTTGTCCTCATACTTCTTGATCATGCCACGGATGGCTTCAATCTCTTGGATTCTTCGCTCGTCGAGCTTCTTCTCGATAGGCGCCGCCTGCCTCTCCAGCGACTCAAGTTTCTGCTCTTCGGCCTCCGTCAAAGTCCCGTTAAGTCCCTTCTCCTCCAGAGCGATAATCTGGCGGCTGATTTTTTCCAGTGCTTGGTTGGGGCGGAATAGCACCTGTATTGCCGTGGCGGTCTGGTCTTGGTTGATGACCAGGTCTTCATAGATGGGGTGCCCCGAGAAGACTTGTTTCAACGCCTCCTTGTCAAAGTTCTGCTGTTCAATAGTCCACTGGGAGGCTTCTACTTGAGTCAAGTTACCGCCGGCCAAAGTTAGCAACGGCACATTCAGGATCGAGCGGACCGACTCCACCCGCTCCAGTTGCCGGAGCTCATTACTCAGGGCGCGCAGATCCTCAAAAGTGGCGTCCGAAAGCACCGGGTGAGCCGTGGGCTTGTAGGCCACCAGCAGAAACTCCTGGGGGGAGAACCGCTCGGAAGCGACCCGGGACTTCACATAGAGCTCGTTGTCCCGAGTCAGGAGCGTATCGGCCGAGGCATCAATTTCAAACCGGGTGGCCTGCCAGGCCAGCGCCGCGGTCACGATGAGAAAGAAAACCAGGACGGTTTTGGGGTAGCGGGTCAGAAACTCGGCGACACGATTATTGGTAGTCGGCATCGCGCTGGACCCCTTGTAGGTACAGGTTGCGGAAGTAGATGTAAGGGTCCTCGCTCTTCTCGCGCAGCGTGTTGTAGCGATCCGCCCCAGACGCACTATTCTGCAAATAGTCGAAGCTCTGGATCATAAAACGTTCCGGGTTTTCTGTTAGATGAAAGACCGGGTTCAGCGCCACATCCATGAGCTCCGAGGGCGCGCTGCGCAGATCCGAGCCCCCCAGGAAGGGTATAACGATATACATACCATACCCCGCGCCGTAAGAAATCAAGGCGTCCTCCAGGTGAGCTTCGGCACGCTCGATGCCCAGCCAGGCATCCGCCGTATCGAAAAGCCCCAGCACACCGGTAGTAGTGTTCATGCCAAAACGCACAATGTTATCGCCGGCCGCGCCGAAGTCGAGCTGGAGCAGGTTACCGACAAGGTAAATCGGAGTTTTTAGGTTGTAGAAGAAGTTGTCGATGGACCGCCTCGCAGGCGAGGGGACGACCGCCACATAGCCATTGCTCACGGGAATGAGCAAGTACCGATAGGTCACATCATTAAAGGCGAAGACGGCGCGATTGACGCCGATCAGAGGGTCGTTGTAGTCGGTGTATTCCACCACCGTGGGCTCAATGTCGTCATCCGATCCGTTGCTCGGCTCGGTCTCGTCGGCCTGCCCTGCGCCGGATTCGCTTTTCGCCTCGGGCCGCTGGTCGGAGTTGGCGCAACCCACACAAACACTCAGCAGCAAACTGGCCACCAGTAGCGCCCGCCCAAGGTATTGGCGCGGTGGGTGGCTGTTGGGGCCCTCTTCCATGCTTCGCGTCCTTTGAATGGCACTCATGCACTGTCTCCCGCAGCGAAATGGCTGTGTCGCACTGGCTCCGTGACCGAAGCCGGGGGGTGGGTACTTCGAGGCGACTCAAGCCGTTCGGCCAGATCGCCAACCCCCTCCTTTGTTCACTCTACCCTCTGAATAGTTCCATCGCAGCTGAATTGCAAATACACCGCCAAGGCACGGAGCCGCCGCCCGGCATCCACTCACGGGCGGCCCGCCCCGCGGTCCTAACCCCTACACTCTTAGAATGGAGCGGTACTGCGCCACATCCACTGTAAACCCGGCATTGTCCTGCAAATAGAGCCGCAGGCGGTCCGCGGCCTCCGGTTCGCCATGCACAAGCTGTATAGAGGTGCCGGGCTTAAGCTCGGAGGACTTCAGCCAACGCTCCAAATCCAAGTAGTCGCCGTGCCCCGATAAGCCGTCCAACTTAGCCAAGCGCGCCTTGCACGGGTAGTACTCACCGTGAATTTTTATCGACTTATCCCCCGCCAGCAGACGAGCCCCGCGCGTGCCGCCAGCCTGATGGCCTGTGAGCAGTAACGTATTGCGGTGGCCGGGAAGCAGCCGCTTCATATGATGAAGAATGCGCCCACCGCTAATCATGCCACTACCGGCAATAATAATATGCGGATAGTTGAGCTCGGCCAGGGCTTTGGATTGCTCCACACTGTGAGTATAGGTCACCGCCTTCATCATGCGCGCGCAGTCCGCATCGCTCAAGCGATGCTGGTCAGCATACTGGTGATAAATGCCCGATACATCAATGGCCATCGGGCTGTCGAGAAATATCGGCAGTGTGGGAATACGGCCCTCGTCCATCAGTTTCGCCAGCATATGCTGCAAGGCCTGGGCCCGACCCACGGCAAAGCTGGGCACCATCAGCACGCCACCATTGTTAACCGTTTCGTTGACAATGCGGGCCAACTCTTCCCAGGTATCGGTCTCGGCATGACGCCGGTCGCCATAGGTGGACTCAAGCAGCAGGAGGTCCAGCGCCGGCAGCGGCGCGGGCGGGTACATGAGAATATCCTCAAACCGCCCCACATCACCGGAAAACCCAATGCGCTTGCCCTCCGCCTCCACGATAATGCTGGCCGCCCCAAGAATGTGGCCGGCGGGTTGGAACCGTATGCGGATATCCCCGACGGTAAATACTTCCCCGAAATTAACTTGCTCGAACAGCGTCAGGCACTCCTCCGCTGTTTGCCGATCGTATAGGGGCTCGGGGTTTTCATGCTTGCTCAGTTTGTGCCGCCCCAGAAAACGGGCATCTTCCTCCTGAATATGGCCGCTGTCGGGCAGCAGTATGCCGCACAAGTCCCGTGTGGCCGCGTGGGTGTATACCGGGCCACGGTAGCCCTGCTGATACAGCCTGGGAATGTAGCCCGAGTGGTCCAGGTGGGAGTGGGTGAGCACCACGGCATCCAGAGCGTCAATATCAATCGGCAACGCCTCCCAGTTGCGTTTGCGCAGCCACTTGTACCCTTGAAACAAACCACAATCGATCAACACTTTGGTCGTGCCGCTTTCAAGCAGAAATTTTGAACCGGTAACGGTCTCGGTTCCTCCCAGAAAAACAATGTTCATTGCGACTCCTCACCCGGCCTGCGGGAAAGCGATAAAAATGCCATTTTCAGTGTTGTTTGCCCGGTACTTTTAGGGGATGTTGCCCAAGGTGATACTGAATAGGACCCACGAGCCAGGGGCTCAAGTCCACCACGTTGGAGATATGGGGAACCGAGTTGGCCGTGATCAGGCGGCGAAGCCCCTGGTGACTCAACGCCTGCTCAACGCCGTCGGCAAAAATTCCGTGCACCGCCGCACAATCAACGTGCGCCATACCGCTCGCCTGCAACGAGGCCAACGCTTTCAATACGGTATGCCCACTGCTGATGACATCGTCAACAATCACGGCCGTACGCCCACGGTAGGCGGCCATATTGGGCAGTGTGACCACCACATCCCGGTCGCCCCGTCGTTCCTTGCGGCCCACCACAAACGGCTGGCCAATACGCTCAGCGATGACCGATACCCACTGTTCGCTCTCACTGTCCGGGCCCACCAACACGACGGGCTCCTCATGGGTTTTAAACCACTGAGCCAACGCCGGCGCCCCCTGAACCACCGTGGAAGGAATGGAGTAAATTTCATCAAGGGTATGGTAGCGGTGTAAGTGCGGGTCCACCGTCACCAACCAGTCCACCTGCTCCGACAACAGGGAGGCAAACAATCGTGAAGTGACCGCCTCGCCCGGATGAAAGCGGGTGTCCTGGCGCATGTAACACAAGTAGGGCGCCACCAAGCCCACCGAGCGGGCTCCCAGTTCTCGCAGAGTGCCCGCCAGAAAAGCCAAGGGCAAAAATTTGGAGTCCGGATCGACCAGGTTGGCCAGTATCACGCAATCGCGTCCTTCAACCGGGGAGGCCACGCGTAAATAGCTTTCGCCATCGGGAAATTGGCGCTGCTCAATGGAGCCGGCTTCGGCCCCCAAGGCCTCGCATAGGCCGGCGAACAATGGCAATTCGGTATCCAGTGCAAACAGCATTGGCCTCATTCCGCCGCCCCCTCCATCACAAACATATCCGGGTTTTCTTCATAAAACGCCAGAGCGTAATCCAGCTCGCCGGGAGTACCGGCGTACAGTGTGGCCAAGGGCTGGCCCCGGGTTATCACGGCCCCGGTTTTCACATGCAGCCTTAATCCCGAGGCCGGAGACTCCGGCGCTCCGGCAAGCTTAGCCAAGCGCGCCAGGCGTCGGTTGTCCACGACCTTCAGCACGCCCGCCTTGGTGGCCCACAGCTCGGTTCGATGGGCGGCGGAAGGGATGGCCTTAAGGCCCCCCTGCGATTGACAAATACGCTGAAACTGGCGCCAGGCGCGGCCGGAAGTCAGAATGTCCCGGGCCTGTTCGAGGGCCTGCTCCAATCCCTCGCCCGAGGCCATCGCCAACAGGTTGGCCGCGAGATAGACCGAGCGCTCCGTCAAGTCCACGGGGGCGGTGGGGCTATTCTTCAACACCGCCAGCACATCCCGCGCCTCCTCGGCCGGGCCTATGCCATTGCCCACGGTTTGCGAGCCATCGGTTATCACGCAGCGCAGGTGAAGGTTCAAAGCCGCCGCCACGGTATAAAACCGATGGGACAGGTGCTCCGCTTGCGCGCGATTTCTCACCTTGGCGGTAGGCCCCACGGGAATGTCGATCAGTATGTGAGTGGAGCCGGCGGCAATTTTCTTGGACAGCACCGAAGCCACCAGCTGCCCCTCACCGTCCAGATCCAAAGCCCGCTCCACCCGAATCAACAAATCATCCGTGGGGCTCAACTTGACCCGCCCGCCCCAGGCCAAACAAGCGCCGGTTTCATGCACCGTTTTCTGCAACTGCGCCAGATCCAGCTCCACTTCCGTGAGCACTCCCATCACGTCGGCGGTGCCGGCCGGGGAAGTAATGGCACGGGAGGAAGTTTTGGGCATCAGCAAGCCCGCCGCGCTGGCAATGGCGATGACAATCGGCGTGGTCCGGTTGCCCGGCAAGCCACCGACGCAATGCTTGTCAAACACCAAGGGGGCATCCGGCCACTGTAGCTGATTGCCCACCTGGACCATGGCCCGAGTGAGCTCGACCACTTCGGCTCCGCTTAAACGGTCACCGGCGCAAGCGGTCAGGAAACAGGCAATTTCAATGTCTGAGTAACGCCGCCGGCTGATGTCCTCAACCACTGCCCTCAACTCCCCTGCGCTGAGTTCATGGCCGTAGACCTTCTTGCGCATTGAGCTCAGTGACGGCACCACTGGCGCATGGCCGACATTCACCGCCTGCCCCGCACTCAGCTCCAGGTAGCGCCAGGCGCTCACCGAAAAGCCGATCTCTCCGGGGGCCAATGCCTGCCCCGTAACGATGTTCAACGTCGCGATAATGCTTCGCTCCCCGGCGCGCACCTTCAGCCGGGCGCTGGCGGTAAAGCCTTCGGAAAGACAGACATCACAGTCACGGCGCATATACACCACGGACTCTTCATGGGTATCTATTCCCATCTCGGTCGCCTTCAGTGGTGCCACCGGGGCGCTACTCACCAGAATCTCCCTTGGAGTCCCCACCGTGCTGGTGCTTGCCGTGCATAAACAAATGCATTAGCGGGCAGAGAAGAAAAATTGCATAGGGCAAAAAATAGACGATATGGTCGCGATGCTCGACCAATAAGTAGTAGGCCACGGCGGCCGCTAGCGCCAACGTCACCAAGCCCCGCCCGCTCATACAAAACGCTTTTACTTTGGACATGTTGCCACCTCGAATGAGCGCGACTAATCGGTCGCATTACCGGCACTTTGTGCCGTCTGCTTAAACTGACGCTTTAACAGCAGTGAGTTACCAATCACCGACAGCGAACTGGCGGTCATGGCCACTACACCAATCATCGGGTGCAGCAAACCGATGGCGGCGATGGGTATGGCTGCCAGGTTGTAGCCGCTGGCCCAGATAATGTTGTGCACAATTTTCTGAAAAGTGGCGCGGGACAAATGCATGGATTCCACCACCCCGGTTAACTCACCGCGCACCAGGGTGACATCCGCCGCTTCGATGGCAACATCAGCGCCGGCGCCAATGGCAATGCCCACGTTGGCCTGTTTCAGGGCCGGCGCATCGTTAATCCCATCGCCCACCATGGCCACGTAGTTGCCGTAGCGTTCTTGCAGCTCCCTGACGGCATCCACCTTGCCCTCGGGCAAAACGCCGGCCTGGACTTCATCGATGCCCACTTCGTCGGCCACGGCGCGAGCGGCGCGCTCGTTATCGCCGGTAATCATGACCACGTGCAGGCCCAGCTCGTGCATACCTCGGATGGCCTCGACGGACTCCTTCTTAATGGTGTCCGCCACGGCAACAATGCCCCGGACCCGGCCGTCCACCGCCACAAGCACCGCCGTGCGGCCGCGCCTTTCCAGATCCGTCAGGTCTTTGTCCAGCGCCTCCAGACCGCTAACGCCCTCTTCCTCCAGCAGCTTGCGGTTACCGATTAGCACCGTTTCCTCCCCGACTTTGCCGGAGACGCCCCGCGCACCGGTGGAACGAAATTCCCGCACCTCGCCGGGCGACACATCGCGCTCGCGCGCTCCATCGACAATGGCGCGGGCAATGGGGTGCTCGGACGCATTCTCCACCGTGGACGCCCACTGCAATAGCTGTTGCTCTTCCACTCCTTCGGCGGCCACTACTTCAGTCAGCTTGGGCTCGCCCCGGGTTATGGTGCCGGTCTTGTCCAACACCATGACTTTGATGTCTTTAAACGTCTGAATGGCTTCGCCGGAGCGGATCAGAATACCCCGTTCCGCGCCGATGCCCGAGCCCACCATCAGAGCCGTGGGCGTGGCCAGACCGAGCGCGCAGGGGCAGGCAATAACCAGCACCGCAACGGCCGCCAGTATCGCCAGCACCGGAGTGCTTGCACCCGGGTCGACCCAGGGCAGAAAGCCCGCGCCCCATTCCAGGATGGGGCGCAAGCTGTCCGCGGCCAGCAACCACGCCACCAGACTGCCCAACGCAATCAACAGCACAATGGGCACAAAGCGTCCGGTCATGCGATCGGCAAATTCCTGAATCGGCACCCGGGAACCCTGGGCTTGTTCCACCAGCTTGATCACTTGCGAGAGGAAGGTATCGCCGCCCACCTTGGTGGCCTTGACCCGGAGGCGCCCCTCCTTGTTGATGGTCGCCCCGATCACGCTGTCGCCGACGCTTTTGTAGACAGGAACCGATTCGCCTGTGGCAATGGATTCATCCAGATGGCTTTCCCCTTCCATCACCTCGCCGTCGGTAGGCACCTTGTCCCCCGGGCGAACCACCATAATATCGCCCGGCTGCAGTTCCTTAACCGACACCTCCCGTTCCTCGCCGTCGCGCTCGACCCGAGCGGTTTTCGCGCCCATGGTCAATAGCCGTCGAATGGCCTGGGAGGCGCGCCCCTTGGCTTTGGTTTCGAGATAACGACCCAGCAGATGGAAGGTCATAATGGTGGCCGCCATCTCGATAAACGAGGTCATGGGGTAGACGAAACCCACCAGGCCGATGAGGTAGGGAGGCAGGCTGCCCATGGAAATCAGCACGTCCATATTGAAGGTGCGGTTGGTCAGGGACCGCCACGTAGACCGGTGGGTCGCCGCCCCGCCGTAGAGAAACACCACGGGGAAAGCAAGCACGGCGATGATCGCCAAGTACCCCGGAATGGGCTGCCAGAACATGTGCGGCATCATCAGCAGCATGATTAAAGTCGTGGGAACCGCCGCAATCCACAGCCGCTTTTTGGCCTGGTTCAGGTAGGCCTCTTCTATCTCGGCATCGCCCTGTTCATCGCCGTCCTCTTCGCTGCCGGTTTCGAACGCTTGAGCCACATCGTAACCGGCTTTCTCCACCGCCTGCCTGAGTCGCTCGGCATCGGGCCCACCCTCACTCAGCGTGACATGCACTTTATGGTTGGCAATGCTGGTGTCGATACGCTCAACGCCTTCCAACCGCTGCAGCGACTCGCGCACAATGCCGGCGCAGTGGTCGGAGCCCATGCCGGGAACAACCAGTTGGACCGTTCGCGCGCCACCGCTTCCGGCACCGGGGGAGGTGGCCGAGGCGACGTCATAGCCCGCCTTCTCCACGGCGGAACGAATATTATCCAGACCCAGGCGCTGGGAATCATACCGGGCGTCCACCCGGTGGGCGGCGATGTTGGTGTTCACCTCGCCCATACCCTCAAGCCGCTTGAGGGAGGATTTGACGATGCCCGCGCAATGGTCCGAGCCCATACCCGGCACCACCAGACGCGCGTGAGCCATATTCTCTTCCGATTCGGTACTCATGCTATTCGCTCTCCGCGACGATAAACTGATAGAGGTAACCCATGCTAAACCTTCCTCTAACTGGAAGGTCAAGGCCGACGCCACCACCCCGCCAGCAGCGGGGTTTTAAGTGCACACCGCTAAGGACAAGCTAAGGCGGGGGAAGGTTAGAGGTCCTGCATTCGCCCGGTCTGGCGCACCAACCGCATGGCCTCATGCTCTTCCATGTCCAACAGCGAGCGCAGCAGTCGGTTGGCTTCGGGAATCTCGGCTTTACCTGCAAGGTCCCGGTACAGATCAAGCACTTGGCGGTGCAGGTTAAACACTTCCCGGCAGATGTCGTCGAACCCGAGCTTCGCATAGGGGGCATCGCAGGTTTGGTGGGTCTTTATCGGTCGGTGGGACAGGTAGTCGTAGACGTAGGTGTGCATCACCTTCGGGTCGGCCTGATCTTCAAATAGCTTGACCACCTTTTCCAGTTTGTCCTCATGTTCGGACAAGTAATCCAGTAGCGCCCTGGCCCGTTCTTCTTCGTTCTGGGTCGCGCAATGGGCAAGGCACTTGGACAGATGGCCGTGCAGCTGGCGGGTCCAATCGATAAGGTCGGAGAAGGTTCTAATCTCCATGTCTGGCTCCTTTTTTTGGGGCTGGTTTTTGGGACTGGTGTCAATAACGGTAAACCTACATAACACCAGTCTACGTCCCAACCAATGAACCGATTTTGACCCATGTCAAACAAAGGAAAGGAGCCGAACCTTATTGTTATAAGTGCCCCCTAACCCCGGTCCAACAAACTACGCAAGTCAATCAGTGCCGCGTTGGCCCGGGAGAGGTACGAGGCCATTACCAGCGAGTGGTTGGCCAGCACGCCAAAGCCACTGCCATTGAGAATCATCGGGCTCATGACCGGTTGTTGGGTGGCTTCCAGTTCGCGGACGATTTGGCCGAGGCTGACACGGGCGTTCTTATCATCGAGCACGTCGGCAAATTCGAGTTCCGCAGCTTTGAGCAGGTGGATCATGGCCCAGGCGGAGCCTCGGGCTTCGTAGTAAACGTTATCCAGTTCGGTCCACGGGGTTTCGACAAGCACTTCGTCGGAGCCGGTTTCTTCGGCCTCCCCCATCGGGGTGGGCAGGTCGGTATTCAGTCGGCGTTGGCCAACGCTTGCGCTTAACCGCTGGGACAGGCTGCCCAGTCGGGTTTCCACCGTACTGAGCCAGTACCGCAGGTTGTCGGCTCGGGTGTAAAACTCGGCGTTGCCGTCTTCCACACCGGTTAAACGATCCAGATAACGACGAGTGTATTCAATGCCCTCCCGATATTGGTTTTCCGTGGCGGGCATAATCCAGCTGCCGGTATTGAAGTTGAAGCGGGATTCGGCCATTGCCAAGTCCTGGTCCTCGCTGGATTGGGTCTGCGAGCGACTGAACGCTTCGCGCATGGCCTTGCTGGCATCACGTACCTGAATCACCACGCCGTACTCCCAACTGGGCATGTTATCGAGCCACACCCCGGGTGGGGTAATATCGTTGGTGAGGTAGCCACCCGGTTTGTCCAGCAGGGTTTCCGCCACGTTGATGAGCGTCGCGGTCATGACCGCCCCGCGCTGGCGTTGTCCGCCGCGCTCGTCCACTTCGGCGGCGACGCCCTCGCGCACCGAGAAAAAGTCGGGCGTCATGCTCCAGTAGATGCCCACGATCAGGGCCACGAGCAGATAGATCACCACCACGGCGGCGCCCACCCGCACCCATACACCGGAACGCGACACATCATCCCGGGTGTCGGCCATTGAGTCTCGAACTTTTCGTTGGGTCGCTACCCACAGCTGTTTGGCTTTTGAGAGTGGCATGGTGACTTCCTTACCTTTCGGCGCTGATAAATGGGCTTGGATTGGATGTTAGATTAATGATGAGGGCGGTCAAACACGCTGACGGCGAATGCCTTCACCGGCACCTCTGCGCCTCCCTCGAAACTCAGTGTTAAGTGTAGCGGGTCTCCGGTGCGGGGGCGCCGGTCCAGATCAAACAGCATAATGTGGTGGCCGCCGGACTGAAACCTCAGAGTCCCTTGAGCGGGCACGGTCACGGACTCCACCGGGCGCATTCGCATCATGCCCTCCACCATTTGGTGGCTATGAATTTCCGCCCGCTGGGCGAAGGCCGCCGTTACCCCGGTCAGCGTCATGGGCTTATCCGAGGTGTTGCGCAACAGGAAATAGGCGGAGGTCGTGTTCTTGCCCGGCAAAGGCACACGTACGGTAGCATCGACCACCTCCAGGGGGGAGGACGACTGGGCCTGGACCGGCGCCGGAAGGCCATAGGCCAAACACAGCGCCAATAACAGCCCCAATAATAAATACACCCGACGAATTGCCATAACTCAATCTCCTTAAACAAAGTGGCGTGCGGTAAAGGGCCCCCTTACAAGGGCGGTTGCAGTTCGATGCGCGGCGGCGATCCGATCTTGATATCCCCCCGCAGCACCTGCCCCGAAGCACCTTCGCGCATTTGTTGATAGATCCAGCGCCCTTCGGCGTCGGTCCGGCTGATGATCAGCACAAACTCTCCCGATTCGCGGACTCGCCGGGCCAGAGCGTGCAGCTTTTCCACCAAAGGGTCGGCCCGTTGGCGCAGCAGTTCCGGGTTGACCGAAATAGTCTTGCCCTCTTCGCTCAATGCTTCGGCATTCGCCATTCGCTCACGCTGAGCCCGCAGATTTTGCCGCATTTCCTTTACCAGAGGGTTGCCCGGGTCCACGGTATCCGCCAGTTCGAGATACCCCCGCGCCTGCGTCAGAGCACTGCGGGCAGCGGCGGAACGGGCCAGATCCAAATAGCGCAACGCAATGGCCTGCAAGCCGGAGCGCGCCCGGGTATTGTCGGGATCGTACAGTAAAACGGCCCGATAGCGGTCATGGGCATTATCGCCGAGGGGAGAGAGCAGCCGATCATGGGCCAGGGCGTTGTCGGCCTGGTTAAGCCACCGCTCGATTTTCTCGGCCCGGGTCTGGGCCGGTTTGGGCTTCGGAGCAGGGGCCTCGGCGGTCGCGGACGGTGATTCCTCGGGGGAGGTGGTGGCAGGCTCGGTCGCACACCCACTTACCAAGAGGCCGGTCACCAGCCCGCCCGCCACACGCCAGCCCGTTGGCCAGCACTTTGTAAGGTATCGCTTCATAGTTCCGTCAGTGGCTCCACTGTTCCAGTCCAGACCCTTCGTTTTAACCTGTGACTCCCCGTGAGATGGCCAATGGGAGAGCCAGTTAGCAGTTTTTGGCGCCCCATCACGTTACACTGCCGGCCAAGGCCCTGTAGCCGAACTTTGTAAACGCCTCGGGGTCGGAGCGAAGCACACGGCTTACGCGGAATTCATGATACTCTTTTAGTCATGATATTTGGCAACGACAATGTCACCCAACCCGGACTGAATCGGCACATGCGCTCTCAACACTTATTAACACCTTTTCGCCTAATCCTTCTGTTGGCACTGCTGGTCGCCGGCGGCCCCCTGTGCGCTCAGGACCTGCTCGGGGGCCAAAGTAACAACAGCGGCCAGAGCCTACTGGGCGGGGGCGATGAATTTCTTCCCGTGGAAGAGGCGTTTCAGCTCGAAAGCCGTTACTACGACGGCGAACTGGTCCTGCGCTGGGAAGCCGCTCCCGATTACTACCTCTATAAGGAACGCTTTGGGTTTAGCGCCAATCCACAGCCGGAGGGGTTCACGCCGGTATTCAGCAACAACACCGTCGAGAAGTACGACGAGTACTTTGAAAAGAATATGGACGTTTATTACGGCCACGCCACGGTGCGGGCCACTATTGCCGAGGGTGCGGAACCCTTCACCCTCGCGGTGGAATCCCAAGGCTGTGCCGATGCGGGGCTGTGCTACCCGCCCCAAACGGACTATTTGCGCGTTGACCCCTCGAAGGGGACAGTTTCCGTGGCCGCCGCCCCTCCTTCTTCCGCTGCCCCCCCCGGGGGCCCGGGGAGCGGCGTTAGCTCCGCTGCAGAGTCCCAAGCCCCCGGCTGGCTTCCCTATGCGTTGGGGCTGGCGCTACTCGGCGGCATTATCCTGAACCTGATGCCCTGCGTCTTCCCGGTGCTTTCGATCAAAGTCATGAGCCTGGCTCAGGCGGACCGCACCCGCATGGGCCTACACGGCTGGGCCTATACCGCGGGCATTGTGGCCTGTTTTTTGGTATTCGGTCTGGCCCTTTTGCTTGCCCGAGCCGGGGGCGAGGCCATTGGCTGGGGTTTTCAGCTCCAGTCGCCGCTGCTGATTGCCGCCTTGGCTTACCTGTTCTTTGTAATGGGGCTGAGCCTATCGGGGCTGGTCACCATCGGGACCCGTTGGATGGGCGTGGGCCAAAACCTGACCCAAAAGGGCGGGCTTAGCAGCTCCTTCTTTACCGGCGTATTGGCCGCCGTGGTGGCCAGCCCCTGTACCGCACCCTTTATGGGGGCGGCCCTCGGCTTTGCTCTGACTCAGCCCGCCCTGGTCAGTTTGAGCATTTTTGTGGCGCTGGGGCTGGGAATGGCTTTGCCGCTGCTGGCGCTGTGCTATATCCCCGCTCTGCTTCGCTACCTGCCCAGGCCCGGCCCCTGGATGGACACCCTGAAGCAGCTGCTAGCCTTTCCGCTGTACCTGACCTCAGTTTGGCTGCTCTGGGTCCTGGGGCGCCAGGCCGGCGCAAATGCGGTCGCGGCGGTCGGGGTCGGCGCGGTGGCCATCGCCTTTGCCGGCTGGCTACTGACCCGCCAGCCCCGCTCCTCCATCGCCCGCTGGAGCCGCTATAGTTTGGTGGCGTTGGCCTGGATCTCCGCCCTGCTACTGCCCTGGCAAACCCTGAACTCCGATGCGGAGGAAAGCCAATGGGAGCCCTACTCCCCCGACCGTCTCGCCGAATTGCGCCGTGAAGGCGAACCGGTATTTGTTAACTTGACCGCCGACTGGTGCGTCACCTGCCTGACCAATGAGAAAGTGACCCTAAGCACCGATGAAGTTGAATCGGCCTTTGACCGTTTGGGAGCCACGACCTTAAAAGGCGACTGGACCCGGAGGGACCCGACCATTACTGCCTTGCTGGAAGAGTATGGACGCAGCGGCGTCCCGCTTTACCTCTGGTTTCCCGCCAACCACAGCGGGCCCGGAATCGTTTTGCCACAAATTCTGCGCAAAAGTAACTTGCTGGCCATCCTGGACGCCCCGGAACCGTCAAAATTAAGCCAAAATTAAAGACGTTCGAGACATTTACGGGAAAGTTGGCCCATCCTCTGCTATCTTGTAGCAAAGTCACCGCGTTTGTCGCGCAAAATAGCGATCCGGCTCCATCTGTCACCTGAACGAACGCCTCTTTCATCCAAATATCAGGGCGAACGTCTGCCATCTTGCCGCTATATGAGGTCAATTAGGCAAAAACTCGGCTAGACCGTGGACACTGTTGCTTTTTTGCGGCAAACTCGCCCCATAAAGTGATAACGCTCGCATTGCAGCCAAACGGGATTGATATGGCAACCATTCTGGTTTTACACGGCCCCAACCTAAACTTGCTCGGGGAGCGCGAACCCGGCATTTACGGTGCCCAGACTCTGGATGCCGTCAACCAGTCCCTTACCGAGCAGAGCCGAAGTGCCGGCCATCACCTGCTCACCCTGCAGAGCAACGCCGAATACGAGTTGATCGACCGAATCCATGATGCCCGCCACGAGGGCGTGGACTTCATTCTGATTAACCCGGCCGCGTTCACGCACACCAGCGTGGCATTGCGGGATGCCCTGCTCGGCGTAGCCATTCCCTTTATTGAGGTTCATTTGTCGAACGTGCACGCGCGCGAGCCCTTTCGGCAACACTCGTATTTTTCCGACGTCGCCCGCGGCGTTATCTGTGGCTTCGGCCCACAAAGTTACGAGTTGGCTCTGGCCGCAGCCATTCGCCAACTCGAACAGACACAGTAACCGCTCCCACAGGGCTCGGTTCCACCATTCATCCGTTGCTTTAAGAGAGGCCCCAATGGATATTCGCAAAATCAAAAAACTCATCGAATTGCTTGAAGAGTCGGATATCGGCGAGCTGGAAATCAAAGAGGGCGAAGAGTCCGTCCGCATCAGCCGCAACAACCCCCACGCCCACTACTATGCCAGCGCACCGGCCCATGCGCCCGCGGCACCCCCCGCGCCCGCTCCGGCTCCGGCCGCCAACGAAGGCGACTCGGGCTCCAGCGCGCAGGACACCAGCCCCAGCGGCCACTCAGTGAAATCGCCCATGGTGGGCACTTTCTACCGTTCGCCCAGCCCCGGCTCGGCCGCCTTCGTGGAAATGGGTCAGCACGTTAAAGTAGGCGACGTCATCTGCATCGTGGAAGCGATGAAAATGATGAACCAAATCGAAGCGGATAAAGCCGGTGTGATTGAAGCCATATTGGTGGAAGACGGCGAACCGGTCGAGTTCGATCAACCCCTGGTCACGATTGTATAGATCCAGCACCGAGGATTTGGTTTATGTTTGAGAAAGTGTTAATCGCCAACCGCGGCGAGATTGCCCTGCGCATTTTGCGCGCCTGCAAGGAAATGGGCATTAAAACCGTCGCGGTTCACTCGGTTGTGGACCGGGACCTGAAACACGTGCGTCTGGCGGATGAGTCGGTCTGTATCGGCCCGAACCCCTCTCCCCAGAGCTACCTGAATATTCCCGCGATTATCAGCGCGATGGAAGTGACTGATTCGGTGGCCGTGCATCCGGGTTACGGCTTTCTGGCCGAAAACGCCGACTTTGCCGAGCAGGTTCAAAAAAGCGGCTTCGTTTTTATTGGCCCCGACCCCGACACCATCCGCATGATGGGGGACAAGGTTGCCGCGATCTCCGCCATGAAAAAGGCCGGCGTCCCCACGGTACCGGGCTCAGACGGCCCCCTACCCGCGCAGGACCGTGAAAAATGCGTGGCTATGGGTAAGCAGGTCGGCTACCCGGTTATCATTAAGGCAGCCGCCGGCGGCGGTGGGCGCGGCATGCGTGTGGTGCATACCGAAGCCTCACTGATGAACTCCATTCACATCACCCAAAACGAAGCCAAGTCCGCGTTTGGTGACGATACGGTGTATATGGAGAAGTTCCTGCAGAACCCGCGCCACGTGGAAATCCAAGTGCTTTCCGATGGTCAGGGCAATGCCATTCACCTGGGCGACCGGGACTGCTCGCTGCAGCGCCGTCACCAGAAAGTTATCGAGGAAGCGCCAGCTCCGGGTATTCCGGATGATGTTCGCAAGGAAACCGCCCAGGCCTGCGTCAACGCCTGCATTAAAATGGGCTACAAAGGCGCGGGCACCTTCGAATTCCTGTATGAAGACGGTAACTTCTACTTTATTGAGATGAACACCCGTATTCAGGTAGAGCACCCGGTCTCGGAAATGGTGACCGGTATCGACATCATTAAAGAACAGATTCGCGTCTGTTCCGGTCAAAAGCTCTCCATCAAGCAAGAAGATGTGATCATTCGCGGCCACGCTTTCGAGTGCCGTCTCAACGCCGAAGATCCGAAGACCTTTATGCCCTGCCCCGGCAAGGTCAAAGACTTCCACCCCCCCGGTGGTTTGGGCGTTCGGGTGGACTCCCACCTGTACAGTGGCTACTCGGTTCCGCCGAACTACGACTCGATGATTGCCAAGATCATTACCTACGGCGAAAACCGGGAAGAGGCACTGAACCGGATGCGCCACGCGCTGGATGAAACCATCATTGATGGTATCCGCACCAACATCTCCCTCCAGCAATGGCTTGTACGGGATGAGGAGTTCCGCAAAGGCGGGGTCAACATCCATTACCTGGAGAAGAAGCTGAACAGCTGACCCCATGCCCTGGCTACAACTGAAACTGACCACGGACCGCGACAGCGCCGACCCGCTGGAAGATCTCCTTCTGGCGAGCGGCGCCGTGTCCGTCACCCTGGAAGATAATGCTGACCAACCCATCCTTGAGCCCGCCCTGGGAGAAACCCCTTTGTGGGATCAGGTGCGGCTGACGGGGCTGTACGACGCCGACATCGACACCACCACCGTTACCCAGCGTTTGGCCCAGGCCTGGGGTGCCGAGCTACCCGAGCATTACTGGGAACAGCTGGAAGACAAGGACTGGGAACGGGAGTGGATGAGCCACTATCAGGCCATTCGCTGCGGCGAGCGCCTGTGGATTTGCCCCAGCTGGCAGGAGCCACCGGAGCCGGACAAGGTCAACCTGATGCTGGACCCGGGGCTGGCGTTCGGGACCGGCACCCACCCCACCACCTTTCTGTGCCTGCAATGGCTGGATGAGCAGCCGGTCGAGGGGTTGGACCTGGTCGATTACGGTTGCGGCTCCGGTATTTTGGGCGTCGCCGCGCTGCTGTTGGGTGCCCGCCGAGTCACCGGTGTGGATATCGACCCTCAGGCGCTGCTGGCTACCCAGGCCAACGCCAGCCGCAACCACCTGGCGGACGATGCCATGCCGGTTTACCTGCCGGAGCGCTGCCCGGCGGTGACTGCGGATATCATGCTGGCCAACATCCTGGCGGGGCCGCTGGTGAAACTGGCGCCCACGCTCCAGGCGAAAACTCGCACTGGCGGTAAAATCTGCCTCTCTGGTATTCTTGCCAATCAGGCCGAAACGGTGATGGCCGCTTACCGCCCCTGGTTTGATTTCGACCCGGTGGCGGAGCGCGAAGAATGGGTGCGCCTGACCGGCACCAAAGTTCGCGACTGAGCCGTCCCCACGAGGAGATAACCCCGACATCATGGCACCGACCAAAATGGTGACTCGCTGCCCGCAATGCGGGACGTCTTTTCGCATCACGCCCGCGCAATTGCAATCGGCGCGCGGCGCGGTGCGTTGCGGTGCCTGCCTGCATATTTTCAAGGCACGGGATCACTTGGTGGGGGCCGAAGCCCCGGCGAGCGAATCCGCCCTGGTCCGCAAGCCGAACCAACCCCCAAAAAAGGCGGCGAAACCGCCCTCCAAGCAAGCGCCAAAGCCGAGCCACTCGACGAAGGCGCCCGCTAAAGCCGCCGCACCGACCAAGCGCTCCACCCGAACCGTTCCGCCCTCGGCCAGCACGGCAAAACCGAAAAACGCGCCCAAGCCCCCTCCTTCGTCGAAGGCCTCCCCTGGGAAGTCCACTTTGCGTTTTGACCAATCGTTGATTGACGAGGAGTCAAACCAACTGGAGGACGACGACTTCCTAATCAGCGATGACATGGGAGAGCCCCGCCCCAAAAAAACCGAGGACCCCTTCGGCGTCGGCGAGCAGGTAAAGAGCTCGCACTCGCTGTTCGATCGCAACCCGAACAAGCCCGAGGAAGCGCACCGGGACGAGACGGACGAGTCCTGGGCCATGAACCTGCTGGAGGAGGAAGAACGCAGCGCCGATATCAACGTGACGCGCCGGGAAGAGGAACCGGACGCCTCCAGCTTCGAGCTGATGGACGAGCCCTCGGCCCCTCCCACGCGGGAGGAGGAAGAGGAAGCTCACATTCACTTCCACCTGGAAGGGGCGGACGAGGAAGAGACCTACCAGATGGAGCCGCTCAGCGCCCGGGACCCGGAGCGCTCCGCCCTGCTGATGAACATCGACCCCGAGCCGGTCGAGATGGACTGGATGCACAAGCACCCCCACCAGAAAGCCCCCCGGCGCTGGCTCTGGCCCGCTCTGGCGGCATTTTCCCTGGTTTTGCTGGTGGTACAGGTGGCGTGGCTGCAATTTGACCGGCTCAGCCGCCTTGAGCCCTACCGCTCGGTTTACAGCGCGGTTTGCCCCCTTCTGGGTTGCGAACTGCCCACCCTGGTCGATCGCAGCCAGATACGCGCGTACAACTTGGTGGTGCGCAACCACCCGGAACGCGACGGGGCTTTGATCGTGGACGCCATTCTGCTCAATACTGCCTCTTTTAATCAACCCTTCCCCGACCTGGTACTGGAGTTCAGCGCCCTGGGAGGGGAGACCGTTGCGGCCCGTCGGTTCTCCCCCGGAGAGTACCTTTCGGGGGAGCTGGCCGGGCGGGCCATCATGCCGGCCAACCAACCCGTACACTTGACGCTGGAGCTGGTGGATCCGGGTAAGAACGCCGTCAACTACCGGGCTTACACTCCAGAATAATCCCTGAAACAGAGCGACCGCTCAATGTCGCTCTGCATAACCTGCGGTTAAAAAAACACCAATTTTGCCGATTTGCTCGTTTCCAATCCGAAGCCAAACGGGTATCATAGCGGACCTTTTCCGGGGCTGCTCCGGGGCCCTCGGCCCGGGTCAAATATCAGTCATTCAGAACCTCGATAAAGGGCGTTCGCGTGTTTCAGATAGGTCCCCATCAGATCGACAGTCAGGTGATTCTCGCCCCCATGGCGGGTGTGACGGACCGCCCGTTTCGGCAACTTTGCCGGAAACTGGGGGCCGGCCTGGTGGTCTCTGAAATGGTGACCTCGGATGCGAACCTCTGGCACAGTCGCAAAAGCCGCCTACGGCTCGACCACACCGGAGAAGCCGAGCCCATTTCGGTGCAAATCGCCGGGGGAGACCCCGAAATGATGGCCGAGGCGGCCCGGCTGAACGCGGACAATGGCGCCCAGATTATCGACATCAACATGGGCTGCCCGGCAAAAAAGGTCTGCAAGAAAGCCGCCGGCTCCGCCTTGCTGAGGGATGAACCGCTAGTGGCGGACATTCTTGAGGCAGTGGTCGGCGCGGTGGATCTTCCGGTAACCTTGAAGATCCGCACCGGCTGGGACCGAGACAACCGCAACGCCGTGCGCGTTGCCCGTATGGCCGAAGACATTGGCATTAGCGCCCTGGCCGTTCACGGCCGCACGAGGGCCGACCGATACCACGGTGAGGCGGAGTACGACACCATTGCCGCCGTGGTGGATGCGGTGCGCCTACCCGTATTCGCCAACGGCGATATCGACACCTCGCACAAGGCGCGGCAGGTGCTCGAGAAAACCGGCGCTCGGGCCGTTATGATCGGCCGCGCCGCCCAAGGGCGCCCCTGGATTTTTCGGGAAATGGACCACTTTCTCCGATATGGAGAACGGCTCCCCGAACCGTCTCTGGTTGAGGTCAGAGACATTCTCAGCAGTCACTTGCGTGAGCTTTACGGTTTTTACGGCGAATTTATGGGCCCTCGCATCGCTCGCAAACACCTGGGTTGGTATTTGCAGACGGTGCCCGGCAGCGAGCCTGTTCGCCAGGCATTCAACCGTATGGATAACGCTCAAGAACAACACGCCAGCGTTCTGCGGTATTTTGAACAGCTGATAGAAAGAGAGGATCAAGCGGCATGAACACAGCACAGAACTTTTTGGCCGAAGCCCCCACGGATGAGCCCGGCCAGCCCCAGAACCTGACCAACGGCCAGTCCCTTCGCGGCTGCGTCGAACAGGCCATGGAAAACTACTTTCAAAACCTCGACGGTCAGCCCGTCAGCGATGTATACGGCATGGTGATGGCGGAAGTGGAAGCGCCCATGCTCGAAATCGTGCTCAAATATACCCGTCACAACCAGACCCGCGCCGCCCAGGTTCTGGGGCTGAACCGCGGCACGCTGCGCAAGAAGCTTAAGCAGTACGACTTGCTATAACCGAACAATCCCGAATTACGAGGGGGTGGTAAAACCACCCCCTTTGCATTTGTACCACCACCTATTTTGACCAAGTATTTTCTTTAACCGTCACTGGGGGACACTCACCAACCATGACCAACGCCAGCCATCTCGCACCTGTGAACCGAGCGCTTATCAGCGTTTCAGACAAAACCGGCATTGTGGACTTTGCCCAGGCCCTGAACGAGCGCGGAGTGGAGATTCTATCCACCGGCGGCACTTTCCGCCTGCTCAAGGACAGTGGCATCCCCGCCGTGGAAGTGTCTGACTACACGGGGTTCCCCGAGATGATGGACGGGCGGGTAAAAACCCTGCACCCGAAGGTCCACGGCGGTATTCTCGGCCGCCGCGGGCAGGATGAAGCCGTCATGGGCGAGCACGGCATCGACGCCATCGACATGGTGGTGGTCAACCTCTACCCCTTCGAGCAAACCGTGGCCAAGCCCGGCTGCACCCTGGAGGACGCGGTGGAGAACATCGACATAGGCGGCCCCACCATGGTCCGTGCGGCGGCCAAAAACCACGCCCACGTCAATATTGTGGTAAACGCCGGTGACTACGCCCGGATTCTGACGGAACTGGAAACCCACGACGGTCACACCACTTACGAAACCCGGTTTGACCTCGCCATCAAAGCCTACGAACACACGGCAGCTTACGACGGTGCCATAGCCAACTATTTTGGCAAAAAGGTCGAAGGCGGCAGCGAGCACTTCCCGCGCACCTTTAACAGCCAGTTCCTGAAAACCCAGGAAATGCGCTACGGTGAAAACCCCCATCAAAAAGCGGCGTTTTACGTTGAGAAAACCCCGTCCGAGGCCAGCATCGCCACCGCCACTCAGTTGCAGGGCAAAGAGCTGTCCTACAACAACGTGGCCGATACCGACGCGGCCCTGGAGTGCGTGAAAAGCTTTGACCAGCCCGCCTGCGTCATCGTCAAGCACGCCAACCCCTGCGGCGTGGCCACCGCCGGCGACCTGAAAGCCGCTTATGACCTCGCCTTCGCCACCGACCCGGAATCGGCCTTCGGCGGTATTATCGCCTTTAACCGCGAGCTGGATGTGGAGACGGCCAAGGCCATTGTCGAGCGTCAGTTCGTGGAGGTCATCATCGCGCCAAGCGTCTCCGAAGCAGCCATCGAAGTGGTCAGCGCGAAGAAAAACCTTCGCCTGCTGGCCTGCGGCCAGTGGGGTGCGGAGCGCGCCGCCGGCCTGGACTACAAGCGCGTCAATGGCGGGTTGCTGGTGCAGGACCGGGACAGCGGCATGGTGGGCGAAGCAGACCTGAAGGTAGTCACCAAGCGCGCGCCCGGCGAGCAGGAAATCCGCGACCTGCTGTTCGCCTGGAAGGTGGCGAAGTTCGTGAAGTCCAACGCGATTGTCTACGCCAAAAACAACCAGACCGTGGGAGTGGGTGCCGGTCAAATGAGCCGCGTGAACTCCGCGCGTATTGCCGGCATCAAGGCCGAGCACGCCGGGCTGGATGTAAAAGGTTCGGTCATGGCTTCGGACGCCTTCTTCCCCTTCCGCGACGGCCTGGATAACGCCGGCGCCGCAGGCATTGCGGCGGTGATTCAACCCGGCGGCTCCAAGCGCGATGAGGAAGTGATCCAGGCGGCCGATGAGCACGACATTGCCATGGTCTTCACCGGCATGCGCCACTTCCGGCATTGATGATACCCAACGGCGGATGCGCTTTGCTCCGAAACGTCGAACCGGTCCGCTCTAAGCAGACCACGGTAGCGGGCGAATAAGCCGAAGGCGTATCCGCCACAACCCAAGCTAATTTCAACTCCAAAAGGTCAACAACATGAACCTACTGGTCATCGGCGGCGGCGGGCGCGAGCACGCCCTCGCCTGGAAAGCGGCTCAAAGCCCTGAAGTGAATACCGTTTTCGTCGCCCCGGGCAATGCCGGTACGGCACTGGAAAGCAAGCTGGAAAACGTCGCCATCGACGTACTCGACTTCCCCGCTCTGGTGGACTTTGCCCAGAAGAACACGGTCGCCCTCACCATCGTTGGCCCCGAAGCACCGTTGGTCGAAGGCGTGGTGGATTACTTTACCGAGCGGAACCTGCCCTGCTTCGGCCCGAGCAAAGGCGCGGCCCAGTTGGAAGGCTCCAAGTCTTTTACCAAAGACTTCCTCGCGCGCCACAACATCCCCACCGCGGACTACCAAACCTTCACTGAAGTGGCTCCCGCCCTCGCCTACCTGGACGAGAAAGGCGCGCCCATCGTAATCAAGGCCGACGGCCTGGCCGCGGGGAAAGGCGTCATCGTCGCTCAAAGCCTGGATGAGGCCAAAAGCGCCGTACGCGACATGCTCTCGGGCAACGCCTTCGGTGAGGCCGGTTGCCGGGTGGTAATCGAAGAGTTCCTAACCGGCGAGGAAGCCAGCTTTATCGTTATGGTGGACGGCAAAAACGTCTTGCCCATGGCCACCAGCCAAGACCATAAGCCCGTGGGTGAAGGCGATACCGGCCCCAACACCGGTGGCATGGGGGCCTACTCTCCGGCTCCCGTGGTAACCGATGACGTTTTCCAGCGCATTATGGACCAAGTCATCACCCCCACCGTGGAAGGCATGGCCGCCGAGGGCAACCCCTACACCGGCTTCCTTTACGCGGGCCTGATGATTGGCCCCGAGGGCCAACCCAAGGTCATCGAATACAACTGCCGCTTTGGCGACCCGGAAACCCAGCCGATCATGCTGCGTCTGAAGTCCGACTTGGCCGGGCTATGCCAGTCCGCTCTCGCGGGTAAGCTCGACCAAGCCAGCGCGCAGTGGGATGAGCGCGCCGCCGTGGGTGTGGTATTGGCCGCCGGCGGCTACCCCGACAGCTACCGCAAAGGTGATGAAATCACCGGCTTGCCCACCGAGGAGGCACCGGGGGAGCGCGTCTTCCACGCCGGCACTCAAACACGGGACGGCAAGGTGGTGACCAGTGGCGGGCGGGTCCTGTGCGCCACTGCATTGGGCACGACCGTTAGCGAGGCCCAGAAGCGGGCCTACACGCTTGCGGATCATATCCACTGGGACGGCGTCTTTTATCGCAAAGACATCGGTTACCGGGCGATTGCACGAGAAAACGAGAACCGTTAACCCCTCTTCAAGTTTCCTCCCGGCCCGCTCGCTGAGCGGGCTCGGCCGACTGGCGTCGTCTCTGCCAACTGCTATAATTCAGGCGGTGGCACAAAGGGTTCCTTCTCTAGAGGTTTGACCTTGGGCTTCCCCAAATCCTCTATCCGGCCAAAAGGGCATTATGACACGCCACTGTTTGCCTGAATGTCACAGAAACACCGCTACAGGGCCCTCAATGAGACGCTTTCTTTACTCTATCACAGGCTTATTGGCCCTCGGATTGCCCCCGTCCACGCTGGCTGAAGCCCCCTCTTGGAACATCAACGGTTTTGGCACGCTGGGTGTCGTTCACTCCGATGAAGACCAAGCGGATTTCACTTCCGGCCTATTGGCTGAGGAAGGGGCCGGCTACAGTGACTCTTGGAGCGCAAAAGTGGACAGTAAGGTGGGGGTCCAGCTTAGCTCGAATTTTACGCCAAAATTCAAAGCCGTGCTTCAACTGACCTCGGAACAAGGCCACGATGGTTCGTTCGACCCGGAGGTGGAATGGGCCAACGTGAGCTACAACGTTACGCCGGATTTCACCGTCCGTGTGGGGCGCACAGTCCTTCCCACATTTATGGCCTCCGAGTACCGGAAGGTCGGATACGCCATGCCCACCGTCCGGCCGGCGGAAGAAGTTTATGACTTGGTGCCCATCACCAACTCCGACGGCATCGACATCATCTACCAAAAGCGTTTTGATGAGGTGACCAACACCCTGCACTTGTTATACGGCCAAAAAAGCACGGACTTGCCCGACGGTTTTGAGTTGGATGCGGATAACGCCATCACTTTAGCCAACACGCTTGAATGGCGAGAGACGACGCTTTTCGCCAGCTACTCACAGGCCGACCTCACCACGGATGTACTGGCCCCGTTTTTTGACAGCTTCCGCGCCTTCGGCCCGCAGGGCGAGAAGCTGGCCGACTACTTTGACCTAAACGACACCACGCTGCGCGTTGTTAGCCTCGGTGGCCGCTACGACCCGGGTGACTGGTTTGTCACGGGGGAATGGGCCAACAGCCGGTCCCGTTCCTTTATCGGGGAGCACCGAGGTTGGTATTTGACGGGCGGCGTTCGTATCAATGCCCTAACACCCTACTTAACCGTGGCCGATCTACGCGCGAAAGGCGAGCTATCCCATCCGGGCTTGCCTATTCCTCAAGCCGAACCACTCAATCAAGGTCTCAATCAATTATTGTATGGAAACACGAGCGATCAGGGCCGCGTTGCGATGGGCCTGCGCTGGGATTTCACGCCTGACATGGCCCTGAAAATCCAATACGACCGCCTCAACCTCAGACGCGGCACGCGCGGGGTACTGTCCAATACTCAACCCGGCTTTGAGGGCGACGACCCCGTCTCCCTGTTCAGCGCCACTGTCGACTTTGTGTTTTAGGTCCCGATCATGCCACGAACTTTCGCAAAGATAATAATGACCGGGTTACTCAGTGCAATGGGCAGCCTGAGCTGGGCCGAGATCGTTGTGGTGGCTTCCCAGGAAAGCCCGGTACGAGAGCTGACCGCCGTTCAACTGACGGACATTTATCTCGGCCGCCTCACACGTCTACCTGGCGGGCCCGCTGTGCTACCCCTTGACCAAGTGGAGCACTCCAGCGCCCACCGCGAATTTTACCAGCAATATCTGGGACGCACGCCGGCGCAGATCCGCTCCCACTGGTCCCGCCTTATCTTTACCGGTCGCGGACAGCCACCGAAAGCCGTAAGCAGTGACGCCGCCATGGCGGAGGCGCTAAAACGCAACCCCAACGCCATTGGTTACATGGACTCTGAAACGTTGCCCGAAGGCCTTCGGGTGATTGACGTTGAGTCTTAGACGTATGACCGCACTTATCTCAAGAGTTCGAGCAAAAGTCTCGGGAAAAAAACTGCATCGGCTTGCGGAAGCACCTTTCCTGATGAGCGCACTGGCGCTGATTGGATTGGGCGTGATTTGGGCCTCGACTTTCCACCTGACCGGAGAGCTTACCCAAAACGTCTCACGCAGCACGGCCGCCGTTACGAGCGACGTGGCGGACACCTATGAGGCACAAGTGGTCCGTGCCCTGCGGGAGATCGATCAAACCCTGAAGCTGGTGCGCTACGATGCCCAGCGCCAGCCACCCGACTCCGCCATTGTTGATCTGAATGAGCGGGACTTACTCCCTCCCAGCTTGCTGTTTTCCGTCGCCGTGCTAAGCGCCGAAGGGGAAATCTTGGCAGCCCATGGTCGGTTCAGCTTGGACCAGCCACAGGAGCACGAGTTTTTCCGGCACGCACTTCGCTCCAACCAACTCACACTCAGCCGGCCGATCGAGACCGAGGAAGGGCCCCTTCTCTACTTCGCCCGCGGTATGACACAGGGGCAAACCTCCAACGTAGTGGCTCTGGCGGTCCATGCGGGCTATTTTGTCAGCGGCTACGACAGCGCCACTCTGGGGGAGAGAGGGGTGCTTGGGCTCGTCGGAGAGGACAACCAATTCCGCGTCCGCCGAACGGGGGACGCGATCACGGTTGGCGCCTCTCTGGGGGATGTGGGCTCGAAGGTCGCAGAGGTTGACACACCGTCGCTGGCACCGTTGATCCAGCACCACTGGGACCAAACCGAACGCTATACGGTGGTACGCAAGCTGTTCGACTTTCCCCTATCCATTGTCGTTGGCTTGTCTCACGCCGAACAGCTGGCACCGGCCAGGGCAACGGCGCGCGATTACTATTGGCGAGCCGCCCTGGCCAGCGCACTACTGCTTATTATCGTCGGGGTACTGGGCCGCTTGAGCTGGCGGCTGCACAAAGCGCGGCGACAAGCCATGGAGGAGCGTATACAACACGCTCGCAAGGTGGAGTACCTAGCTTTTCACGACAGTCTGACCGACCTGCCCAACCGAGCCTACTTCAGCCGCACGCTAACCCAATCCATACTCGAAGCCCGGCGCTATACACGCAAGTTCGCCCTACTCTTTCTCGACCTGGACCGTTTCAAAAACATCAATGACTCCCTCGGGCACGATGCCGGGGATGAGCTACTGCAGGAAATCGCCTATCGGCTCACTCTATCGGTCCGTGACAGTGACGTTGTGGCGCGCTTGGGGGGCGATGAGTTTGTGGTACTGCTGCCAGAGGTACTGGACTCACTGCAGGTGGCTCCAGTCGCCCACAAGATCCTCGCCGCCTGCGCCAAGCCATTTACGCTCGCCGGCCAGGAGTTTCGCATTACGGTCAGTATCGGCATTACCCTCTTCCCCCGGGACGGGAACGACGAGCAAACGTTAATGAAGAACGCGGATATGGCGATGTACCACGCCAAAGAACAAGGAAAAAATAACTTCCAGTTTTACTCCGAAGCCCTTAATAATGATTCCCTGGAACGACTGACTCTGGAGTCCAGCCTTCGTCATGCGTTGGAACGCCATGAATTTCGCCTGTACTATCAACCCAAGCGAAACATGAAAACCGACCAGGTCACCGGGGTGGAGGCGCTATTGCGTTGGCAACACCCGGAGCTGGGCATGATCCTGCCCATGCAGTTCATCCCTTTAGCGGAAGAAAACGGTCTGATCGTCCCCATCGGTCGCTGGGTGTTCCGCACGGCCTGCCAACAGAGCGTGGAATGGCAGGCTCAGGGCATGCCCCCCATGAACATGGCGATCAATCTATCGGCCCGCCAGTTTATCGACGAACACCTGCTGGATGACATCAAGCTGGCTTTGAAAGAAACGGGCATGAACCCAACGCTGCTGGAAGTGGAAATTACCGAGAGCATGGTCATGCGCGATGTCGAAGCCACACTGAAGATTCTTAAAGAGTTGAAAGATATGGGCGTTCGCGTCGCGATTGATGACTTCGGCACCGGCTACTCCTCGCTGTCCACTCTAAAGCAGTTTCCGGTGGACACCATCAAAATAGACGCCTCCTTTATCCACGACCTGACCCGTAGCGTCGAAGACCGTGGGCTAACCGAAGCCATCATCGCCGTCGGTCGAAACCTAAGCCTGAATGTTATCGCCGAAGGCGTGGAAACCTCCGAGCAGTACGAGTTCCTACGAGGCCAGGCCTGCGACGAGTTCCAAGGCTTCTACGGCAACGAAGCGCTACCGGCGGAGGACTTTAGCCGACTGATCACACAGATAACCCGAGATGCCAGCGGGCCACCTCCCAGATAACAACGAATGCAGACGGCGTACTTCTAATCCGTCAGGAAGTGGTCAATACGTCCATGATTCGAAATCTTTAGCGGTTAACGTCTCTCCCAGGCGCCCCAACTCTTCTTCTCTTTTGGTTTGAGCAGAAAAATCTGACAGCCTCAAACGCAAAGATGAGGACACCCTTTTTACAAAGTTCTTCATGGCTTTATTGCTGGGGCCGGCCGGAACGCTCCCCAGCACATAGAAGGTCAATGTAATATATTTATCTTTCTCGATAGGCGCATAAAAACAAGCGAAGAAGTGCGATTTTTCGTAAGGGTCGCACCCCTTTTCCCTCTCATCAGGCCACGCTTCAAAATAGTTCCAGCTAATGCCATTAATCCTATGATACTTCCAGTCTACCGGGCATTTGTATTTGCTTTGAACGAGGCTGCCTGGGCCATACTCGAAGAAAGCATCATATAGAACTACTCGCTCAAACTGCCTAACATCCAAGCAGTTCACTTTTCGTTTTAGCTTCGAGGTATCACGGACTGAGACAACTGCTGTTAGGTTTCCAATATGCCGCGAACGCCAAAACTCACCGTACAAATTCCATGATCTTTTAAGCACGGCTTTAAACCCCAGATCGCTTCGCAAACGACTATCTTCGATACTCTCCCCGTAATCATAAATAGCGGTATCAAAAATATTAAATTGCTTTCCGTATTCCTCTTCCGGGAAAGCGCAGTCGTGTGGAGGAAGATCAATATCCAGGCGACTCCCGCCAAGATTAAAAGAAAGGTGCTCGAGCCTGTTTAAGTTTTTGAAATAAGGCTTCTTTTTGGAAGCGAGCAACCTTTCAATAGACAGAGACATAGCTCACCTTCATATACCTACGCCATCAGATGCTACCCACTCAGATCGAACCTTGTATAACACACTCTGAACGAAAAAGAAAAGTGATCCATGCGTCATACAGAGTCGACAAATATCGCTGGAGGACTACTTCCTGCCTTAATGAGAACCCACCTTCCCTCCCCTCGCAAGGAATCTCCTTGCCGCTGCTTTGGATATTTCCAGTTTTCCACAGCGCGCTGAGCACTATATTCCCCTTTTACTAACTGATCACGCTGCTCTTGAGCGCTTGGCGACAGCGTCGTACTAATAGTAGGAGCAACCTTACCAATGAATCTATGCATAGCTTCGTTACTCGCACTGGCAGGGGTCGAACCTAAAGCTCTAAAAACTAGTTGAACAAAGCGGTATGATCTATAGGAGAAAAGAAACACGCATAAAACTGCGAAGAATGCTGAGGATTATATTTATCGCCAGGCTCATCTCGCCAAGCTTCAAAATAGATCCAGTCTGTATCGCCAACTCGCTTTACCGACCAATTTACCGGACACTTATACTGGCCATATCCGCCTGGTCCATAACTGAAGTACATTTGATAACGAATTATTCTTTCGAACAGTTCTCTATTAAAACAATTAACCTTCTCCCCTAGACGAAAAGCGTCACTCAGAAGGGCCGTCCCCATTAACAACCCAACTCCACTTGACTTCCAAAACTCTCCGTGCAGCTCCCACTTTCTCTGAAAAAGTAAACGGTGACCCAAATCGCTTCGATGGTAGCCCTCCTTCAAGCTATCTTCATACTCATAGAGAGACAAGTCATGAATATCAAAACGGGACCCACACGCCTTCTCGGGAAAAGGATAATCTTGTGGAGGCAACTCCAACTCCAGACGCGTCCCGGAAAGATCAAGTGAGAGGCTCTCAAGACGGTCTAGGTTTTTGAAATAGGGACGTTTTCGGGAAGAAAATAGTCGTTTAATGAACATAGGTCACTGGAGGAGTACTATGATGAAATCTAACAGCAATAAAAAAGTGCAGGTTAGGCGAGGACCGGCTTTTGGTAGACCCAATGAGCCGGTACCGGTGAAAGGTTCAGCTTCTTCCATTTTAGTACAACAATCAATTTCCGAAAACGCCGAATGTCACCACAGCCGTCAATGGCCCGTTTTCCGCCGGCCGGCTGTAGAAAACAGGCCATTGAGGCAGATTACGCACTCAATAAAGATGAGTCATCGGCGTACCAGTACTGGTTGCCCTTCCCAAAAGTACAGCGGGCTGCCGCTCGAACCGAAGGCAATTTTTTCACCGCCCCCAGCACCATTACGCTGCCAGCACCAACTGCCAAAGCTGCGGAGTAGTAATTACCGGAAAGCAAACTATCCATTGCATTCTGAGCAACCTTGGGAATGCCATCCAGCCCTCCTGCGGAAGCCGCTATCGCTCCGGCGGCCACACCACCGGTGCCCGCCTTTTTAAGCGTGGCCTTGCCCATTTCGCCGGCAACGTTTCGAAGGGTTGTCCAGTTTTTCAAATCACGATTATTGGTATTCATACCAACATATTTCATTCCGGCATCAACACACAGTTTCTTCAACTCCTTCTCGCTCGAAATACTAGGATTAGAAAAGTAGACACACTGCCCCGTTCTCCCAACGGTTTCTGGATACATCGCACGCGTCCCTGCGTCGGCCAACGGCTTTTGTTTTAGAATTTTCGCAGCCTCCTTGAATGTAGCCGTTCCTGCATCATGGACCAGCCAGTTTACAGGAATTTTATTTTTATCACTTTGCTGAATGATCGATGCAAGGTCCTCTGCCACCGTTTTGTCTTTATGAGCTCCTTTCTCAACCCAATACATTGAGAACTCATTACCTGATTTTTCTGCGTCAGTCGGAAGAACATAGTTCTCTTTACTATAACCGCCTACAATATGTTTCCCTAACAAGCTTCCCGCCAAATTAACGTTTTCAAACTTTCCCGAAACCGCAGCGTAATGAGCCTTGGACTCCTTACTTGTCCAGAGCTTATCACCGTTAAACTTCTCAACGCTGTCCTCAACTTGCCACCGATCCTGCCTTCTAACCACCCTATACAATCCAGACCTTTCTCGCGAGAAAGAGCCATTCATAACCAGTGATTCAATCAGTACGTCGCCATTGAAAACTTTGTAGTAAAGCTCGACATTACCAGCTTTACTAGTTTTTATATCGCCTGCTGGATTTAAACTCCGACCACCACTTGCGTTCGCGTTTAACGCTACAATGGCCCTGTAAGCGCTTGTCAAATGATAGTTCGATCTATACTCATCTTTTATTCTTGGTTCTTCGTAAAACTCTGTGGAGCGCTACGGCAGCATATCGAGCTTTCCACAGTGAAACAGT
>NZ_JBDLLG010000025.1:0-74996 GCF_039822625.1 Marinimicrobium locisalis
CAATATGAGTAGGGAGGGGGATGGAAAACTGTTAGGTGGCGCTACCGCTTACCTAACCTACGCTGTTTGCTAGCTGTTCCGACGGGTCGAATCCGGGCGCAGCCAACCACGGCAGTTTCTTACAGGCACAAAAAAGCCCCAGCGAGTGGGGCTATTTCGTAATATGGCGGACCGGACGGGACTCGAACCCGCGACCTCCGGCGTGACAGGCCGGCATTCTAACCAACTGAACTACCGGTCCGCGGTATTGAACGTGGTGGGTGGTACAGGAGTCGAACCTGTGACCTACGCCTTGTAAGGGCGCCGCTCTACCAACTGAGCTAACCACCCCCGCTCAAGAGGTGCGTATTCTAATGAAACGGGGGCTGAGGTCAATTCCTTTTTGGCATTTTTTTCAAAAATCTTCCGTTCGCGAAAACTCTTGTAAAAGGTGGGGCTCTTGCCTCGCCAGTGTCGCTGGCGGCTTGTTATACTTCCGGCTCGCTAAAATCACCCGGGGGTGCTGTGTCGAATCACGTGTTGCGTATTAACTACATCTGGTGTCGATGGTGTCTGCTGACCTTGATGCTGGCTATGGGCGCCGGCGTTCAGGCGGCGGTGGATGTTCGTGAGTTTGATAACGAGGCCGACCGGGAGCGCTACCAGAGCTTTATCGATGAACTGCGCTGTCCCAAGTGTCAGAACCAGAACCTGGCGGGGTCCGATGCGCCGATAGCCAAGGACCTGCGGGACCAAGTCTATCGGCTGATCCAAGACGGACGGTCCGACAAAGAAATCGTGGACTTTATGGTGGAGCGCTATGGCGAGTACGTGCTTTACCGTCCGCCCCTGAGCACCGCTACGCTGGTGCTTTGGGCCGGCCCGCCGGTGGTGCTGATTATCGGCATCATTATCCTGATTTGGGTGGTCCGTCAGCGCCGGGGCGGCGATCCCGCCAACCAATCGGAATCAGTCTCGCAGAGTGAACTAAGCGCCGATGAGCGGGCCCACCTCAACGAGATTCTAAACGACACCGACAACGAGACACCGAAACGATGATGTTACCCCTATGGTTGGCCATTGCGCTGTTGACGGCCCTGGCGCTGGCGTTTTTTTTGTGGCCGATGCGTCGCAAAGCCTCCGGCTCCCACCTGGAGCGGGTTCGCCGGCACTATTTGGAAGCGAACGTCGCGCTGTTTCGGGAGCATCTGGCCGAACTGGAAGCCGCTCGGGACGCGGGGCGGCTTTCCTCGCAAGCCTTTGAGCAATTGAAGCTTGAGCAGGAGCGGGCGCTGCTGCAGGAAGAGCGCGAGCTGGCGGCCAGTCGGCCGACCCGTGGCCGAGCCTTGCCCGGCGGCCGCGTGTTGGTGATGACCACCCTGGCACTGCTAATCGCCAGCGTGGGCTTTTATCAATGGCGTGGCGCCAGTGATGATGTGAAGCTGGCGGCCATGCGCGCCGATAAGGCCATGGCGGACCGGGATGACCTGAATAACGACCGGCGAGTTGACCCGGGACGTACCTGGGCGTTGATTGAGCAATTGAAGAAGCATCTGGAAGACGAGCCGGAGGCCACGGAGTATCGCTATCTGCTGGCGTACTATTCCAGAGAGCTGGGCCACTATGAACAGGCCATTCAAGCCTACCAGGAAATTCTGGCCCAGGAGCCTGACTCCCCACGCATTCAGGCGGAGCTGGCCGAGACACTGTTTATCCGGGACGACAATCAGCTCAATGCCCGCGCCAGAACCCTGGTGCAAGAGGCGCTGGCCTCCAACCCTCAGGAAACGACGGCTCTGGGGCTGGCGGGCATCGACGCCTTTGGCAAAAAGAATTACCGCCAGGCTATCGATTATTGGGAGCGGGCGGTGGCCGTCATGGAGCCGCGCTCTGGGAACGCCATGGCCTTTCGGCGGGGTATAGAGCGAGCCCGGCAGGCGCTCGGGGAAGACGCGCCCGAGACACAAACCGACACTGACCAGGCGGAAGGCACTGCGATTCCCGTGCAGGTTCGTCTGGGAGAGGGGGTGGAGCACTCCGGGGACGAACGGGTGTTTATCTACGCCCGTGCCTGGCAGGGTTCCAAGATGCCTCTCGCCATCACTACGATCCAGGCCAAACAATTGCCAACATCCATTACATTGGATGAAACTATGGCCATGTCACCCGCCGCCTCTCTGGCCTCTGTCAGCCAGGTTGAAGTGGTGGCCCGGTTATCCAAGAGTGGAGATGCCTCCGCGCAGCCCGGAGATTGGCAGGGGAGCGTGGGACCCGTGGATCTCAGCGCTATCCCCGATTCATTGACGGTGACCATCGACGAACCCATCGCCGAATAGGGCGAATCCGTGTAGAATTCCCGCCTTTGTGATTCCCTTCCCGAGACGCCACTCGGGAAGGTTAAAATTCTAATGATTTCAATGAGCTAGCGGGCTTTGGCAAAGGCCCGCACGACCGCCCGGCGGTTGTACTCAACGCCAAGAACAGAGTGAATTAGGGACCTATGCGCCTCAAGTGTATCAAGCTGGCCGGTTTTAAATCTTTCGTCGACCCCACCACGGTCAACTTCCCCAGCAATTTGTGTGCGGTTGTCGGCCCCAACGGCTGTGGCAAGTCCAATATTATCGACGCCGTACGCTGGGTGATGGGGGAGTCTTCCGCCAAGAACCTCCGTGGCGAGTCCATGACCGACGTCATCTTCAATGGCTCCAACGCCCGCAAGCCGGTGGGGCAGGCCTCCATTGAATTGATATTCGACAACAGCGACAAGACCGTTCAGGGTGAATACGCCGCGTTCAACGAAATCTCCATTAAGCGCAAGGTCACCCGCGACGCCCAGAACATCTATTACCTGAATGGCACCAAGTGTCGGCGCCGTGATATTACCGATATTTTCCTGGGTACCGGCCTGGGGCCCCGCAGCTACGCGATCATCGAGCAGGGCATGATTTCCCGTTTGATCGAGGCGAAGCCCGAGGAGCTGCGGGTTTACATTGAAGAGGCAGCGGGCATTTCCAAGTACAAGGAGCGCCGGCGCGATACCGAAAACCGGATGCGCCGTACCCTGGAAAACCTCGAACGTCTGACCGATATCCGCGAAGAGCTTGAGCGCCAACTCAGTCGTCTGCAGCGTCAGGCCCAGGCCGCGGAGAAGTACACGGAATTCAAAAAGGAAGAGCGCCAGCTCAAGGCCCAACTACAGGCGTTGAAATACCGAAATCTGGACGATCAGGCCAAGGTTAAGCAGGAAGGAATTCGGGACCTGGAGCTGCGCATGGAGTCCTTTGTGACCGACCAGGTCAACAAGGACACCCAGATCGAGAAATGCCGCAGCCAGTACACCGAGCTGCAGGACAAGTTCAACGAAGTGCAGGGCCGTTACTACGCCATCGGCGCGGATATCGCCCGCATTGAACAGACGATCCAGCACGCCCAGGAGCGCGGCCGTCAGCTGCAAACGGACCTGGAACAGACCAACCGCGACAGTCGCGAGGCGGAAGACAGCCTGCAGTTCGACCGGGAAAAGGCCGAGGGCTGGGAAGCGGAGCTGCTGGAACTGGAACCGGAGCTCGAACTGATTCGCGCCGCCGAGGAAACCTCCGGCGATGCCCTGCAGGAGGCCGAAGAGGCCATGCAGCGCTGGCAGAGCGAGTGGGACAGCTTCAACCAGCGGGCCGCCGAGCCTCGTCAGCGGGCCGAAGTGCAGCAATCGCGCATTCAGCACCTGGAGCAGGTCCAGCAGCGGCTGTTACAGCGAATTGACCGCTTGAAGGAAGAGCGCTCCAACCTTCAGGTGGGCTCCGCCGACGAAGAAATTGAACAGCTGAACGAGCAGCTGGCCGAGCTGGACTTGGTGATCGACGAAAAACGCACCCGCAGCGAGCAGTTGGGCGACCAGTTGGACAACCAGCGCGAGGCCAACAACCGCCTTGCCGACGAGCTGGACCAGGCCCGCAGCAAACTGCAAAGCCTCCGGGGTCGGCACGCGTCTTTGGAAGCCCTGCAACAGGCTGCCTTGGGCGAGAAAAGTGAAGCCGTGGCCGACTGGCTCGCCGAGCACCAACTGACCGACAAGCCGCGCCTGGCGGAAACCCTCACCGTGTCTGATGACTGGGACAAGGCCGTGGAAACGGTGCTTGGAAACAGCCTGCAAGCGGTGTGCGTGGAAGGGCTGGACGCCGTGGCGGAAACCCTGGCCGGCCTCAGCCAGGGCGAGTTGGTGCTGCTGGATACCGACCGCCGGCCCAATGCCTCCACCGGCCGGAAAGCGGCTCGTTTGCAGGACAAGGTGCAGGCTGATTGGGATCTGAGCGACCTGCTCCAGGGCGTGTATATCGCAGAAGACCTGTCGGAAGCCTTGGCGCTGCGAGATCAACTGGAAGCCGGCGAATCGGTAATCACCCGGGATGGCATCTGGCTCGGCCCCCAATGGCTGAAAGTGGCCCGGGATACCGATGCCAGCGCGGGGGTGATTGCCCGCCGTCAGGAGCTGGAAGAGCTGGACGCGACCATAGAGGAGCGCGAAGCGGAAGTGGCCCGAGTGGACGAGGCCCGCACCGAAGGCCGTGAGACCGTCCAGAACCTGGAGCGCGAACGAGAGACCACCCGCCGCGAGGTGGACGAACAAAGCCGCAAGGCCAGCGAACTGCGCGCCCAACTAAGTGCCAAGCAGGCGCGCATTGAACAGATATCGGTCCGGCGCGAGCGGGCCGAAACCGAAATTCGCGAAGCCAGCGAGCAGATGGACCAGGAAAGCGAGCAGCTGGCCGAAGCCCGCATGATTTTGAGCGAAGCGATCGAATCCATGGAGCAGGATACGGATGAGCGCGAGCGTTTGATGCAAGAGCGCGACCGCATCCGCGGTGGGTTGGATGACGCCCGCCAGAAGGCCCGTCATGACCGGGACAAGGCCCACGAAATGGCCATGCGTGCCCAGTCGCTCAGAACTCAGCTCGACAGCATCCGCTTGGGCATTACCCGCCTTCAGGAGCAGACCCAGCGCCTGCGCGAGCGCAAGGAACAGTTGATGGAAGCCCTGGGGGAAACCCGGGACCCGGCGGAAGAGCACCAGCTCGAGCTGGAAGCCAACCTCGACAAGCGCCTGGCCGTCGAGGGCGAGCTGTCCGAAGCCCGCTCCGCCCTGGAAGCGGTCGAGCACGAGCTGCGCACGGCCGAGCAGGCCCGGCACAAGGCCGAACAGGAAGTCCAGGCGGTGCGCTCCCACCTGGAGCAGGAGCGTCTGGCGGCGCAAACCTTCGAAGTGCAGCGCTCCGGCCTGGCCGAGCAGCTAAAGGAGGAAGCCTTCGATTTGGACGCTCTGCTGGCCGAATTGCCCGAGGGCACCGACGTCAAGCCGCTGGAACAGGAACTGGAACAAATTGCCGGGCGTATTGCCCGCCTGGGGGCCATTAACCTGGCCGCCATTGACGAATACCAGACCGAGTCCGAGCGCAAACAGTACTTGGATGCCCAGGATGAAGACCTGCGCGACGCGCTGGAAACCCTGGAAAACGCCATCAAGAAAATCGACCGGGAAACCCGGACTCGCTTCAAGGAAACCTTCGACGAGGTGAACCGCTCGCTGCAAGAGCTCTTCCCGAAAGTATTCGGTGGCGGGCACGCTTATTTGGAACTCACGGGCGAAGATTTACTCGATACGGGTATCGCCATCATGGCGCGGCCCCCCGGTAAGCGAAACAGCACCATCCATTTGCTCTCGGGTGGGGAAAAGGCCCTGACGGCCATTGCGCTGGTATTCTCGATTTTCCGCCTCAACCCGGCGCCGTTCTGTATGCTGGATGAGGTGGATGCGCCGCTCGACGACGCCAACGTGGGCCGCTATGCCCGGATGGTGGAAGAGATGGCGGAACACGTACAGTTTATTTACATTACCCACAACAAGATTGCCATGGAAATGGCACATCAACTGATGGGTGTTACTATGCACGAACCGGGCGTTTCCCGCCTGGTGACGGTGGATGTGGACGAGGCGGCCGAACTTGCCGCCGTATAATGCCCCCAACGGAGTAACTGACGGAAAACGCTATGGGTGACTGGCTGACGATACTCATTATCCTGCTGATCCTCGGGATCCTGCTCGATGGCTGGCGGCGCATGCGCAACGCTCAGCGAGATTCGCTAAAAGTTTCTCGTTCCATGCGTCGCTCGAGCGCGAGCGGCACGAGAACGGGCGGGGACGACTACAACAGTGCCGAGCTGCCCAACGGGGGCGCGCGCGTGGTGGCCTACCGGGAAACTCCGGAAGATGAGCGGCCCTTCGAAGGGCAACCACCCGCCGACGAAGTGGACATGGACGATACCGAAGAAGAAGGCGAATGGCTCGATGAAGCCTACGATCCGGACCCCGAGGAAGAACACCCGACCGAAGAAGCACCGGCGGAGGCCCCCGAGACCAGACGCGGTAGCATCCCACAACAGGTAAGCTTGAACCTCGACGAGTCGGTCCCCATTTTGATGGAAACCGAAGAAGAGGAACGGGGCGATGACGGTCGTATCGAACCGACCATGGCCGAGACCCGGGAAAAATCTGAACCCGCCCGTCCCGAGCCCACAGCGAAGGCCGCCCCCAAGGCCGAGCGGCCGAAACCCTCGGCGAAGCCCTCAACGCCTAAGCCCTCGGCCGCCAAACCGACCGCTTCCAAAGCGGCGGCGCCTAAACCGGAACCCAAACCGGCACCGCCACCGGAGGAGGTGTTAATCATCAACGTGATGGCGCCCAGCGGCCAGCAGTTCCGCGGGGATGCGCTCCTGGACGCGCTGCTGGAGGCGGGCCTGCGCTACGGCGATATGAATATTTTCCACCGCTATGAGGACCCGAAAGGCGGCGGTTCGATCCTGTTCAGCCTGGCGAATATGGTCAAGCCGGGCACCTTTGATCTGGATGCGATGGATGACTTTACGACTCCCGGGGTCAGCTTGTTCATGACGCTGCCACTGGAGACGGAGAGTGTGGAACTGGAAAACGTCGAAGTCTTCGATGAAATGCTGGAAGCGGCCCGCTCCATTGCGTTTGCGCTCGGTGGCGAGATGAAAGACGAGAACCGTAGCGTATTGACCCGGCAAACCCAGGAGCATTGTCGCCAGCGAATCCATGAATTCGAGCGCAAACAGCTCTCGCGGGCCCCTTGAGGCTCGCGTCTTGAGCCGAGCTTTGTCGTCACCTGATCGGTAGGAAGCACCGCCACATGGCCAAATCCAACTCCGCCATTCCGGCTGAGAAGAGCGCCCGGGCTCAAGAGCTTCGGGCCGAGATTCAAGAACACAATTACCGCTACTACGCCCTGGACGATCCGCAGATTCCCGATGCCGAGTACGACCGGCTGATGCGTGAGCTCCAGGACCTGGAAGCGGAGTATCCCGATCTGGTCACCCCGGACTCTCCCACCCAGCGAGTGGGGCAGACGCCCTTGAGCGCCTTCGCCACCGTCACCCACGAGCGCCCCATGCTTTCCCTCGACAACGCCTTCGAGGAGGACGATTTGGTGGCGTTTGACCGCCGGGTGCGGGAACGGCTCCAGGACGAGGCCACCCTCGAATACGCCTGCGAGCCCAAGCTCGACGGCATCGCCGTGAGCCTGCTTTATCGCGATGGACTGCTGGTCCGGGGCGCCACTCGCGGTGACGGCACCCAGGGGGAAGACATTACCCAGAATGTGCGTACCGTGGACTCCATTCCCCTGAAACTGCGCGGTAAAGGCTTTCCGGCGGTCTTGGAAGTGCGCGGCGAAATCTATATGCCCAAAGCCGGCTTTGAACGTCTGAACGACACCGCGCGGGAGTCCGGCGACAAGCCATTCGTCAACCCGCGCAATGCCGCCGCCGGCAGCCTGCGCCAGTTGGACTCCCGGATTACCGCCAAACGGCCGCTGGAAATGTGTGCCTACGGCGTGGGCCATACCGAAGGCGGCGACCTGCCCGGCAAACACTCGGATATTCTCAAGGCTCTGAGTCAGTGGGGCCTGAAAATCAACCGGGAAATGGCGGTGGTGGAGGGCATCGAGGCCTGCATTGAATACTACCAGTCCCTGGGCGAGCGGCGCTCGGGGCTCGACTACGATATCGACGGCATCGTCTTCAAGGTCAATCGACTCGACCTGCAGGACGAGCTGGGTTTTGTGGCCCGAGCCCCCCGCTGGGCCATTGCCTACAAATTTCCGGCTCAGGAGGAAATGACGCGCCTGCTGGATGTGGAATTCCAGGTGGGCCGTACCGGCGCCGTGACCCCCGTGGCCCGGCTGGACCCGGTATTTGTCGGCGGGGTCACGGTTTCCAACGCGACCCTGCACAATCGTGACGAAATCGAGCGCCTGGGCGTCAAAATTGGTGATACTGTCATCATCCGCCGGGCCGGCGACGTTATCCCGCAGATCGTTTCCGTGGTGACCGGCAAACGGCCGAAAAATGCCAAAGACATCGAGTTTCCCGACCGTTGCCCGGTGTGCGACTCGCCGGTGGAGCGGGTGCCGGGGGAAGCCGTGGCCCGCTGCGACGGCGGCCTGATCTGCCCGGCCCAGCGCAAGCAGGCGATCAAACACTATGCCTCGCGCAAGGCTCTGGATATCGACGGCTTGGGCGACAAACTGGTTGAGCAATTGGTCGACAAGGACTTAGTCCAGGCGGTGGCGGACCTGTACACACTCACCCGGGAGGACCTGACCGGGCTTGAGCGGATGGGGGAGAAGTCCGCCGATAACCTGCTCGACGCCCTGGAAAAGAGCAAAGAGACCACACTGGCCAAGTTCATCTACGCCCTGGGCATCCGGGAAGTCGGGGAGGCCACCGCCCGCAACCTGGCCCAGTACTTCGGCAGCCTGAACGCACTGGCCGAAGCGGATGAGGACAAGTTGCAGCGAGTTGAGGATATCGGCCCGGTGGTGGCCCATTTCGTGGCCGAGTTCTTTGCCCAGGAACACAACCGGGAGGCGGTCAAAGCACTGCGCGAGGCCGGGGTCACCTGGCCGGAACAGGCTCCGGTGGACCGCGAATCCCTGCCGCTGGCGGGCCTGACGTATGTGATCACGGGCACCCTTGAGCACCTGACTCGGGATGAAGCCAAGGAACGTTTGCAGGCGTTGGGGGCCAAAGTGGCCGGAAGCGTCTCGAAGAAAACCGATTACCTAGTGGCGGGCCCCGGCGCGGGCTCGAAACTGAAAAAAGCCGAGGAGCTCGAGGTCGATATCATCGACGAGTCGGCCCTGATGGAGTTGTTGCAAAAATGGGAGCAAGCCTGATGCGGTACTCGGCTTTACTGGGCGTTTTGGCGCTGGCGCTGTTGAGTGGCTGTGCTTCGGCCCCGCCCAAGAGCTTGGATAATATCTGCGATGTGTTCGATGAAAAGCGCGGATGGTACAAGGACACCCGCCGCTCGGAGCGCCGCTGGGGTTCGGATATTTCGACGTTGATGGCGATCATGTACCAGGAGTCGAGTTTCAAGCCCAAGGCCAAGCCGCCGCGCACGAAGATTCTCTGGGTGATTCCGGGGCCCCGCAAGAGCAGTGCCTACGGCTACGCCCAAGTGAAGGATGAGACGTGGAAGGAGTACCAGCGCATGAGCGGCAACCACTGGGCCAGCCGAAGCCGCTTTGCGGATGCGGTGGATTTCGTCGGGTGGTATAACGCTCAGAGCCACAAACGGGTGGGCATCGGCAAGAGTGATGCGCGCAATCTGTATTTGGCCTACCACGAGGGGCACGGCGGCTATGAGCGCCGCACTTATGAGGGCAAAGCGTGGCTGGTGGGCGTGGCCAATAAGGTGGGTGAGCGGGCCAAACGTTACAAGAAGCAGTTGGAAGAGTGTGAGCGCCGGTTTAAGGGGCCTTGGTGGTGGCCGCTACGGTGATTGTGTATCGATTGAGTTTGGTGAGGTCGTAACAGGAGCGGCTATGGATCAGGAGTCTATTGTTTACGGTTGTATTAAGGATACGGCGTATTTGCCGTCTGAGGGTGAGCGGTTGGTGGTGAACCGTGAGGCGATGTTGACGTTGCCTCATGCGGATGATTGGCCGTTTTTGTCTCAGGAGATGTTTTCGATTCCGCAGGTGGAGCTCCGTCCGGGGCATTATCAGACGGAGGTGATGCATTTCGGGGCGTCCTATAAGGCGGTGGAGTATGAGTGGGATCAGTGGCTCGCGCAGTTTGAGGATTTGTTGAGCCGTATGTATTGGGTCTCGGCGACGGTACACCTGGAGACGGAGCTGTCGGGCACGCATACGTTCACTTGGGAGTCCACGGCGAACTATCACAAGCCGGGCTCAGGCGACATGCACGTCCGCTGCGAGTGGTCCCACGAAGGTGCCTTGGCTGTTTGAGGGGGTGCCAATAGTGCTTCCGGGTCGGAGTGAGGTGTATGGTACCCAGACACGCCGTAAACCCCTCCCTGGGGGCTCGAATCGCGGGTCCCCCGCTCCACGGTCTGGGTACCATACACCTCACTCCGACCCTAAGTGCCACCGTTATACGTAGGGCGTATAAGGCGAAGCCGCATCCGCCAAGAGACCGCTCGTCGCAATGAATACACCTATTGCTCGTACACACGTAGGGTAGGCAAGTGAAACGCCACCTACCAAAAAGGGCAAAATCATCCCCTGACGGGCATTAAGAGAAAGTGTGCTATCTCACCACAACTTCCAGCTCGCACAAGCTCAGGGTGGGCATACCACGGCAAGACTCTCTGACGCCTACATGGATGTAGGTGCTAGGGCGACGCAGGAAGCCAAAGCCGCCGCCTACATGGATGCCGATGAGAACCCCCCATGGACGACCCACATGGATGTGGGAAGTGTCCGTAAGCGCCCGGAGCGCGTAGGACCGGGTTTACGGCGGGTCTTGCAGGGATATGCCCACCCGGAGCGCTCCAATACGAAGTGATGAGAATTACCTACAGAACAGGCTAAACAACCGAGGCTAAAAAATGACCAACGACACCCATCCCGAATTCCGCTTCCGCCGCCTGCGCCGCACCGGCGCGCTGCGCGACATGGTCCGGGAAACCCGCGTGACGGTCAGCGACCTGATCCTCCCCCTGTTCATCGAAGAAGGCATCGACCAGCCGGTAGAAATCAGCAGCATGCCCGGCGTGGTCCGCTACCCCGAAAGCCAACTGGCCGAGAAAGTGAAGGGCGCCTGGCAGAAGGGCATTCGGGCCGTGTTGTTGTTCGGTGTGTCCCGCCACAAAGACGATATCGGGTCAGACACTTGGAACGAAGACGGGCTCATGGCCCGCATGATCCGCACCGCCAAGCAGGCCCAGCCCGAGATGTGCGTGATCAGCGATAACTGCTTCTGCGAGTATACCGACCACGGCCACTGCGGCGTGGTGCACGATCACGACGTCGACAACGATGCGACCTTGAACAACCTGCAAAAGCAGGTGGTAGTGGCGGCGAAAGCCGGGGTGGATATGATTGCCCCTTCGGGCATGCAGGATGGTATGATCGCGGCGATTCGGGTGGCGCTGGATGCCTCGGGTTACGGTCACGTGCCGGTGATGTCCTACTCCACGAAATTTGCCTCGGCCTTTTACGGGCCCTTCCGGGATGCCGTGGACAGCAACTTCAAGGGCACGCGGGCGAGCTATCAGATGGACCCGGCCAACCGGCGTGAGGCGCTGGCCGAGTCCCTGCAGGACGAAGGCGAGGGGGCGGATGTGCTGATGGTTAAGCCCGGCATCGCCTATCTCGATGTGCTGGCGGATATTCGGGCCCACTCCGAGCGGCCACTGGCGGTGTATCAGGTCAGTGGGGAGTTTGCCATGATCAAAGCCGCCGCGGCCGCCGGGGTGGTGGATGAGAAAGCCGTGGCGTTGGAAAGTCTGCTGGCGTTTAAGCGGGCCGGTGCCGACTTGATTATTACCTATTTTGCGGAAGATGCCGCCGATTGGCTGGCGCAATAGCAATTCGAGTAGCGGAGAGGGTGGAATGAAGGCGATTTATGCATTGATTGTGGCCAGTTTGCTGATGATTGTAGGCGGCATTGCGCTGATTATGAACCAGCCGCCGGTTCCAGAAGAGTCGCTTGCCGCGGGGCCCTCCCGCGATATCGGGGTGATTCCCGCTCCCGCTGAGACCGATTCGGAGATTCCTCAGCTTGAGATTGAGGCCGACCCGGGCAGCGAGCCCTGGTGTGAGCAGATGATGAATGTTCCCAACGCCGACTGGACCCAAGAGGACTCCAAAACCTTTGCCGACAATTGCATCTACGAATAATTACTGAATGTTCTTTACCGAAGAGCGTCCGTATTTTTTCAACCCCCTGACCGGAAAATACCGCGAGGTGGTGGCGGAGTGCCTGCGCCTGTTGTATCAGCGGCTGTACACCGATTTGCGCGATTACGGCTCCGGACTCAACCGGGAAGGGTTGTTGGATATCTTCAAGGAAGCCATCGCCCGCACGCCGGTGTTGGATAGTCGGGACGAGCCGGGGGACACTGAAGGCCGGTTCAAGAATCAGCGCGAACTGGCCGGCTTTATTATTAACCGTCTGCTGGAGGCCGGCTGGTTGGAGCGTCGGGTGGACGATGCCAACCTGCAAAGCAGCTACGGTTTTTCCCGCATGGGCCGGCTGTTTACTCAGCCGTTCGCGGCCAATCAGCACAATGACTTCCGTACCCGTCACCGGAACACTCGCAATACCCGCAACAGCCTACAGGCGTTTCTGGACCGGGCCGAGGTGTACGACCTGCTGGACGCTTACGAATACTCCGAGCGAATTATCAGCGACTTTACGGATGTGATTGCCGAGCTGGAAGAGCGCAAGCGTCAGCTGGTTCGCGATGTGGAAGCGCGGCAGTTGGTGCAGCAGGCCAGCGACGAATTTTTCGATTTTATGGAAAAGGTGTTCAAGCCGGACTTGGAAGTACGCCTGTCGGCGGACAGCGTGGAAAAGTACCGGGACCAGATCGCTCATATTATCAGCCGCATTCGCCGCAAACGGAAGTTTGGCCAGGGCGATGCCGCTGAAAAAGACTGGCGGGCGGTGATGGAGATGCGGTTGCGGGCATTGTTGCCTCAGCGGGTGGTGTCGGGCAGCTCCTTGCTCGAAACTCTGCTACAGGCCATTGAGACCCGGTTAAAAAACGCCTGTGAGGTCATGCTACCGGCACTGCGCAAGGCGTTGAACACCTTTACCCAGCGGGCGGATATTATCATCCGCCAGCTCAGTTATATTCACACCCAAAGCGGCGACAGTGCCCTGGAGCTGTGTCAGATGCTCTCCCAGCAGCCGCGCGAGCGGCAGGATGCGCTCTTGCGTGAACACGGCGACGGCTGGTCGGCCATGCACCTGGGCTATCTCGATCCAGGGCAACTGGTACTGCGGGAGCGGCGGGATAAAACGCCCATCCGCAGCGACCTGGACGACGAGAAGCCCCTGGACCGGGAGGCTCAAAAGCAGCTGTTTGTTCAGCAGGCGCTCGAACAGGCCTTTACCTTGCAGGGCAAAGACGTGCGCGCGTTTGTCCAGCGGGCGCTGAGTGAGTCCGGGCGCGTCAGCAGTCGGGACCTGGTAGCCGAGTCTCTGCCGGAGCTGTTAAGCCTGGCGCGGGCCAGCGAAGTGGGCGCTTCGGCGAACCTGTCTTCCGAGTTCGGCTTTCGGGTCCATCAGGACGACCAGTGGCTGCAGGACAGCCCCGGCATAACCGATGGCGGCTTCTTTACCCGCCGCGACGAATACACGATTGAACTGACCGAGGACGCTCATGAGCGGTCTGACCGATAGCCTGGAACAGGCGTTAACTGCGGAAAATCTCAGCCTGCGAGACTGGCGCGAACTGATTCAGCGCTTGCTGGATTACGGCGTGCTCTGCCGGGACGACAGCCAAGTGGAGGCGGAGCTGTACGATCGGTTTGAGCGCATCGAAGCGCTGGTGGATGAATACCTCAGCCTGATGGGTGTGCGCTTGCAGCACGACCAACGCTTTCAATTTGTTCGGCTGATTCCCCCCGGCGCGCGCGTGCCCGGTATTGAAGACGAGGCCGATGAACCCTTTAACGGGGGGTTCCGCACCCGTCTCACCCAGGCGGAAATTGCATTGGTCTTGATTCTTCGGGCCGAGTACGACAAGTCCGTGCGCGAGGGCATCATCGACGAGCAGGGCTGTGCCACCTTGTCGGTGGAAGCGGTGGCCCTGGCGAGCAAAAATCTGCTTCAGCGCAGCCTCCCAGAGAATATGGTGGAACGCCGGCAACTGTTTCGCCGCCTGCGCCAACTGCGGTTGATTCACTACGCCCACGAAGCGGACCTGGAGCAGACTGACAGCTGGATTAAGGTGCGCCCGCTGATTGTGAACCTGGTTAGCAACGAATGGCTCGATAATCTGAAACAGGCGATTGAAACCGAGGTAGCGCCAGAGCCGGAAGACTCCCCCCCGGAAGGCGCCTCCCTGTTCTCACAGAATACGTAACGCATTTCCGTAGGCCGGGTGAGCGAAGCGTCGTCCGACCTACAGACCGAAAAGACTCCCCAATTTGTGGGCACGAACACACTATGTACCTGAAAAAGTTCATTTATATCCACTGGGGCAATATCCCGAACACCGAATGCGAGTTCGGCCCCATCAACCTGTTTTCCGGGGGCAACGGCTCCGGCAAGACCACGGCGGCGGACGCTATTCAGACCGTGATGACCGCGGCCCATGACAACCTGTTTCACTTTAACCCGGGGCAGGACGAAGCCAGCCAGCGGGGACGGGGCGGCAAACAGGTGCGTACTCTGGCCTCCTACATTCTGGGCTGCGACGACGGCGCCTACGCCCGTCCGGGGGGGTGCGACGGTTATCTCGGGGCGGTGTTTTATCCCACCCCGGGAGAGACCAGCGAACCCTTTACCGCGTTGATCGGCATGCGCGCCTACCTGGAAGGCTCGGGCCAGCAACGGGTCGCGCGCCTGGACGATACCCAGTTCTTCCTGTTGCCCGGTGTTCAGCTCGCCCTCAAGGATTTACTGAAAGAAGACAAGGCGGGCCGCTACGTGCTGCCGCTGGATCGGGTCTACAGCGTATTGCGTAAGCAGTTCGGACCGGAAGCGGTGGAGAAGTACGATAAGAAAAAAGCCTACCTCGGGCGCTTGTACGGCTTGATCCGAGACCGTGCCGACGCGGTGCCCGAGCGCGAAGCGATGAATGCCGCGCGGGCCTTCTCACGCTTTATGGCCTACAAGCCCATCAAGGGCATCGACGAATTTGTGGCCAACGAAGTGCTTGAGCCTCGGGACTTGGGTGAAGCCGTCCGTTCCGTCTCCGCCATGCTCAAGCGCATTCACGGCATGGAAGCCGAAGCGCGCCAACTTCGGGATGCCATTGAACGCCTCAACCAAGGGCGCCATACCGCGGCGGCCTTTATCGACCAATGGCTCGACTGGCAGTTGTTGCATTACGGCTTGGCCAAGCGCCGCTACAGCGACTGCCAGAGCCGATACCTGACGGAAAAACGCCGTCAACAGGAGCAGCGCGAAGCGGTGGAAGCCAGCCGCCAGGCCATTGAGTTGAGCGAACAGCGCCGGGATAACCTCCAGCAACTGCTGCTGGATCTAAATACCCGGCGCCTGGGCATTCCCAGCCTGCGGGAAAAGGATCAACTGGTGCAGGAGCGTCGCGGCGAAGAGCAGCGCTTGCAGCAGTCGGCCCCGAAACTGCTGGAACAGCTTCAGCAGGTGGAGCGCAACGTGGCCAGTGCCGGCTCGCTTCGGGATGGGTTGCAGAAAACCTCTCTGGCCCTGGCTCTGCCGACATTGGCCGATAAGACCTTTGTCAAACGGCTCAAGGAAATTGCGGACGACGATCTCCGTCTGGACGTTCACGGCTGGCTGAACCAGGACTGGATTGACATCTCGCCCCTGGAAGCCCGGCTGGATGAAGCCCTGGCGCAGCAACAAAAGCACCGCCAGTGGGTGGCCAGCTGGTTTGAGGGCGTAGAAGGCCAAAGCCACCTGCGGGACCAGCTTGCGCGCGAGTGTGAAAAACGCCAACAGGCCAGCGAGCAGGCCCGTACTAAACTGGAACGGCTCGAGCGGGAAATGCGCGCGCTGGAGGCGAGAGAGGTGAGCTATCCTCCCTACGTACAGCAAGCGCTGGCTGAAATACACCGACAGTTGCCTGAAGCCGACGCGCGGGTGCTATGCGATCAAGTGGAAGTGACCGACCCTGACTGGCAGTCGGCCATTGAGGGTTACTTGGGCGGCGCCCGTTTCGGTTTGATTGTCGATCCGGATTGCGAGGCAGAGGCCATTCGCCTGGTGCGAAGCCTGCCCGGCCAGGGCCAGAAGGCCCGCGTCATTCAGGGTGAAAAAGCCCGCCGTGATGTAGAAAAACTCGGCGCCGCGCCGGAAGGCAGCGTGGTTGAGGTCATGCACTTCAGCCACGCCACGGCGGAGAATTACCTGCGCGCCAGCTACGGTGCCGTGCAACGGGTAGCCGATGCCGAGACGCTGCGCCGCACCCGGCGCGGTGTGACCCAGGACTGTCTGGGCTCGGGCAATTATTCGCTGTTTCGTTGTGATATTGCCGACAGCGATCTGGTTTTCGGCCAAAGCGCGCGGGAGCGTGCCCTGACCGCTCGGCGGGAGGAGCGCGATGCGTTGGCCCGCGAATGGGAGGCCTGCGAGCAGCTGGCCCGCGAAGCCGCCGCGTTGCTGGCCGCCGTGGATAAGGTCGCCGCACCGTCCCACGGTGACTTATTACAGCAATTGCTTAGCGCCCAACGCCGGCTGCAAACGCTGGACCAGCAATCCGAGCAGTTGGACCTCAGCGCCGGCGAAGACCTTGAACAAGAACTGGCGGCGTTAAAGGCGAAAGTGGACGAGCAGGCCGCCCAGGGGCGGGCGCTCAACGAAGAGCGGGCCAATTTGCTCGCCGAGCTCAAGAATATCGACAGCCGCTGTCACACCCTGGACCGTGACCAGGATCAAACCCTCGCGGTGGTTGAATCCTGTGAGGCGAGCCTGGAGGGGCTGGACGCCCTGGTGCCGGGCTTTGACCCGGAAGCCCGGCTAGCCGCGGTGGACGAGGATTTGCGGGAGGCCAAATATTACGAGGCGCAGCTCGCGGAAGTTCAGGGCGAGCTCAAATCCGGCATGCACCGCTTGCAGCAGGCCGTAATGCAGCACAACCAAGTGTGTCGCCAGGCCGATGCCATTGCCCTGGAACTGAATTTCAGTGATGAGTTCGGGCGGGACAACTTCGCCCGGGTATGCCAACTGCGCCGGCAGTTCGACAGCCTGTACAACCGGGACAAAAACCATATTCTTGCCCAGCGCCACAGCGAATTGCAGTCCCTGCGGGAGAGCTTCAATAACGCCTTCGTCACCAACCTCTGTCACTCCATTTACCAAGCGATTAACGATGGCAAGCGGGTACTGGAAGACCTTAACCGTGAGCTGGAACACCACCGCTTCGGTGCGGACCGCGAGCGTTTCCGCTTCGACTGGCAGTGGGTGCCGGAATTCAAGGAGTACTGGCAGTTCTTCAAGGCGATTATCGACAACCCCAGCCTGGGTGACGGGGAAACCCTGTTTGATATCAGCCTGGAGCCCAAGCACCAGAAGGTCCGGGAGCGGCTGATGTCCATGCTTCTGGATGACGATGAACAGAAAGCATTGCGGGAACTGGAGCGCTTGGCGGACTATCGAAACTACCGGCGCTATGAGATTTACAAAGAACCCGAAGGCAAGCAGCCCATCGCTTTGAGCCAGTACGGCACCGGTTCCGGTGGCCAGTTGGAGACGCCGGCGTATATTATTCGCAGCGCCGCCATTACTTCGGCTTTCCGTTTTGGCGAGGGCAACAGCCACCTGCGAATGGTGCTGGTGGACGAGGCTTTCTCCAAGATGGACGAACACCGCTCCCGGGAGGTGATTCACTACCTGACCGAGAGCCTGGGGCTACAGTTGTTGTTTATTATGCCCAGCAGCAAGTCCGGCCCCTTCCTGGAGCTGATTTCCAACCAGTTTGTGTTTAGCAAATGCGCCACCGCCGAACACACCGGGGAGCTGAAAACCCGCGTGGTGCTTGACCGCCAGGAGTGCGACCGGGCGCGAATTCAGCAATTGATGGCCAACCATCGCCAGACCATCCGCCAGCAGGCGGAGTTGGACTTTCTGGAAGAAGTTGAAGAATGATGTAACCCGGTCGTTTTTCAACAAGCTGGCGCTTCGGCGAAAACGACGCCGGAGCGGCAGTGGGCCTTTCTAGAGACAATCAACAATGATTTCAAACGAAACGCTTCAAGCCCGTTTCAACCAGCTGCGCAGCAATAAGGCGTTCGAGTTGTTCGTGGTGGGCATTATTATCTTTTCGGCGCTGGTCATCGGCGCCAAAACGTATGATATCCCCCCGCTGGTGTCCAACGCCATTGTCATCACTGACTGGTTTATTACCGTCTTCTTTCTAGTGGAAATTACCATCCGCTTTCTGGGGGAGCCGCGCAAGCGGGACTTCTTCAAGAACGGCTGGAATATTTTCGATACCACCATTGTGGTGGTCAGCCTGATTCCCATCGAAGACAGTGAGTTGGCGCTGGTGGGCCGCTTGGTCCGGGTCTTTCGAGTGCTGCGGATGGTCTCTATTATCCCGGAGTTGCGCACTTTGCTGGTGTCGCTGCTCAGGGCAATGCCGCAGTTGGGCTATGTGGCCCTGATGATGTTCATCATCTTCTACATTTATGCCGCGATCGGGAGCATGTTTTTCGCCAGCGTCAACGAGGAGCTTTGGGGCGATATCGCCATTAGTATGCTGACGCTTTTCCGAGTCATGACCTTCGAGGACTGGACCGACGTCATGTACGAAACCATGACGGACTACCCGTTCAGTTGGATCTTTTACGTCACCTTTATTTTCCTGTCAGCTTTTGCCTTTTTGAACATGATTATTGGTATTGTGGTTAATGTGTTGGATGAGCAGCACCGCAAGGAACGCCAGGAGGAGGGTGAGCCTACCTTAAAGGAGTTGCGCGACGAGTTAACGGAACTTAAAGCAATGCTTAGGGAGAAAAGTTAACCTGGTTTCGGCCGTCCTGTTTGGCTTGATACAAGGCCCGGTCGGCCCGTTCCAGCAGCTTTTCCCGGGTGTCATCGGGTTGGTATTGGGTCAGCCCCAGGCTCATGGTGATATCGATCTCCTCTCCGAAGTATTGGTAGGCCACCGCTCGGCGCAGCTCGTCGGCGACCTGGCGGGCCGCCTCCAGGGTGGTGTTGGGACAAATCAGCAAAAACTCCTCTCCGCCCCAGCGCCCCAGGCAGTCCGTACGCCGCACACGCTGACTGAGGATGGTCGCCACTTCGACCAATACCTGGTCGCCCTTGTTGTGGCCGTGCCCGTCGTTGACCACCTTAAAGTGGTCGATATCCATTAGAATCAACGCCAGAGGGGTAGGGCAGCGACTTTGGCGCTCAATCTCAGCGTCCAGGGTTTCGTCAGTGCGCATGCGGTTGTATAACCCGGTGAGGGGGTCGGTAGTCGCCAAACGCTGCATTAACCGGTTAGTCTCTTCCAGTTCTCGGGTACGCTCCTTGACCAACCGTCGCAGCACTTGGCTTCGCTCCTCCAGTTCCTTGAGCGGATAGCCTTCATTCTCTCCATGAGCCTGAGAGGGCTGCGACAGGTGCTTGTGTTCGAGCACCCAGGCCCCGTCGATCCAACGCATCACCAATGAGAAACGAATGTTCAACAGACTGGCGGCCTGGTTTAGATAGGTAAAATGCCAATCCATCTCTCCCATCACCACACCAACATCGTCGGTTAAAGGCTGCGCTTGAATATGCTGTAGGCAGTATTCAATCGGGCTGGGGAGCGCGTCGGTATCCGCTTGGTACAGCTCCAGCGCTCGCTCCACGCTGTAGACCTGCTCTTGGGCACCGGTACCGAACCCGGTGATTCGGTTGCTGGCCAGGGCCGCCGAAGCCTCGGGATCCCGGTGACACAGAAAGGTGTCGAAATAAAGGCGCGCGGCCGAAATAAGCGTTTCAGAAGTGGGACTATAATCCATGTGTGTAACGAACCCTTGTTACTCAGATCTGCATTCCAGACTCTCATTCCAACGTTCTGTTCCCAAAGCGCTCGCCGGCCGCAGCCTGACTGTCCCTTTAAATCAGGTACTATTTAAATCAGGTACTATAAAGGTCAGCAAGGTTAGCGAACACCTGGCAATTTGTTAATATGCACGCCAAGTGCTCGGAACAGTGCCCTGAGTATAGCTGAAAGACTGAGCGACGCGACCTGTCGGCCGAATTCAATGTGTAGAGGAGCTCCCGTGAGTCAAACGGATGCGATTGTGCAACGACTGGATGCCTTGCTCGGGCATCTCGAGAGGCTGGTTCCGCCGGTGACTCCGGCGCCTAATTGGAGCGCTCAGGCGTTTCGTTGGCGGCGAGTCAATGGCCGGGGCCACCTGCAGGCGGTTCGCCACCCGCACCGGGTGGCGTTGGCGGCGCTTCAGAATATCGAGCCCCAGAAAGAGGCGCTGGTGCGCAACACGCGGCGTTTCGTGGAAGGGCAGCCGGCCAATAATGTGCTGCTGACCGGCGCCCGGGGGACCGGGAAGTCGACCTTGATTAAGGCGGTCTGGAACGAGTTTTCCGGACGCGGACTCAAGTTGATTGAGGTGGACAAGTCGGACCTGCCCGAGCTGACCGATATTCTCATAATGTTGGAAGACCGCCCCGAGCGGTTCATCCTGTTTTGTGACGACCTGTCGTTCGAAGAAGGGGATGCCAGCTACAAGGCCCTGAAATCCGCCCTGGACGGTTCCATTGCCGCTCCTTCCGAGAACGTTCTTTTTTACGCCACTTCCAACCGGCGCCACTTGTTGCCCCAGAGCATGCGCGATAATTTGGATGTGAGCTACGAAGAAGGGGAGCTTCGCCCAAGCGACAGTATTGAGGAAAAAACCTCGCTCTCGGACCGCTTTGGCCTCTGGCTGAGCTTTTATCCCTTTAGTCAGGAGGAGTATCTGGCGGCGGCGCGCTACTGGGTGGAGGCCATGGGAGGACGCTGGAGCAATGAGGCCGAATCCAGCGCACTGCTATGGCACCGTACCCGTGGCGCTCGCAGCGGCCGGGTGGCTTGGCAGTTTGCCCGGGACTTTGTGGACGTGCGTTGAGTGAGGCATCTACGGCTATCCGAATCAGCCGTGCACCCCATTAGTGATACCCGTAGCCTTGAATGATACGCTCGGCCGTATCGCTTTGCAGGAACGTCAACAGAGCTTTGGCCGCCTCGCTATCGGCGCCGGTTTTTAATAACACCGCGTCCTGGCGAATGGGACTGTGGTGGCTGGAGGGAACCCGCCAAACCGAACCTCCCTTGAGTTCGCCATTCTCCAGTACCTGAGACAGCGCGACAAAACCGATATCGGCGTTGCCGGTGTGAACAAACTGGTAGGTCTGGGCGATATTTTCCCCTTGGACCCACCGGGGGCGGGTCGCCTCGGCCAGCCCCAGGCTCTGCAGCACTTCCACTGCGGCGGCGCCGTAGGGTGCCAGCCGGGGGTTGGCGAGGGCGAGTTTATTGAAATCGCCTTCGCGTAGGACTTGCCCCCGCGAGTCCACCCGGTCCGGTTGGCGGGACCAGAGCGCCAGCGCCCCCAACGCATAAGTAAACCGGGTGCCCTCAGCGGTCCAGCCTTCGCGCTCCAGGGCTTTCGGTTTGGCTTGATCGGCGGAGAGAAAAACCTGGAAGGGCGCCCCATTGCGGATTTGCGCATAGAACTTACCCGACGCTCCAAAAGATAGCCTGACGCGGTAACCCGTCTCGCGCTCAAAGCTCTTAACAATGTCTTTCATCGGTGCCGTAAAGTTGGAGGCAACGGCAACGTGCAGCTCTTCTACGTCGCTCGTGCAAGCCTGTGCCAAAAGCGCCAACAAGCCCACCAGGCACGCCCTGATTGAACGGCCAGTGCGGGAGGGGCGTGGGCTTGATGGGGTCAAAACGTTCATAACGTCCCGAAAAGGTGTGGCTACCGTCGCATTAAACGGCGATGGAATCGTACACAACAACTTTGCGCCAAAGGTGAGAGCACTCTTCCACAAACTTTTCGTGAATGGGGTGAGTTTGATAGGCGTTCTGCCCCTCCACATCATCAAAGAACAGCAGCTCCGAGACCTGGTAGCTGTTATCGACCACTTCCCGCTCTTCCGTGGAAGCCGGCACGCCGATGTGAATACCCTTGACGGTGTCGATGTCTGCCAGCGTCTTGAGCCCGGCAATCAAGGCGTCGCGGTCCTCTTTTGACTCCGGGTTTTTCAGCCAGAAGAACACCGTATGAGTCAGTTTGGGAAGTGTGTCCGGGCCGGAGTGATCGTGGTGCTTTGCCTGCACACCGGGGACCACGGCGGCGGCACTGAAAGCCGCGGCGCCTGTGAGGAACTGCCGACGGTTGGTTTTGGTGGTCATTGTTTTTCTGCTCCTTTGTAAATGCCGGTATCCGCAAGAATAACCAGTTGATCGTGAGGCTGAATCGCCAGGGCCGCTTCCCGGTTGGGGTTTAAGTGCAATTGTCGGACGCCTTGCGAAGAATGGTGCAACACGCCCAACGCCGTCTCCCCGCGCTCGCCGGCCAGTGTTTCCAGCTTCCAAAAGGGCACTGGCCCTTTAATACCGTAGTGTTCCGGCGCCCGAAATACAATCTCGGCGCCGCCTTCGGTAAACAGCTCGTCAAATACCAGGCGCAGCTCCGGGCGCAGCGCTACTTGGGCAAGCAAGTGGCTCAGAATCAGAGGGCTGATAATCGTCTCGCCCCGTTGTTGGCCGAGCAAAATGGCGTTGTCCGGGTCACTGAGCTCAAGCAACAGGTGAGGAGGGTTGTCCACGTCTTGAAGGTGCTCTTCAATAATGCTCTGCCCCACGATGGCGCGGGCATCGGCCTCTTCCCCGCTGCCCAGCCGGTCGCTGCTGATCAGCACAATACTGTCATACTGGGCGGGGTCGATGTCGTGCAGTTCGCCTTCGAGCATAAAGTCCGTTTGGATATGGTGGCAGTGCGCCCGAACCTTGCCGTTGTGATAGCGGATGATGGCTTTGTCGCGCTCTTCGGGCGGCACGATGGAGACAATGTCCAGATCAAAGCGGTAGTGGCGGTAACTGCCCAGCTCGTGCACCAGCGCTGGCAGCCGTTCATTCCACCCCAGAATGAGTACTCGGCGGCGATGCTGGCGGCTGGAGGGGGCCTGCTTGGGGTCGGGGCCCCGGCGCTCCACCGGGTTCAGCCGATGCCCGCTGGCCTTGAGAGGCTGGGTGTCCTCCAATTCCTGGGCGATCATAATGACTTTGTCTTCGGCTCGCACCGGCGTATTCGAAGGGGCGTTGAGGTGTACCTGCCATTGGCCCTGGCGGCGCGTCAGCACTCCACAAACCACGGCGCGCGGGCACGCCATGGCGACGCTGGATAGGGTTTCCCCGCCGAAGTGTTCGCCGCTGCGCACGTAGAATTCGTTACCGCTTTGGTCTGCCAGCAGCTCGTTGTAGATTTCCGATAGCCCCGGATGAATCAGGTTCTGGGCCATAAGGCTGGCGATGGTGACATCCCCGGCGACCACCTGAAGGGGGCCGTCATAGGCACGGCGGGCAATGGGGAGCTTGCGCAAATCCTGGATTTCCGCCACCACAAACGGGCGGGAAACGCCCTGGGCGCGGGCCTGGGCATCCAGCGACATCAGGGCCTTAACGGTTTCCACATCGGAGCTGACCAGGCTGCCCAGTTCGTGTGCTTCACTGGGAATAATAACCGCGGCGGCGTTCAGGCAGGCGGCGCGGTGGAGCGCATCGGGCTGCAGGGGACTGCCGGAACGCAGCACAATGTGTTTCGCCTTGCGGCCGATGCCCGGCTCGTTGCGTAGCTCCTGGGCCTGGGCGGCGGACATTTGCTCGGCGAGCACGACCAGTTTCAGGCGGGAGCTGTCCCGTCCCAATAAGTGTTTGCGCATACTGCCGGAGGCGCTGAGCAGTTCACGAATCAAGGGCAGGGTGCGGCTGTTCCAGCCGAGAATGACCACATGATTGCGATAGGCAACCGGCGTCATGCCGCGCTCGAGCTCGGTCATGCGGGCGATCAGCGAGCGAGTAAGAATGGCCACCAGCGTACCCATAAACACCACATAACCGCTGATGGTGAGGAGCGTGGAAACCGCTCTAAGCCAGGAGCCTTCATCGTCGCCCAAGTAGCCCGGATCGGTCAGCCGCAGAAAGGCCCACCAGATGGCATCTCCCACATCCTCTCCCTGTCCAGCGGGGAAGGCGAGCAATCCGCCTGCCAGAGAAATCAGGCCGATAATGGCGCCGACAACCAGCAACTGGAAGAGCGCCCCTTTGACGAACTGGCGCTCGACAAAAAACTTGGCCCGGTCTATAAAACGCAACGGCAGCATTGTGGCTCCCAAACTCCATTGAGACATAAAAGGTGTTGGTTCGCCCACCTATTAGGCAGGGCGCTCAGTATACCCGTTTTTGCGATCCGTCCAATTGAGAACCATGACCGTCAGCGCCGGCAGCATTGTCAGCGTTACCAGTGCGGCCCCGACGATCCCCGACATCACGATGATACCCACACCCCGGTACAGCTCACTGCCCGCGCCGGGCAGGAACACCAGCGGCGCCAGCCCCATAATGGTGGTGATGGTGGAAATGGCGATGGGGCGCAGACGCGAGCTGACCGCTTCGCGCACCGCGTCAACCGGCGTCATGGCTTCCTCTTTGAGGTTACTGATGGCCCGGTGAACAATCAGAATAGGGTTGTTCACCACGGTGCCCATCAGAATCAAAAAACCGAGCATGGTAATCATATCGAAAGGTTGGCTGAAGCCTCCCAGGCCCAGCGCGGCAAACAGAGCGCCCAGGCCATTGAGCAGGGCCAGCCCGGCAATGCCCCCGGCGATACCCAAGGGGATAGTGGTCATAATCAGCAACGGATAGCCCCAGTGGGTAAAGATGGCCACCATTAGCAGATATACAATCACCAAGGCCACCAAGTAGTTGTTGCTTAGGGACTCGCGCGTGGCATCGAGCTGGTCCGCCGCACCGGAGATGTTCAACGTGACGCCCGTGGGCACCTGCCCGTTATCCTGTAGGTGTTGGACTATGTCTTCCCGTACGCGCCGCACCCCGGTCTCGAGCGCCACCGAGCGGGGCGGAATAATGTTCAACGTTACGGTGCGGCTGCCATCAAGGCGGCGTATGCTGCTGGTGTCTACCGTCTCTTTAATGCTGACAATATCGGCCAGTGGCAGAGCGCCGTGACCGGGTACATAAGTCACGATGTCATTCAGCGTGTCCACGGTAACGCCGGGCCCCTGTTCGTTGTACAGGTACATATCAATTTTGTCGTCGGCCCAAAAGAACTCGTTGACAAAGGCCCCGTCGGTCAGCGCTGAGACAGTGAAACCCACATCTTCCGTGGTCAAGCCGAGCTCGGCGGCTCGCTCCCAGTTCGGCCTGACTTCCAGTAGCGGTTGGGCCAGTGAAAGGCTACCCGGGCGGGTCTGGATGCGCGGGTTATCAAACACTTCTTCGGCGCGGGCATAGGCGGCCCTGGCCACTTGGAACAGGTCGGCGAGCTGCGGGCCTGACACATCGAGATTGACACTGCGGGTCCCGCCGTCGTTGCTGCTGATAATCGAGCCGCGGGCAGCGAAGGCACGCATGCCCGGGTAGCTCTCGTACTTCTCCACAATGGCGTCCATCAGCGGTTCAATGTGAGAGGGGTCTTTGGATTCGGTGATGATACGCAGGCTTTGCGGTGAAATGCCCATGTTCACATATTGCATGGCCGGCACGTCAGCTTCCCCGGTTTCAAATGCCGAGGGATCGTCATCCACGAACTGCATGAAGTACTCCTGGATTTCCAGGCCGATGTGTTCCATGGTTTCCAGATTGTAGCCCGGGGGCGCATTCATGGAGGCAAAGGTTTTGGCTTCCTCACCTTCGGGCAGGTACTCCGCCGGCGGAGTGAGGAACAGGGCAATGGCCCCGCTGGTTAACACGGTAATCAGGATGCAACTGATCCGCCGACGGGGCGTGGCGATCAGCCAATCGATTCTATCAGTGATACGTTTCTGCAGAGGATGCGCAGCGTCGCCGGATGAGCCGCTCTCGGATGAAGCACCCCCCTTGAAAGACAGTCTGGCGCTGGCGGTCGGTATAACGGTAATGGCGACCAGCATGGAAACCAGGATGGATGCCGAGATCGCGATGGCCACATCGGAGTACAGTTGGCCGGCTTCTTCCTGAATAAACACCACCGGCAGAAACACCATGACCGTGGTCAGGGTGGAGGCCAGCACGGCGGGCCAGACTTTTTGGACGCCGGCCAGGGCTGCCTCCATTTTTTTCAGGCCACGGCGCCGCTCCAGCTCAATGCTTTCGAGCACCACGATGCTGTTATCCAAGGTCATGCCGATGGCAAAGGCAACCCCCGCCAGGGAGATGACGTTGATGGTTCGCCCGGCAATCAGCAGCCCGAGAAAGGCGGCGATGGTACAGATGGGAATCCCCACCACGCCCAGGGCGGTGGCGCGGAACGACCGTAGGAACAGATACATGACGCCGGTCGCCAGCAGGGCACCGAGAATCAGATTTTTCCAGACATTGAAAATGGAGTCCTGAACGTACACCACATCGTCGGCGGTGCGTTCCAGAATCATGCCTTCGGGGTTTAGAAGGTCCCGGTTCACAGCGTCGACTTCCTTCATCATCGCCTCCTTGATGGCGATGACATTGGAGCCACTTTCACGGCGCACCGATACGCTGATAACGGGGCGTTCGTTCACATAGGATTTTTCCCGAACTTCGAAGTGGTCCAACCGAACGTCGGCCACATCGGACAGCCGGGTAATGCTGTCGCCGCTTCGCGCGATGATCAGTTCTCGCAGGTCTTCCAGGTCCTCGAACCGTCCCATGGTACGGAGCAGGTAACGTCGTTTGCCGCTTTCCACCTCGCCTCCGGAGAGGTCCCGGTTCCGCTCGCGAATGGCAGTGCTTACCTGCCTCGGCGTCAGTTGCCGCTCGGCGAGGCGGTCCGGGTTCAGCATGATCTGTATCTGCCGTTCGGCGCCGCCGCCGACGTTGATCTCGGAGACTCCGGGCACGCCGGACAGGCGCGGGCGCACATTGTCTTCGACGTAGTCGCGCATCATCACCATATCCAGCCCCCGAGGGTTTCCCTCAAGTGGTGAGATACGGAAGTACATAAACGAGTTGGCTGAAAAAGAGGTGGCGAAAACCCGGGGTTCGTCCACGTTTTCGGGGTAGGAGGGGACCTGGGTCAGGGCGTTGTTAACCCGAATCAAGGTTTCGGTGATGTCCACCCCGAAAGGGAACTCAAGTTCAATCTGCGCTTCGCCGAAGTTGGCACTGCCTTGCATTTCCGCCAGGTAGGGAATATTGCGCAAATATTCTTCCTGCTCGATCAGAATTTCCTTTTCCACGTCCTGGGGAGTGGCGCCGGGCCAACTGGTGCGGATGGAAATAGTCCTTACTTCCAGGTCCGGGATCATCTGCACGGGGATGCGGGTGGCCGCCAGAATACCCAGTACACAGATAATCAGTACGGTGACCGTGACCAGAATGCCGTGTCGGATAATTTGAGAAAACATCGCTTACTGCTCCCCGATGGCGGAACCGTGCTCTTCAATGGACTCCGGCAGCACCTGTTGGCCTTCCTGCAGCGCTTCGTTGCCCCGGGTAATGACGACGGCTCCGGCTTCCAGGCCCGAACGGATTTCCACCCAGCCCGAAGCGCTCATTCCGGTCTCTACCTGTTGCTCCCGTACGGAGCTGACCTCCCCCTCGGAAGGTTCGGTAATGACCCAAACGGTGACGCGGCCGTCGGGGTAACGAATCAAGGCATCTCGGGGCACGGCGATGCCGGTTTGCCCCGTGTTCAGGCGCAGGGCGCCGGAGGCGGACATGCCGGGAATCAGCGTGACGTTCTCATCCTCCGGTGCGCTCACCCGAAGCAGAAAGGTGCGGGCGCCGCTCTCGCTAAGGGGGACCTTGCGGTGAATAGCGGCATTGAAGGTGCGGTCCGGATAGGCGTCGAAACGCAAGTCCATGTTCGCGGAAGGATCAACTTCGGGGTAATACCGCTGAGGGACCTGGAAGTGAACCCGCAGGGGGCTGATGGCGACCATATCCACCAAAGTGTCGCCGGGAGTGACCCATTCACCAAGATCCACAAGCCGGGCGCTGATCACACCGGTGTAGGGCGCCCGTACCCGGTGGCGCTCGAGTTCGGCTTCCAGGCGCGCCAGGTTGGCGCGCGCGGCATCGCGGGTCGACTCCTGAACACTGACTTGGGCTTCCAGCGTTCGGACCTCGCTGGCGGCGATAGCACCGCTTTCCAGATTCTTCGCTTCGGTGAGTCGCCGCTGACGGTCTCGCAGCTCGGCTTCCGCCCCTTTGAGTTCGGCCTGGGCACGGTCCCGGTCGATGCCGGTCAGTTCCGGGTCCAGTTCCAGAAGCAGGTCCCCTGTTTCAACGGTATCGCCAATATTGGCCTCAATGCGATGAACAATGCCTTCCACTTGGGGTGAGATTTGGGACTGGCGTTCGGCGTTGACCGAACCGGTTACCGGCACCGTTTCAATCAGCGGCTGCTCATTCAAACGCACCGCCTCGACCCGAGTGGCCTGCTCCGGCGATTGCGCCAACGCCGGGGCTTGAAAGAGTATAATTGTGCTGAGCGCAGTCCAAAGGAACCGCTGGGCGGTGTTCAGGGTCTTCATGTATTGAGGCTCCCGGTATCCGTGGTGAGGCCGAGTTTGTCACGGCTCGGTCATCGCTGTGACCCGAAATTATGGTACTGTTGGGGCATTCAGCGAACCCTTCTTCATGTAAGGAAGGGTAAAGTAAAGAGCAATACGGGTGGAACACTATGGCCGATCAATACAACCGGCGCAACGCCGCTTGGCGCGCGGCGCAAGACTGGCGCCAACGCGCCCAGTCGTCCGGGCGCTGGCGTGGGCCCAAGCTTTTCCTCGCCTGGTTGGTCTTCGGCGTGCTGATGGTAATGGGGCTGATCATCGCCCTGGTTTTCCTGCTGATCGGTTGGATAGCCATGCCCTTTTTGCGCCACCGTCTGCGCAAGCGTACCGAGCACATGCGAGCTCAAGCCCAGGCCGCCGCGGACCGCGCGGCGGGGCGTGGCGCCCGAACGGACCAGCGCGGGAACGTCATTGAAGGGGACTACTCCGTCGAGGAAAATCGAAATGAACGCTAACACCTTGGTTTGGCGGGGACGTACCCTCGGCTTTCTAATGTTCCTTTCTTCGATGCTATTGTTGCCCGGATGCGCTTTCTGGAAAACCGACATCAGCCGGGAAAGCTGGCCAAAGGAAGCGCCTCCTCGTTCTGTGTTTGAGGCCGAATATGCTGCCGACAAGAACAATCAGGCGGTGCAGAGCGAGGAAGAGTACCTGCTTTGGGTGAAGCGTTTCTATACCGGCTGGCGGCTTTACGGCGACGGTTGGAACGACCTGGTGCCGGAAGTGCTCTCGGATATTGAGGATCCGGACGTTCTCCAAGAGCTGGAGAATACGCTTTACACCATCGGCCGGGATATCGCCAGTGAGTGGGCCAAAGACACCGAGGACCGCCGAGTCCATACCCGGCATCTGTCAGTGTGGGGTAACGCCATGCGAGATGCCATGACCCGCGGTGAAACTGAGGAATTGATTAACAATATCGCTCGTGATGTCGACCGTCTGATGGATCGCCAGCTTACGGTTGGAGATATTACTTCGGGCCGTTACCACGAAGAAGACGAAGACGACGTTTTTCGCCCCTAGTGGCCGCGCCCGCCGCTCAAGCGGGCGTTTCCTCCCGATCCAGTTCTCTTAGTATGCGATGGACGTACTCCTGGAGCACGCCGGGCGCTTGCTCCAGGAGGCTGTCGAGGTCGCGGGCGTTGTCGCGGCCTTCCTCGCGCTCCTGCACAAACTGTTTGGCCGCCGCTTCCAACACCTGACTGAAAACCACCGGCTCCTCGAAATAGGCTTCCGGATGCGCTTTACAGTATTGGGTGAACACATAGAGCGCTTCGACTACGGCGCTTTTGTAGTAGGCCGGGTGCAGGTGCTGCGTCAGGCCATCGATCAGCTGCGCGAAACTCTCCTCCCCGGAGGTCATGGAGCTGCGCACCAGTTCGCAATCCAGTGTTGAGTCGTCGCTGTCCCGGTCCCCAAACTCCAGAATACTGGCGTGGGACAAACTTTGCCAAATGGCCTTCAGGAAGTCGTTGTCAAAACGAGTGATCAGCCCGCGGGCCAGGCGCCACTCAAACCAGTCCGCGTCCAGCGCGTGGTATTGCACCGCATCACTGATGGCGACGCTGTCGGACGCGGCGTTTTCAAAGGGTTTGCTGAGCTGAATGTCTTGGGAAAAAATTCGCCGTTGATAGGTAAGAATGTCCACCAACCGCTGCATAACGGTGGAGGGGGGCAGAATACCCAATTCATCGAGTGAACAATAGTCTTCCGTCATATGCCCCTGGCGCAAACACAGCTGCATAAAATTGTGCAAATGAATCGAGCGTAAGCCTTCGAACAACTCCGGACGAGTGCGAACAAGGGTGCCTATTTGGGCCAGCATCTCCTGGGCCAGTGTTCGTTCCACGGGGTCCTCGTAGGTTTTGAGAATGCCGGCCATTAACTCGTCATTATTGAGTTGGGCGCTGACCACAAACTGGTGCTTCTGATCCCCCAGAACGATTAACAGGTGGCGCACCGCCAGCACCGATAGGCTGCCCGCCAGATCGGGATGGAATCGATTGAGGGCGGCAAAACAATAGCGGGCGAGCAGCCAGTGGTTCAGTTCACGGGCACGGCGATAAAGCACCTCCAGCCACTGCTGCACGACAACGGCTTCCCCATCGTGGGTGCCCACCAGGTTGTCCAGCTCACGCTTGCTCAAAAACTCATTCAGTTGATGCTGAACCTCCACTTGTGCGCCGTCGGCCACTTGATCCCAGATCGCCTGCGCGGCGGGGTCCAGGTCGTCCCAGTGGCTTTGGCAGAGGCTGCAGGGCCTCGGCCCAAAGGGATTGAAGTCCATGTTGTCCACGCACAGGGAGTTGACCCGCGAGGCCCGGTAGGCCAAGTTCGCGGACGCATAGCCCACGTGCTCGTGTTCGGTGCGCAACTGCAGGGACCGGATCGCGGCGAACAGTTCTTCCACGTTGGGCATTTGGCACAGTTCATGGGTTAGCAGCAGCGTGAACACCGCCACTTCCTGGTTGATCCAGTGTTTTCGAATATGCTCGATCTCTTGCGCGAGGCTTTCGCTGAACCAGCGGGCATCGTATAACCGATAGTCGTCCTCTTCACTTTGTAACCAAGACAGGCTCAAGTAGACCTTGCCATTAATCTGGTAGGTTTGGGAGCTGGCCAGACTTTGCAAACGACGTGCGGGTCGGCCGGTGAGCCGCAGCGCCGCATTCGCCCCAACAGCGCTGTAGGCTTTGACCAGCTCCGGCGCCGAAAGCGCCACCAGCGGTTGAATATCCTGCAGGCTTTCGGCGATTACGCCGCTTTCGGACAGGGTCGCCTTGGTGGTTTCGTTGTCGGTCAGTACCACCAGAGCAATCTGCGACTTAATGAACTTGGTGGCTCTTCGGCGCAAAGCCAAGGGGTCCAAGTGATCCGGCTCAAGCAACCCCTCGTGCAAGATCAGCCCCGTCCAGTATAGGCTTTGAGCCCACACCAGCGGCACATTCTCATTGGCCACTCGCTTTTGAGAGCCCGGGTGTTTTTTCTCCGTGCCGATACACTCTTCGGGTAAATAGTAAAGTTCCGGCAGCAAACCGGTGTCGCCCACCTTCACCATAAGCGACTCAAGCCGCTCGCGGTAGTGCTGGGCGGTGGATTCGTTGCCGTCAAACAGCGCCTGTATGTAGAGGTAGGTAAAAAATAGCGGCCATTCGGATTCGATGTGCTCGAAGTTGACCAGCTCGGAGTGCTCATAATAGATGCGCGAGGTTTCCTCCACCGCCGTTTGGTGGCCGTCCCAAATAAAGCGTTTGCAGCCGTAGTGGCCGCCGAGCTTTGCCAGCACCTCATCGCGGGTCCGGGTCACCAGTTTCTCCCGGCTGACGGCAAAGGCGGGAAAGCCGATGATGCTCAGCAGCGCGCTATCCACCTCTTTCGAGACGGACTCCCGTGGCAGCAGGGAGGCCAAGGTGGTCCGCGCCAGGGAAATGGCGTCGGCGACGACGTGGATGGTTGCGCGCTGGTCGGCGTTGGGCCCAAACAGGTTGAACCCGTCCAGCGCTTGCAGTGCGGCCTTGGCCATGCCCACGGAGCTGGCGTTTATCTCGGTTTTGCCATTGTTAATCTTGTTGCCTCGCTCCCATATACCGTAGTCCGGGGTCCGATAGGCGCTGGAAATGTAGTACACCAGGTTCTGGACAAAGTCGACTTCCCCAAAGGTGGTGACGATGCGCAGGCCCGAGGCGGTCATCTGCGCCAACATTAGCAGATACAGCGAGGTGGCATCGATCTGCAAGTGCCCCCAGGCGTCATCGGCCACCACCGTCAGGCCCGATGCGGTATCATATTTGGCGTGCAGAGCGTCTTGTGGGGCGAGGGTGGATTTGAAGGTTTCCACCTTCTCCGCCTGGCGCATCATGGCCTGGAGCAGCCCGCGCATCAGCTTGATGGTGGCCTGCTCCATTTGATCACTGCGCTTCTTATCCCCCGCGTGGCGCAGAGCCATCCCCAGGGACCAGACACAAATGATGGAATAGACGTTGTCCCGAACCCAGGCGTCGGTGTAATCACCGTGGTGGTTGACGCTGGTGCTGGCCGGGAGCAGGCCCGTGACCGGGTGCTGGCGGCTGAGGATGACCGATTCAATCTCGTGAAATAACCGATTCAGTACTGACTTGCTTTTCATAGGCTTACGACACCAACCTGGGCCGAGCGGAAGAAAAAATGGGTTTTTGCCCTCTGGGCCGCTATTAATGCCAAGAAGCTCCGGCATTAATAGAGGTGCCCTTAGTATATTGATAGAATACCGCTGCCGATATGACAATACGTTGGCATCGGTAACCTTCATACAATTGCGAAGCACGATCTGTGCCCAGAGCACCCCAGGCACGGGGCACCGGAGTAACCTTTTGAGCACCCTCGCCCCCCAAACGCAAGACCCCGCGGCACAGGGTCCAGCGCCCCTGGAGGACCCACTGTACTACCTGCGCAACTTTGAGTGGGTGTTGGCGTGGGTCAGCCACCGCTATGAGGATTTGCTACCCGAACCAGAGCGGGACTTTATCCAGGCGGCGCAGGCCCTGCCCGGGGCGAGCCGGGGCCTTTTGGCTCGAATGGTAATGCGCAAGGGCGACCTGTTTCGGCCCGAGGCGCTCAAGTACCCCGAACTGGGGGACACCGTTTCTGTCGCCGAACCCCTGCGGCGCCAAGGCTGGCTGGATACGCAGCCGATATTGGCGCTGGAGGACCTGTTTCGGCTGGTGACCTGGAACAACCTTAAGGCCCCCTTGGCGCCCTGGCTCAGAGACCTCGGCCTAACCCCCTCAACCACCCGCAAGGGCGAGGCGCTGACACAGTTGCAGGCGCTTGCGCCGGAGCCTCGCACCATGGCCGGTTGGGGCCTGCCGAACCAGAGTGTCTGGCGACTGGAAGTCATGCCCCTCTGCGATCGCCTCCGGTGGTTGTTTTTCGGAAACCCTTACCAAGACTGGTCGGAATTCGTGCTAACGGAGCTGGGGTGGTACCAGTATGAACCGGTGGTGTTCGACGAGCGCGCTCGCGCGGTGCACTCGCGCACCGAACTGGAGACTTACTGGCAGCTGTTGGAGTGCCGCCGCCAGTGGCAAGAAGAGGAGTCGCCGGAAGCGGTGATGCCCCGGCTGCCTTCCGAGCCCAGCGACAACCCTTGGCTAAGCCGCCACTATCATCGCTTGCTGTTCAAATTGGGCCGCCACTGGGAGCGGGCAGGGGAGTGGGGGCAAGCGCGGGCGCTGTATGAGACCTGCACCTATCCCGGCGCCCGCGGCCGCCGACTGCGGGTATTGGAGCGGCAGGAAGCGTTTGAGGCCGCACTGGCGCTGGCGACGGAAGCTCAGCAAGCTCCTGAAAGCGAAGCGGAAGCCCAGCAGCTGGAGCGGCTGGTCCCTAGGTTGCGGCGTAAGCTGTTTAACGAGAAAGCGGCGAGGGCCGCAAGCCCGGAGGCCGAGCAAATATCCCTGGCTCTACCGGTCAGTGATGGGGTGGAGCAAGCGGTGCAGGCACACCTTAGCCAGCCCGAAGCACCGATTTACTACACTGAGAATACGTTACTTACCGGCGTGTTCGGGTTACTCTGCTGGGAGCCCGTGTTCCAGCCCGTGCCCGGAGCATTCTTCCATCCCTTTCAGCGGGGCCCGGCGGACCTGTACTGGCCGGAGTTTTACCAGCGCCGGGCGGACGCCTTTGACGCCTGCCTGGAAATGCTCGATGACGGACGCTATGTGGCACAGATCTGGCGTAATTTCCGAGAAAAGTGGGGCCGCCAATCGCCGTTTGTATTTTGGGGCGCGCTGGACGAGGAGCGACTGGCGCTGGCACTGGAGTGCATTCCGTCGGAGCACCTCAAATTGTGCTTCCGGCGCCTGTTGCACGATGTTAAAGCCAACCGTGCCGGCCTGCCGGATCTGATCCAGTTTTTCCCGAGCACCCGAGCCTACCGAATGATCGAAGTCAAAGGCCCGGGGGACCGCCTGCAAGACAACCAAAAACGGTGGTTGGCGTTCTTCCACCGCCACGAAATGCCCGTGGCGGTGTGCTACGTCACTTGGCGGGCTTCGGAGCAGGGCGAAGAGGGCACGGAATGACCGAGTCTTATCGGGTCTCGGTCCGGGCTCTGTGCGAGTTTACCGCCAAAACCGGTGACCTGGATCTACGCTTCACCCCATCCCCCACGGCCCGGGAGGGTATGGAAGGGCACTTGGCGGTGGCGCGCCGCCGGGGGGAGCAATATCAAACGGAAATCGCCCTGAGCGGGGAGTATGATGCGTTGACCGTTCGCGGGCGGGCCGACGGCTATACGCCGGAGATAAACCGTTTGGAGGAAATCAAAACCTTTCGGGGGGATTTGGAGCTGCTGCCGGAGAACCACCGGGCACTGCACTGGGCTCAGGCCAAAATCTACGGCTGGCTGATGTGCCAGCGGGAGGGGCTGGAGACCATTGAGCTGGCGCTGGTGTACTTCGACATCGTTAAACAGCAGGAAACCCTCGTTAAAGAATCCTTTAGTGCCAATGACTTAGAAGCATTTTTTAAAGCTCAATGTCACACCTTTTTAGCCTGGGCGAAACAGGAGTTGGCCCATCGTCGGGCCCGGGATAGCGCCGCTGAAGGCCTCCAGTTCCCCCACCCGGACTTCCGGTTTGGCCAACGCCCGCTGGCCGAAGCGGTCTACCGGGGCGCCGCCACCGGGCAGTGCCTATTGGCCGAAGCCCCCACCGGAATTGGTAAAACCCTGGGCACGCTGTTCCCCCTGGTTAAGGCCATGCCCACCCAGCAGCTGGACAAAATTCTGTTTCTGACCGCCAAAACGCCGGGACGAGCGCTGGCCCTTGGGGCGATTGCCCAGCTTGAGCTCCCCGAGCTGAGGACCCTGGAGCTGGTCGCCCGGGACAAAAGCTGCGAACACCCGGACAAGGCCTGCCACGGGGACTCCTGCCCCCTGGCTGAAGGCTTTTACGACCGACTGCCCGAGGCCCGGGCGGAGGCTGTGAGGGAGCCGCAACTAACCCAATCCCGCCTGCGGGATCTGGCTCTGCACCACGGCATCTGCCCCTACTACTTGAGCCAGGAAATGGCCCGCTGGAGCGACGTGGTCGTGGGGGATTACAACTACTATTACGACCAAAGCGCCATGCTTTACGCCCTCACCACCCAGCAACAGTGGCGAACGGCGGTGCTGGTGGACGAGGCTCACAACCTGGTGGAGCGGGCCCGGGGAATGTACTCAGCCGCCCTGAACCAGATTCAGTTCCGCGCCACCAAAAAGCAGGCACCCAAGGCCCTCAAAAACCCCTTGGAAAAGGTCAACCGCGCCTGGAATGCCCTCAACCGGGCCCAACCCGACGAGGAAGAGTTTGTCATCCAGGCCGAGCTGCCAGAGGACTTCAACCACAGCCTGCAGTTGGCCACCGCCGCCATCACCGACTACCTAACAGAACACCCCTTCGCGCTGGATAGCGATTTGATGCAGTTCTACTTTGATGCCTTGCAGTTCCTGCGGGTGGTAGAGCTTTTCGAGCCACAAAGCTTCCTGTGTGACGTGGAGTGGCTAAAGCCAAACCGGGGCCGGAAGGGGACCCTTGTCAGCCTGCGCAACCTGATTCCCGCCGAGCAGCTTAAACCCCGGTTTGAGGCGGCCCACAGCACGACGCTGTTCTCCGGGACTTTGCGGCCGGCCCGCTACTATCGAGACCTGCTTGGCCTGCCCGCCGATACCGTGGCCATGGAAATGCCATCGCCCTTTAGCGCGGAGCAGCTGCGCATTCACACTGCTCCCGACATATCCACCCGTTACCGGGACCGGTCCGCGTCCATTGCGCCCATTGCCCGTCTTATTAACCAACAGTACCGGGAAATGCCCGGCAACTACTTGGCGTTTTTCAGTAGCTATCAATACCTGCAGCAGGTACTGGAGGCGGTTCAAACCGAGTACACGGCGCTGCCCGTTTGGGCCCAAAACCGTCGAATGAGTGAGAGCGCCCGCCAGGAGTTTCTGGACACTTTTCAGGAAAACGGCCAGGGTATCGGTTTTGCCGTGCTCGGAGGCGTTTTCGGGGAGGGGGTGGACCTGCCGGGGGACCGCCTCATTGGTGCATTCATCGCCACCCTGGGGCTGCCCCAGGTCAACCCGGTCAATGAGGCCTTAAAGCAACGTCTCGATGAACAGTTCGGGCAGGGCTATAATGACACCTACCTCTATCCGGGCCTGAGAAAAGTCGTTCAGGCCGCCGGCCGGGTTATCCGCAGCGAGCGGGATCGGGGGGTGATACACTTGATTGACGACCGTTTCCGCTGGAAGCAAGTGAAGGATTTGCTGCCCGGCTGGTGGCCCACCTCGGGGTGGTGAAGTGGTAATGGGTTGTTGGGAATGCCCGACACATGTCGGGAAGGTGATAAAAGTAAATTAGGGAAAGAAAGGAAATAGAATGAAAGTTGTTATGCTAGCGGCGCTGTTGTGTTGGTCCGGGCTTGGCTTTGCGAGTGAGGTATTCAAGTACCAGGACGAAGACGGCAATTGGGTGTTTACCGATAAACGCCCCGCTGACACCGAGTTCGAGCTGATTGAGCTTGAGAGCCACGAAAAGTACACAATACGCCCCCGTTTGTATACCGAAAAGGTAGAAGGGCAAACCGCGCTTTTCGCCCAGAACCCTCTATTTGCGCCGGTGGAGCTGAGGGTCAAGTCAGACGATGGAGAGGTAACGTTTCAAGGAGTGATAGAAGCGCAGAGTGTCCAGCGCGTGTCCACTCTGGAAGGCCGGGAGCGCTATCGGTATCGCTGGGCTCTGGGTGACCCCAACGCGCAACACAGTTCCTTTTCCTACCACTTCCCCGTGACCCAGAAGGGCAAGTACCCAATCAGCCAGGGGGCGAACGGGCGGTTTTCTCACTTTGAGGAACCCAACGTTCATGCGGTGGATGTGGTCATGCCCGTGGGAACGGAAATTGTGGCGGCCCGATCGGGAACAGTGATCTCGGTGAAGGATGATTACCATATGAGTGGTCGGAATGGATACTTCATGGACAAGGCCAACTACGTCAGCGTACTCCATGAAGACGGCACCTACGCCACCTATGCCCATGCGCTGCTGGGCAGTGCTCAAGTGAAACCGGGTGACCAAGTAAAGGTGGGCCAGGTGTTGGCCCAATCCGGCTCCTCGGGCTTTTCCACCGGCCCCCACCTGCACTTCGTCATCCGGAAAAATGTGGGGATGAGAACGGTCTCGGTTCCCTTCACCGTTGCGAACGAGGCCGGTCAGAAGGTTCAGCTGAACAGAGGCACCGTGGTCACGAACCGGTAGTGGGCGCGTCCTTGCGCCCACTAAAGGCTGCCGGCTAAAACGCCGGCAGCTCGTCCAGGGTAATCACATTCTCGTGCTGGTAAACATGGACCTTGTGTTCGTTGGTGTTGTAATGCTCGCCGGTCCAAAAATTGTTTTCGTCGGTAACGCCGGCCTCTGAGCTGCCATCGTTCCACACCACAAACCACAACCACCAGGCGCCGTCGGTTTCCATCTGGTCCGGGTCGGGAATATTGCTGTTCTCGCTCAGGGCCACCATCTTGGTTTGCAGCGGATACTGTGCGGTTTCGTTATACACCTCGATTTGAGACTCGTAGTTCCGGGCCCCGTCGTAAATATCCGTACTGACAATATCCACATAGTCATCCCCCGGGTACCAACCCGCACTTTGTCCGTTCCACACCCAGATTAAATTGTTCAAGCCGTGGTATTGGGTCAGGCGATCGTAAAGGTGGCGCCACAGCACGACCTGCGCGTAGGCGGGCGGCACGCCGTCAGTGCGGGCACGGCCCCACCAGAACCAACCGCCCGAGGCTTCATGCAGTGGGCGCCAGAGTACCGGCACGCCTTCGTCTTCCAGCCGTTGCAGCTCTAAAGCGATATCGTCAATGTCATTTTGCATAGCGTTGAAGGCATCGCTCTGACTATCCAGTTCGCCATTGACGATTGGGATTTCAAAGTCGGTGTACTCGCTGTAGAACTCGGCATTACCGCTCGCCAGAGGGTCCCGCCAGTGCCAGCAGAAGGTGACCAGACCGCCGCGCTCCCAGTGGGCGATGGCTTCTTCGGTCTGCATCAATCCCGAGGTGGAGTTATAGGCATAATTCATAAAGTCATAGCCCATAATGGCCGGTGCCTTTCCGGTGTCGTCCACTACGCGCTGAAACATATCCGTGTCATCTTTCCAGGTTAGGTCTTGTTGCCCCGAGAGGGTCTTGCTGCCCCAGATGGACCGAAAGTAGTCATACACCGACTCCGCCGTGGCGGTGGCGCTCTCGTTCACAAGGTTTTCCGAGAGGGGAGTCTGTTCCGCGGTTCGATTGGTCGGACAAAAGCTTTCGGACACACAAATCTCACCGCTCTTATAGCCCCAGCTGGTGTTGTCCACGGAACAATAGGCCCAACTGCTGGTACCGATAATGCACCCCTCAAAATCTCCCCGATCCGGGTCGGCCTCAGAATTGCGCACAACGCAGGTGCCGTTGTTCTCCCAGCCCCAGCCATCGCCGTCGGGGTCCGAGCCGGCAGGTGTGCAATACGGGTCTCCATTGGAGGTTTCGGTGGGCCGGGAGGAGGCGCTGCTTGAGGCGGAAGTGCCGGCCTGACTCTCACTGGCACTGGCACTGGAGTTGGACGAACCGGCGAGGCTCTTTTCGCTGGCGCTGGCACCGCTCGCGGCGGTATCCGAGGCATTGCTGGAAGACTCGGGCTGGGCTCCGCCACCGCTGCTACCGCAGGCGGTCAACACCAGTGCTAAGCATAGGACCCAGAGAAGAGAGAGTTTTGGATAGGGCATGGAATATCTCCAGGGGATGTTATTGTTGTGTAAACAGTACGTTAACTGACAAATGTAATCGGTTACTCGGAAGTGTAACCGGTTTTATGGCGCAAAAAAAGTGGTTTTTGGAGAAAATCGTCAGTAGATCGGAGAAGAGGCTGAAGGAAATGCGCCCGGCCTCCCAGGGGGCGGGCGCGCTGAAAATGAGCCTCCCTCTGGCGAGAGAGGCTGCGGGTCGTTATTGCAGAGCCGGGGTATCCCAATTTACCCAGCGGTTAAAGTCCACATTAATGTTGCCATCGGTGCGGATCACGTCGGTATTGCCGTTGTTGCTGTCCAGAAGGAAGCGGGCAACGAAGGCATCCAACACATTCTGTTGGGAGGAGGGGAACTGACAGTGGCTGTAGCCCCCCATCTGGGATACAGCCATGTGATCAGACACGCCCAGCGCCTCCCAGATTTCCCGAGCCACCACTGCCGCGGTGTAGGTGCTCTCATTACCCAGCCATTCCATATCGGTGTTTTCCAGCACCAACAGACCCCGGGGTGCGACCAGCCCCAGCACTTCGTGGTGGTCAAAGGGCAGGCGGGTAGCGCTGTTGCCGAACTGAGAGAACGACTCCCGGAACCAGACGTTTTCGGTCACAATTTGGCTCAGGGTCTGAACGTTCTGCCCGTTCGCCTGCTGAGCATCCGACACTCGCCAGGCGGCCGAGCCACCGGAGCCGGACTCCTGCGGAACGGCCAGGCGAATGCGCTCATCCAGCGCCCCGGCCATCAAGGCACCTTTACCGTTGCGAGAGCAGCCGGTGACGGCGAGGCGGTCCGCATCGATATTCACCGAGGGAGTTGTTTCCAGCGCGTCAATCAAGCGGCTCACACCCCAGGCCCAGGCGGCCATGGCGCCGGCGGAGTGATTGCCGCCGTAAAGATCATAGAACTTACCCTGGCCACGAGCGTTCCCCCCGGCTTGCGAGGCGATGTCGTTGTTCGGGAAGGTGATCACCGCCACCCCTTGGTTGCGCAACCGGTCATTGTTCAACGAGGAGCCGCCCATACCGATAACGGCCGGGTAGGGCGGCTGGCCACCGTTGGGCAGGCTGATGTTGGCGCTAAAGGAAATGGACCCGCCGTTGTCTTGTACATTAACGGTAATGCTGGAGCCGTTACCGGAGCCACTGACCGTTGCGGTGGGCGCGGGCTTTTCCCCCAACTCATAACGTTGTAATTGAGCGCTAATTTCAGCACGGCGGCAGGTCCAGTCATCGGCGCTGGTTATATCCGTACCGTCAATGGTCCGGAACGGATCGGGCAAGCCGTTGATTGTCGTCAACTGGTTGTAGCTCGGCAGGGCGGGAATATTGCAGTGGCTGCCGGAGTTTTCACCATTATTGTCGGTGGGCGGCGGGGGTGGCGGGTCAACCGGGCCGGTATCGCCGTCAGTGGTCATCACCATATCATCGACATAGTAGGCGACCGTGTCATTGCTCGATTCCACATAAGCGATCAAGGTTGAGACCGAACCGCTGGCCGAGTGAGTATAAGTACCGCTTAGCTCAACCCAACCGGAGCTTGTCGCCTGCGTAGAGTTCAGGTTGATGTAGGTGTCGCCGCTGCCATCGGTGCGTTGTACCGTCAGGGTGACCTCAGTGGCCGGTTCATCGCTCATTAACCGCACCCAAGCGGAGATGCTGTACTCCTGCCCGCTATTGAGGCTTCCCAGTGGCATTGCAATGCCGTGCCAGTTGGCCGTGCGGTTGGCGGCGAGCACGCTGTAAATGCCGGAACGGGTTTGCGCTTGGCTCAGTTCAATGGAGCCGCCACGGCCTTCCCAGGGCGAGAGCGCGCCGCTTTCCACATCGCCGTTGCTCAGCAGGTTATCCGCCTGGTCTTCAGAAGACGCCGACGCCGAGCTACTGATGCTGGCGGTGCTACTCACACTGGAAGCGCTACTGGAGGCCACCGGACCTGAGACAGTGCCAAACCCGATGGAGCCGTCACAGTGCAACATCTCAGAGAAAGAGCCGCCGCCGCAGGTGTCGTCCCAGGCGCCGGTGTTGTCTTGTTGGTCTTCCGCCTCACGAACTTCACCATTAACAATGAGGTAATCCACCTGTACGTCCCGGTCGCCCGAGTCATTGGTGAAGGCTACACGCACCTCGCCCGAGGCGCTGGTGTTGGCCGAATAGTCCATCATGGCAGTGCCTAGGGTCCAAGTTTCAATGACACTTCCGTCAATTTCCAGGCTGACGCTTTCTTCCCCGGTCACGCCTTGCATACGGACCGTCAGGGTGTTGGCACCGTTGCCGGTGGAAGAGACGGCTGAAGAGGCAATGGACGAGGTAATACTGGAGGCGGCGCTTGAGGTCGATGCGCTACTACTGCCGTCACAAACGGAAACGACACCGCCGTCTCCAGTCTGGCCATTACACGTTGTTCGTCCAATACAGCTTTGTTGGTTCTCCCAGCCCCATCCCGAGTCTTGGTTTTGACACAAGGGCCGGGGGGCGTCTTGATACCACTCACACATTTCCGTGCATTGTTGCCCCGAGGCCACCAGTGGGGCGGCCGCGAGCAATAGCAGCGACAATGGCTTGTACAGCGCTATAGTTTTCATGACAGAAGTCTCTTATTCATTATTTCACTTATCCCCTATGCGTCGGAACGATCCGGCATCGCATAAGGGGGCTCGTGGTCATGGGAATAAATTGCCGCATGAGCCACAGACCATAAGCTGTCATGGAGACGTTGTTGTTGGCATAGTTATCTTTGTTTGCAGCTGACATTCTAGTGTATCAGTTAATCGCGTTATGACTATAAGCCAGGTGTAATGCCAATGAAAGAGTTATAGGCGCCAAGTATGAAATTTATTGGCACCTGTGGTAACGTTTCGGCAATTTAATCACTGCAAGAAACACAGGCTTCCCACTGAAAGACAAGGAGTAAAATGGATGTTGTCGACAAGAGTTACCCACGCACTGGCTATTGTGGCCGGGTTGGGGATCGGTTTCGTGGCCCCTACAATCCTCGGTTACACCAGTGCCATTCCTCTGTCGGGCACTTACATGAACTGGTTTGGAGAATGGTGGAAGCTGGGCCTGATACTGTGGGAGTGGCTTGTGGTGCGCGTGCCGATCTATGGCATTTTAGGCGCGCTTGCCACATGGGCGGTGGTCCGTACCGGACAGGTGCACTGGGGCATTGTCTGTGTGCTGGTCATACTGGCCGAACTGGCCGTGCTTCTGTGGATCTACCCCCGGCTGATCGGGCTGGAAGGCGCCACCCCAATCTTGCACGAATGGCTGGCCCTTCATCTGGCGGCGCTTATCCCCGGTGTTTTATTGGGAGGTTGGCTTGCGGGGCGCCGAGCCTAACCGAGCGCCTTTGAAGCCTATGGTTTGATTGATCTGAGGTTGCTCTTCAATGACGCCGAAGACAAGGCACCGAAGTGCGTATCCACCAGTTCGCCATCAGAATTAAAGAAATACGTGGAAGGCAAACCGTTCGCTCCTAGTTGCCGCATAGTGTACGACTGCTGATCAAGCAGGATATTATCCAGGCCCAGCTGCTCTTCCTCCAGGTACTGGTTGATAGTATTAGGACCTTCCCCCTGGTTGATGAAGAGAAACACAATGTCTTTCTCGGACTGCTGAGCGTCGGCCAGCACCGGCATTTCGCGTCGGCAGGGTGGGCACCAAGTCGCCCACAGGTTGATAACCATCGGACGCCCTTCAAATGGCTCCAGTGAGGTTTTCTCGCCATCAAGTGTTGTGAATGTCAGTGCGGGCAGGTTGGCTTGGGTGGTATACATCACGCCGATAATACCGGCCGTGGCCGCCCAGGTGCCGGCGCCGACGACAGAAGCCACTCCCAACGGCACTCTTAAAGTGGGGCGACGCCACGCGTAGAAAAGGCCCACAACGAGGGCGACTGCAAGCCCAGCCGGAAGGAAGAAGCCACCATCCCGGATATCCAGTATGCTCAACGGCTGTTCGAGATAGTCCTCCAGATACAGCAGTACAAACCCCACCCGTGCGCCCAACACGCCCAGAAACAGCATACTGCTAAGCGCCGGCTCCACGGCCACGTTCCGCCGCCGGCCCAAAAGCCACCCCACGAGCACCGCGGTGAAGAAAGCCAGAAAAAGCAGAACGACGTTCAATGAAAGGGCGAGGGGCCCAGCTGAAAGGGACAAAGGCTAATTCCTGTAACGGTTAATGGTCGGTCTTTTTCACACTCAAGGAGTGATGCTGGTTAGTCCAGACAATCACCCCTGTTGACTGAAGGACATTTGCTCGCAGTATTCCTTTAGCTTCTCAGGTAAATCCGACGGGCAGACCCCACACTGTTGGTTGCCCGGTACGGCGTAGTCAATGAATTTCGGGTAGGGCAGGTTGAGGTTTTCCATAATGCGCTGAAACTCTCCCAGTGAGATCTCCTTATTCAGCCGTTCGTTGCGGTCCTTTTCCTGGGCAATGGTGGACACTCGGCGCTGTTTATAGTCGTGGGCGGGATACACCAAGTAATCGTCGGGCAGGGCGAAAAGCTTTTCCTTCACGCTGCGGTACAGGGTTTCCGAGTCGCCGTTCTGAAAATCCGTGCGTCCACAGCCCTCGATCAACAGGGCATCGCCCGTGAAAATTCGGTCCTGAAACACATAGGCAAAGTGGCCATCGGTGTGACCGGGCGTGTGCATGGGGTCGAGCCGAATGCTGCCGACTTGAAAGGGCACCCCCTCTTCGATGCCCAGGTCGGTGCAGTCCAGACGCTCCATGGCTGGCGTGACGATCTGACTGCCCACCTTGTTTTTTAGCTCCAATGCCGAGGTAATATGGTCGGCATGAATGTGGGTGTCCACGGTATAGGCCAACTTCATCCCCAAACGGGACACTTCCTCCAGGTCTCTTTCGATGGAGTTGATAACCGGGTCCACCAATACCGCTTGCCCCGTCTCTTCGCAGCCCAGGAGGTAGGTGTAAGTGCTGGAAACCGGCTCGAACAGTTGCCGAAATATCATCGCCTGACTCCTTCAATTTAAGTGCAAAAGGTCGGGTTCTCGCTCAATTATCCTTCAAATACTGAACCGCTTCTTCAGTGGAAAGAAAGACTTTTCCCGGCGCTAGCCACCGCTCAATACCGTAGCGTTCCAGCCGGTCCATAACTGGGCCTTTGACTTCAGCCAAGTGAAGGCTGATTCCCGCTCGGTGCAGGCTATCCGCCAGCTGATCCAGCGCTTCCACGGCGCTGTAGTCAATGCTGTTCATTGCGCTACAAATGATCACCAAGTGTTTCAGCTGTGGATGCTCCGCGACTTGTTCCGCCACCAAGTCATCCACATAATTGATATTAGCAAAGAACAGGCTTCGGTCGACGCGCAATAGCACCAGGCCGGGCCACGTCTCCACATGATGGCGTTTGACGTTGCGAAAGTGCTCCGTCCCGGGAATCCGTCCCACAATGGCGGTATGAGGCCGGCTGCTTCGCCATAAAAACACACCGATGCCCGCGGCAATGCCCAAGAGCAAACCGATTTCGATATCAAACAACAGAACACCGGCGAACGTCACCAGGAGTGTCAGGGCATCCGCTTTATCGTAACGCCAGGCGTTGACGAGACCCCGCCAGTCAAGCAGGGATGAGACCGCCACCACGATAATCGCCGCCAAGGCGGCCTTCGGCAAGTGGTAAAACAGTGGAGTAAAAAAGAGCGCCACCAGCCCCACCAGAACCGCCGTTACAATCGCCGCCAACTGGGTTCTGGCACCGGCGGAGAAATTGACGGTGGACCGGCTAAACCCGCCCGCTACCGGCATGCCGCCAGTGACCGCCGCGGCGATGTTGGATGCCCCCAGAGCGATAAGCTCCTGGTTGTTATTGAGTTTTTGTCGACGACGAAAAGCCAGTACTTTGGCCACCGAAATGCTCTCGACATAGCCGATCAGGCTGATCATGAGGGCGGAGGGGAGCAACTCCAGAACTCGGTCGAATCGCAAAAAGTCCAGGCTGGGAGAGGGAAGCCCTTTTGGAAGCGTCCCTACGACCGCCACGCCCTTCTGGTCTAGCTGGAAGACTCCCACACAGAGTGTGAGCACGGCGATCACTGCCAGTGGCCCCGCTCGGGAGGCAATATGCGCCCCGTTTTCGCTCACGCCCATTCGAACCAACAGTGTGACAAGGGGCGCGCGCGCTAGCAGTATCAGAGCGACACCGGCGCCACCCAGGGCGGCCGTCAGAGGGTCGAAATTGGGGAGGTGATTGACTAGGGAGAGCGTCATTTCCACGCCCGACTCGGAAGAGGGCGCGGAAATGGCCAACAAATTACTCAGCTGGCTCAGGATAATCAAAATAGCGGCGCCGCTGGTAAACCCTGACAGCGTCGGGTGACTGAGGAAGTTCACCAACACGTCCAGCCGCAACAGCGCCATGACCAGCAGCACCACGCCGCTCATGGCGGCCAACAGGAGGGCATCGGCCAGATAAGCGCCCGCGCTTGAGGAGGCCAACGCATTGGCGACCAGCAGCGCTGCCACCGACACCGGCCCCACGGACAAAGTGCGGCTGGTGCCCAACAGCGCGTACACCACAGGCGGTACGACACTGGCATAGAGACCCACCTGCGGCGGCAGCCCGGCCAGCGTGGCATAAGCCATGCCCTGAGGCACCAGTAACACCGCCGTAATAAAGCCCGCCAGTAAGTCCGCCGGCAGCGCCCGGCAGTCGTACTGCATCAACCAGTCCACCGCGGGGACGAAGCGTTTCAGTGTGTTTGCTCCCATAAAACTCGCCAGTAGCACCGGACTAAACGAATAGTAGCGTATATAGCAAAATGGCTCTCTTTTGACACAAAGGCAAGCCATACAGCATTTCGGTGGGTTAGACTCTACTTTAAACGCTCGATTTGGACCAATTTACAGAGGTACAGTATGACCGATAATCCCAAAGTGGCGCTGGTGACCGGCGCGGCTCAGGGAATTGGTAAAGGCATTGCCCATTCCCTGCTGGAGCGAAACTGGCGGGTGGTGCTTTTCGATATCGACGATGCCGCCGGACAGCAATGTTTGAAGCAGTTACCAGAGAGTAGGGCAGCGACATTTATCGCAGGGGATGTGGCCAATGAAGCCGATGTCCGTCGTTGTCTCGAACGAACACTGGAGTGGGGCGGGCGACTGGACGCGCTGATCAACAACGCCGGATTGGCCGACCCGCACTCAAGCCCCTTGGAGGAACTGGCGCTTGCCGACTGGCAGCGCCGGCTCGACGTTAACCTGACCGGACCGTTTCTAATGGCAAAACACGCTGTTAAAGCGTTGCGGGCCACCAAGGGTGCCATCGTCAATATTGCCTCAACCCGCGCCTGGCAATCAGAACCCCAGTGCGAATCCTACGCCGCCAGCAAGGGCGGCATAGTGGCGCTAACGCACGCCTTGGCAATCAGCCTCGGGCCTGAGGTAAGAATCAATAGCATCAGCCCCGGCTGGATCGACGTGCGAGCTCAGCAGGCCGATGCGCCGGATAGTCTGGAACCCCTGCCGTCCAACGCCCACGCGCAACACCCGGCGGGCCGGGTGGGCAAGGCAGAAGATATCGGTTCACTGGCTGCCTACCTAGCGTCGTCGGAAGCGGAGTTCATCACGGGACAGGATTTCATTGTGGACGGCGGTATGACCCGGAAGATGATATATGAGTGAGACCTCGCTTTGCCCCTGTGGCAGTCAAGAAATGTATGAACGCTGCTGCGGCCGTTACCATGCCGGGCAGCCGGCGCCCACTCCGGAAGCACTGATGCGCTCGCGGTTCACCGCCTTTGTGCAGAATCGGGCCGATTACCTGCAAGCCACCTGGCATCCGTCAACGCGGCCCGAGCACTTGGATCTGGCCAATAGCCCGGACTGGGTGGGGCTGTCGGTGCTGGCGAACGACGCCAGCGGCGATCAAGGTCATGTTCACTTCAAAGCGTATTACCGAGCGGGCGGGCAATGGCGTTTTCTGGAGGAGCGCTCAGAGTTCGCTCAAGAGTCAGGGCGTTGGTTTTATGTCAGCGGCAGGACCCAGGACGAAAGTTTCAAACCGGGGCGCAATGATAGCTGCCTGTGTGGCAGTGGGCGCAAGTTCAAACGGTGCTGCGGGCAATGAGTAGAGGAGAAAGCGATCGCACCGCCCCTCGGCTCTGCCATTAGGGGTAGGTTAGTCCCCAACTGAGTTACCCCTATTGGGGTGCGACAATTTGTCACTTTTTCCCTCCTGGTTCGATTTATACAATGAAGGCTGTCTTTCCTACTGGGAAACGTTACATGTCTTCAACTCACCGTTTATCTTCTCTTACATTGGCTATTATCGGACTGCTTCCAACTTCCGCTTTGGCAGGCCCCGGGGCTCTAGAGGAAGTAGAGGTTATTGGCCAAAGGACTACCAACGCCCACGAAACTAGCAATACACAGTCACGACTGCAGCAGGAAGGTGTCACGTTTTCCGCCGCTGGTGGTGTTTCCGCGCTGCCCATGCTCAATGGTTTTGGGGCCGACCGAGTCAAAGTCTTGGTGGACGGGGCCGGATCGGGCGTCGCCTGCGCCAACCAGATGAATCCCCCGCTATCCTATGTATCGGGCAACCAAATCGCCACGCTCTCGGTAATGGCGGGCATTACGCCCGTGAGCATCGCTGGAGACAATATCGGGGGCGTGATCAGTGTTAACGCCATTGATCCGCGTTATACCGACAGCGAATCACTAGCCTGGCAATCGGGCTATGTGGCCACCGAGTACCGTAGCGTCAATGACGCCCGGCAGCTCTCGGCGGGTGCCCGTGCCGCCAGCAACAGCCTCAGTTTGGCCTACAGCGGCGCCTTTGTGGATGCCGAGAGTTATGATGACGGCAAGGGCAATCCCGTGCTGGATACTTTATACCGCACCCAGAACCATAGCCTCGTGGTTGCCGCACGGGACGAACACCAGCAGCTGGCGGTGAAGCTTTCTCACCAGTACATTCCTTTTCAAGGCTTTCCCAATCAATACATGGACATGACGAGCAACCGTAGCACCGGGGCAACGCTCCAGTATCGGCGTGACCTGGAGGCGGGTGGAGCGTTTGAAGGTCAGCTCAATGGTCGGCGAGTAACCCACGAAATGGGATTTTTCACCGAGGAAAAGCCGGGAACCATGCTCATGAATACCGACGCCGACGAAGTGAGCTATAAACTGCAATGGCAATTACCGCTGGCCGACCAGCACACGTTAATAGCGGGCCACGAATATCACAATGATCGGTTGAATGACTGGTGGCCAGCGGTGGAGGGCTCCATGATGATGGGCCCGAACGACTACCGTAATATTATCAACGGCCAGCGCAAACGCCTTGCGGCCTACGCCGAGCTTAGAAGCCAAGTAAGTCAATACTGGACATTTCTGGGCGGTGTACGGGTGGAAGACGTCACTACCAACGCCGGCGAAGTGCAGGCCTACAACAGTAGGCCAATGATGGGAGTGCCCAATGCCGACCACGGTGCCGCCCAGGCTTTCAACGCCGAAGCCCGGAAGCGCAGCGATACCAACGTTGACGTCATGCTTCTGGCCCGTTACCACTGGAACGAGCTTCAGCAGCTGGAGCTCGGGTACGCGCGGAAAAACCGCAGCCCCAATTTGTATGAGCGGTATTCCTGGGGCCGAAGCACCATGGCCGCGACGATGGTCGGCTGGTTCGGCGATGGCAATGGCTACGTTGGTCAAATTGACCTTCAGCCAGAAACCGCTCAGACATTGAGTGCCACTTACGCGCTTGGCACCGACAAAACGCCTAGCCAAGTCTCCATTACCCCTTATTACACTCAGGTACAGGACTACATCGATGCAGAGGTTATTGATACTTTTAACCGCACCGACGACCCTCACGGCCAACGTAACCTTCTTCAATTCACGAACCTAAATGCCACGCTCTACGGACTGGATATCGACGTCCGGCTGCAGCTGGAGGAGTACGAATACGGCGCCTTAGACCTGGAAGCCTCCTTGGATTACCGCCATGGGGAGCGTGACGCTAGCGATGAGCCTCTGTACCAACTTCAGCCGCTGCGTGGCGTGCTGGCGCTGGAACATACCTTGGGAGACTGGCAAAACCGGCTGGAAATCGAGTGGGTAGGGGAGAAGGACCGGAAAGACCCGCGCCGACTGGAGAACGCTACCGACCACTACACGCTGGTGAATGTGAGTAGTCGTTACCCGTGGAAGGCCTTAACCCTTTCCTTGGGCATCGACAACCTTCTGGACGAATATTACGAGCCGCCATTGGGGGGCGTGAATATTGCAGCCTTTAAATCCAGCCAAAGCAATGGCTTTGCGCCTGTTGCCGGACCTGGCCGGTCTTTAAGTGTGGGGGCCCGCTACGAGTTTTAGCCAGGGCCGTGCAAACACGTAAAGCCAACCACTGAGCCCAAGCAAACCCAGTGTGATGAAAAACGCTCGGGTTTCGCCGTAGGGAAAAGAGAGGCACAAACCGCTTAACAGCAGCGCCACCCAGGCGCCAATAGCCCACAATGCCGGTGCAGAAGACGCCTCCCGATAGCGTCGCCATAAAACCACACAGGCAAGATTGAGAACCACGGCCAAACCTACCCAAAGTACCGTCATACCGTATCCCCCGCAGGCTCGTATGGCCTCGTGGTAGCCTCTACCGTTGAGCGAGAACGCGGTTGCGGGCGAGCGCTGGGCAGCCGACGAGCCAGCCAAGCGCATAACCCACCAAAGAACAACAATGTCATATCGACGCCGGCGGTAATCCATTTACCTTGCATCATCGCCAGTGGCAGGGCGTCGCCAGTCACCACGGCATTAAGGAGCGGGACACCCACTGACAAAAGCGCACAAGCGGCAAATAGCTCTTTGATGGTTCGGTAACTGTTTGACCTAATCAGTGCCCAGGCAATGACCAGAAGCCAACTACCAAAAAAGAAAACACTGAACCAATAGAACTGTTTTTGTGGAGGAACGTTTACCAGCAGTTGCCCGTAGAACAGAGCCAGACTTGCCACCACAACGCCCATGCAGCTTCCCACCGTGAAGCGGCTGATTCGGTGGTAGGCGTTCACGGAGAGGCGGCCTTCCGGGCCATACGCGCGCCGTTCCACCCAGATCATCATGCCGGTCACGGCGAGCATGGCGGTGCCCACACCCAGCACACTCCATACGATTTTCACCAACAGGCCGCCGAAATTGCCAAAATGCAGTGGGTACATGGCATCCAGCACGACTCCCGTCGCGCTCTCCTGTCGGCCAAAGGCGGTATAGTCACGCAATAGCTCGCCACTGGCGGCATTGAATTCGAAAGTGCGGCTCGCCGAGAGCTGATCGCCGCCCAAAGTGGTGACGGCCATCACCTCGCCCTGGTCTCCCCAACCGTGGATGTCGGTCTCGATCAGCACAAGTTCGGGATTGTTTTCGGAAAAGTCGGTTAGAATACGGGCGGGCCGACTTTTCGCCGCTGTCCCGGTCAGCGTGGGCTCCACTTCCGGTACAAACGTCTCCACCAGTTTTTCCTGGTCCCCGGAAAAGCTCACGAAAGCTGCCGCAGGCACCAGAAGCACCAACACCAACCCCAAAAACGCGCCCGTAAACCCAATGACGGCGTGGAACAACAGTCCCCATACGCCTAATACTTTGTGCGTATCCGTAAACAACAGGCGGAGGCTGCGTGTCGGCCGAAACGAGAACAGCTCCTTGAAAAATTTCCGATGAATAATGACGCCGGTCACGGCGGAGCAAAACAGTGTTAAACCCAACACCCCCGTCAGCACCAATCCCCATGGCGAGCCCAAATGTAAATCGCCGTGAAAGGTGACCATAAAGTCCGCCATATCCGTCGGCCATTGTTGGAACCACTCGGATAACGACCCCTCAAAGCGGCCCTGCTGCGCCAACGTTTTAGGGTGGTGCTCAAACGCAACGACTCGATGCTCTTGCCGGCCAGAGGGCAACTCCACTTCTTTTTCAAAGATGATTTGAAGGGTGGGGGAGCGGGCACCGGCAAAAGTGACCCGAACGTGGTGCAGATACTCTGAATCGACGCTCTGGGCATGTTGGCGAACCAAGTCTTCAATAGCGGCGAAATCGGGGCTGTTTAGACCGCGCACTTCCGGGTTGGACCAGACGTTAAGCTCGGGCCGCCCGAACACGGAAAACGCCCCGGTGTAGGCGACAATAAACAGCAGAATCCCGGTAACGACACCCAACCAGCTGTGGACGATATAGAACTTTTTGGTGGTATCCCTGCGCATGTTGTTATCCCATCAAGTGCTGGTAGATCAAGCCCGCATGAATAAGGCACAGCAGCCCCAGCCCCAACCAGACTCTCCAAATCGAGCGGGCCATGGCGGAGAACAGGAACAGAAGCGTCCAAGTGACCGGGAACAGCAGAATCGGCACACCAATCCGGTCGATATCATTGAAGGGCAGGTAAGTGGCGGCGCCGGCGGTAATTAAGGTGGCCGCCAGCAGAGCGCCCGCGACGCAGGCCACGAGGCGGCTTTTGGGCGCGCTGAACAAGACGGTTGTCCGGGCCATGAGTGGGGCTCCTTTACTCAAACTTCGCACGGGACAGTATGTTTATCCGCAAGGGGCGTTGGCGAAACCACAGCCAGCTACGCACGCTGACATCCGATAGAACCAAAACAGTGAGCATCATCAAAAAAGTCTGCAGCCAGTTGAGTTGCTGAAGCCCGAAGGGCAGCAGCCCCCAGCCGATTAAGACCCATTGAGTCACGTAGATGGCGGTCACGTACTTTCCCCAGAAATACAGAGGATTCAACCAACGGCTGCCATGGGCTCTTTCCGTCACCCATTGACAGGCCCACAGAGTCACCAACACAAAGCCCATAACCACCAGCGTTACACCGGGGCCACTGCGAAGATTGTGGCCAACGTGGTACTCAGGACTGGTGCTAATCGCCAGCCCACCCACGACGAATAAAGCCAGTCCGAACCATAAGGTTTTTTGAAATAAGCGACGGTTATTCCCGGCTTCCCTGAGCCACTGGCCGAAAGCCATGCCGGCGAGCGGGTAGGCGAGCCAAGGAAAAAGCGGGAACATTGCCCCCTCAGAGTGGTCGCCTCCAAGCATCTTGAAGAACTCGTCAACGGGCGTAAAGCCACTTGAGAGCGTCCAGAAAAACGGGGAACAAAAAATCACAAGGAGCGAGGCCGCAAGCCAATACTCGGGCCGGGGGAGGAAGTGCTTGAGTAGAACACATAGGGCCAACGCGAGGCCCGCGAACTGCAATATGTCAAAGATCAGGAACTCGGTAAGCGGACTGTGCGCCCCAAGCTCTTCATGGCTTACCAGCCCCATCTGCAAGGAGGCCCACATGGGTATTGAGCCCCGTGCCAAATTGAGCAAGTAGCCCAGCAGGAACAAGCTCGCCGCTCGCTTGAGCCCCCGAGCCAAGCTTCGTTTGCTCGAATAGGTGACAAAAATACCCATGACAAACACGAATACAGAGGCGGCGGGCCACCCAATGGCAAATGCCAATACCACGCCAACCAGGCTTTCGTGCACCTCCGGCGCGCCGTAGAAGTCCAGCACATGGATGACGATCATAAAGACAACGGCCAACCCCCGTATGAGGTCAAAGGTCGCAATGCGAGGGAGGTTTGCAGGGAGCGCGGCGGCTTCCGTTACGCGAGATGTGTTCATATGCGCCATTATTGTAAATGATAATTGTTTTTATTATATATTAGGTTTTTGCTCTGCGCAATTGCAGGGGCCCGGTAGGACTTCTAGATTCGGTGCGACTTCTAAAGAATGTACCTAACGCTCACCGCTGTCCTCCGGACTCACCCGCGCATGATAGGAACTTCCCAAAGCCAGGGTTGCCCCATTGAAATACCGCACGGTTAAGGCCGCTCAAAACGGGCGCCTCGGTCGAACACCCCAAATTGATCAAGGGAGGTTTTCAATGAAAATGCAGCGTATCGAAACACCGGGGATCGCACATTACGCTTACCTCATCGCGGACGGCGCTCAGGCCGCTCTTTTTGATCCTGGTCGTTTCGTTGAGCCGTATTTTGAAGCGGCTCGAGACCTGGGCGTACGCATTACTCACATTGTTGAAACTCACCGTCAGGAAGATTTCGCCATGGGTTCGGCGTATCTGGCCCAACAGACCGGCGCAAAAATAGTCAATGGGAATTTCGATACCCTCGAATATGGTGATATGCGGCTAAATGCCGGCGACACCTTTGCCCTTGGCGAGCTCACGATTCAGGCGCTGCATACACCCGGCCATACGCCGGAAAGCATGAGCTACGTGGTATACCCGCCCGGCGACGAGGCTTGGTGTGTGCTCACGGGCGACGCGCTGTTCTATGGAACCACCGGCCGTACCGATCTTCCAGACGCGGACAAAGCCGTGGAAAACGCCGGCCTTTTGTACGATGTGGTGCAAGATAAATTCTCCAGCCTGCCCGATACCACTGTGGTGTTACCGGCGCACGGGCCCGGCTCAGTATGCGGCAGCGGCATGGCGGAAAAGCCGTTCTCCACCATAGGGGAGGAGAAACGCTATAACGAAGTATTCACCCTGAGCCGGGAGCAGTTTGCCCGCAAGAAGGGCGGCGAGCGCAATCCGCGGCCTCCTTTCTTTCGGATAATGGAACGGGTAAACAAGAAGGGCGGTTTGGCGCCCCTGGCTCGGGCCGAAGCCGTTCCGCTACTGAGCGCCGCAGAGTTTGCCGAGCGGAGCCGAGAGAAGCTGGTGTTCGATACTCGTGAACCCGAGGGTTTTGCCGGAGGCCACCTCGCTGGAAGCCACAGTATTTGGTTCGGAGGCCTCCCTGTGTTTGGAGGATGGGTCGGAGACGAGAACACATCAATTTATTTGGTCACGGACCGAAATGACGACGTTTCTGGCGCCGCGAAACACTTGGCCCGTATCGGCATTGATCACGTAGACGGGGCGTTAACCGGTGGCTTCAGTACCTGGCGTAGCTCCGGTCAACCCATTGAGGGCTCTGGAACCATCACCCCCGAAACCCTTAACGCCAACCGGGGCGAGTACCAGGTACTGGATGTGCGCGAGGCCGATGAGTTTGCGGGCGGACACATTCCCGGCGCGCTCCATATGTACGTAGGTTACCTTGCTGACCAGCTGAAAGAGCTGCCACTGGACAGGGACCGCCCCGTGGTGGTCACTTGCGGTGTGGGGCACCGCGCCGGGCTTGGCGTCAGTATTTTGCTCAGGGCCGGCTTTAAGGACGTGCGGAACTTATTGGGAGGCATGAAAGCCTGGAAAGCTCTGGAGCTACCGCAGGAGGATTGATTGTGGAATATGCCGCCACCGAATTTACCCCCTGGCTGGGCTTGGCGGGAGGCGCCTGCACCGGCGCCGCAAAACCCTCGTCACGGATTCATTCCATGTGCCAGGCAACAAGGCGGTCACCCTGAAGTTAACGGGCGGCTCCGCACTATTTGGCATTGGCTGGGGCTATCCGGCTTTTGTCCCGGGCCCGGAATCACGGCATTGCCGACACTGCTACCGGGCTCCATTCTATTCGTAGTGGGTCTTTTTGCCGGCTTCATCGTTTACTGCGTGGTGGAGACGATCTGATGGCCCTAAAGTCGATCCAACACCGCCTGGGTGAATGCGGTGGTACCGTGGCAGCCCACTCTCACCCCTTAACGAGGTAATGCCCGAATAAGCCAACTCGGGGCGTTGGACAAAGCGCTCACCACAGGTTTACAATAACAAAACAATTGAAAAGTTTGTAAACCTGGTGGCGATTATGGATTCCCAAGAACGATTGACCCAGTTCGGACAACGCCTGCTGCGCGCCCGGAAGGCTGCGGGATTGTCCATGAAAACCTTGGCGGGCCAGGTGGGCCTGTCTGCCAATGCCATCAAGAAGTACGAACACGGCGACAATATGCCCACGTCCACCAATCTGCTGAAATTGGCGCAGGCGCTGGAGGTCCGCACGGAGTACTTTTTTCGTCCAGTCAATGTCACGCTCGAGCGGGTTGAATACCGCAAGCGTTCCGGCACCTCTCAGGCCTTGCTGAATCAGGTCACGGGGGACGTTATGGACCAGGTAGAGCGCTGGGCCGAGCTGTTGACACTCTACCCGGACTCGATCAAACCTGTGCCTGTCTTTGCCTTGCCGAAGACACTTCCCTCCCAAGTCTCGGCGGACGCCGATATTGAGGCTCTGGCGGAACAAATGCGCAACGCCTGGGCTCTCGGAATGAACCCTATCCCTGACATGATCGATACCCTCGAAGCACGGGGAATACAGGTAATTACCACCGATGTACCCGCCAATAAAAAAGTGGACGGTCTGGCTGGTAAAGTGGGCGACATGCCCGTGGTAGTAATCTCTAGCAATTACCCCGGTGACCGACAGCGTTTCACCTTAGCGCACGAGCTGGGACACTTGGTGCTCCATGGGCGGCTGTCAGAGGGCCTTGACGAGGAAAAGGCCTGTAATCGCTTTGCCGGCGCCTTTCTATTGCCCGAAGCCGCTTTGCGGCAGCAAATAGGCACGCACCGAAACGCCATCGAGCCGCGCGAGCTGTACATGCTGAAGCACGAATTTGGTGTCAGCATGATGGCGATACTGGTACGGCTGCGCCAGTGCGGTGTAATTTCGGAGGCACTCTACAAACAGACCCTACTAGCCTTTAACGGAGCCGGTTGGCGCACCAAAGAGCCCGGAGATCCTTACCCCCAGGAACAGACTATTCTGTTTGAACAGTTGGTTTACCGAGCATTGAGCGAATGGTATATCGGTGAGTCAAAAGCGGCGGAGCTGCTGGGGCAGTCTCTCAGTCATTTTCATCGGGAGCGAAAATTGGGGGGCATGGATGCTTTTGCTCATAGGCCTGAGCCTCATCCCGCAGGCTACACGGCCTCGGCACAATCCGGTAGACTTTCGCGTCATTAATTATCGAGCCCCGCAAAGCAAGTGACTACGTGTTATCCAATACAAAGCTGAGAACTAATGTCTGAAGATCCCCTGAAAGCACTGTCCGATATGGCCAGCGATGCCCACGCGCGCATCCAGGCCACCCATGAACTCATCAATCCGGTGGTGGAAGTGCGCCGCAAAATGCGGGACGCCGGCATTCCAGCCGACGTGATGACGATTGACTGCCTGCGGACGCTTCGCCGTATTAACCTGATCTTGCACGATCAGCAGCCGGGCGTCTTGCTGTATCAGTTCATCACGATTGAAGACGAAGTGCGGGACGACTTTCAGAGCATGGCGTTTTCGCAGGTCAATACGCAGACGCTCTATGAATGGATGGAGACGTACTTTGCGTGAGGGCCAGATTTGCCCTGCGGCGGCCAAAAACCCTATAGCCGCTGTTATTGGAAAGCTTATAAGCCATGCTTAAGCTTCACCTCGGCAGCAACGTCACGCAACGTCAGGTCGCTTTCGCCACTCTTCTCCCCAGCTTCGACAGCCTGCCTGAGCGCTTGAGTCTGACTCTCGTGACGCTCCAGCAAGTGCATTGTCGAGTAGACAACCTCTTTGGTAGTACGAGCCATAGGGCCACCCCTGTGTTAATCGATAACACACTTAAGCTACATTGATCTTATGAAATACGCCACCGTGTGATGTATAGTAATCCCCTAGCAGATACCGGCGGCAGTGCCGCGCAACGTGTCTTCTCACGATCGCCGCCCACTGGCCGATAAATCCAAACAAATGGTTGAATATTAAAAAGATACCTAACAAATTGGCGACTTCAAGACGAACGGGCGTGGAGCGCTCATGAGTAAATACGATGTTGGCGGTAGCCAAATCGCTTTTCAACCGGGCTCCGACAGTCAGGTGCTCGCGAACAAGCTTGGGATCACCGATCCAAAGGATATGGATGACGCTGAGTTGGAGCTCTTGGGAAAGCTATATGAGCGTGTTTTAAACGAAGCGCTGCCCCAAAACGCCGTAACGACTCTGGACCCGCTGGTGGCTGAGCCCCATCTATGAATGGGCTGGGGTCGAGCGCTCGGTTAACATGGGAAAGGGCGGCTTTGAGTTCGCCGCTGCGGCGCAAATTCCGCGTCTGTTGTCTGAATTGAATGAGAAGGTGCTAGCCCGCTATACGCCTTGCGACCAAATGCACGATGATGACCTCATCGAAGCCATTGCGGTAGTGCATGTAGAGTTTATTTTGGTACACCCATTCCGAGAGGGAAACGGTCGGTTATCACGCCTGCTGGCCGATACTATGGCCGCTCAGGCTGGCTACGACCCGCTGGATTACGCACCTTGGGACGAGAACAGAAAAGAGTATTTTCGCGCCATTCATGCCGGCATGGATTGCAATTATGCGCCGATGATGGAGTGGGTCGAACGGGCATTTAACGCCGGCTGATCGTCGAATTCAGCCCCCCAAAGAGATATTGCGGTACTTTGTGCCGGTCCTGAGCTTAAGGGCCACAGCCTGGGGACGCTCACCCGTCTCAATCGCGGTCGAGCTGGCTACGCTCTTGATGATGGCGGCTTTGCTGACCTTCCGGCTGCTACGCTTGCGGCGGTTAATCTTCATTGGGCACCAAAGGGTTATGATCGTCGCTAAACTGCCCTAATTATACCATAACCCCGGCAAAATCGCCCCCGTGCAGGCCCAGTTCACCGAGGAGTGGTTCTGAGGCAGGGACGACGAAGCTTATTCGACAAGGGCTTTAAACGCTGGGCAGTCCCAAGAGTCCTCCATGTTCGCTTCCGCCGCCTGTTTGAACACTCGATACCGTTCGGACGGGTCCACCAAAAGAATGGCGTCATAAGCGTCGAGAACCTCTTTGGATTCAACTCGGTAGGGGAGATTGTCCCGAAGGTACACCGCCATTACTCCGGGCTTTTCATTCAGCGTTAGTGCCTCTTCAAACACCCCGCACAGGCGCTCAAAATCAGCGGCTAAATCATCAGCTGACACCGGGCTTCCAACCAGTACAAATAATACAAGCGCCACAAAAGGTTTGGTCATAACTGAATTCCTTGAAGGTCTTTTCATAAACCACATAGTACCCAGCGCAACCGTTTAGCGAAACACGGCAGGGGACTTATCCGCGCGCCCTGGTATATTCAAGCTGGTGCTGGGTGAGGAGTTTGCGGCGCTGGAAGCGGAGCAGGGCGGTCAGCTGATTGACGAGGCCTTTGAGATCGACCAGGTGGTGAACCGGGCCGTGGCCGAGAATTCGCTGAACCCCGCCGGCATTGAGCAGGACGTCCGCAAAACCCTGCTGCCGAGCCTGTTCAATTTGGTCGGGCTGGATAAGGCAAAGAAGATGCTGGATGAAGTGGTCCAGATCCTGCGCAACGGAGGAGCCAAATGACCACCTCCATTGCGGTCTCCCAGGGCGAGGCACTGACGGAGTACAGGGCCCGATACGGCGACCGGGTTCCGGTACCAACTGTATCACCTACCGGGCCACCAGAAGGCCAGCATCCGGGTGCACGTGCACCCCAACGGCCGGGTACAGGTAGACGCTCCGGAGTCCGCCGGGCGCAGCGTCACGCTCGGTGGGTATTGAAACACCTGGACGAGATTGAAGAACGCAACCGCTACGCCCGGCCGCCCCAGTGGATCAGCGGAGAGAGCATGCGCTATCTGGGCCGACGCTATGTGTTGAAAGTGACGAACATCCCGAACAACGGAAGACAAGCTGCAAGCTCATCCGTGGACAGCTTCGCGTGCAAGGTCGAAACCTGAGTCCTGACCGGACGCAAAAGGCGGTGAAGCGCTGCAATTTTACAGGGGGGCCCAATTTTCAAGGCGAAGCCCCGGAACGCGTGCAAACTCTTTTTCGTTGTTGCTTACCAGAATCAGCCCTCTGGATCGGGCATGACCTGCGATCATCTGGTCGTAGGGACCAATCGGGGTGCCTGCTTTTGCCAGCTGCGCTCGAATCTCGCCAGAGTGCGCCGCCGCTTCACTATCGTAGTCGAGCACGTCAAGGCGGGCGGCAAAGCCTTCGACGTCTCTCAGATTTCTGTCAGGCGAGGCCGATTTCTCGGCGCCGTAGATCAGCTCCATCAGCGTGACCGTAGAAATACACATTTGCCCGTAGTGAGCCAAAAACGCTTGCTTTACGGCATCAGGGCGGTTTTTTATCGTGTAAATGACAATGTTGGTGTCCAACATGTACTTCAGCATCAGAACGACTCCCGCTCCTGGTCTTTAGGCTGATCCCGGTCGGCCATGAAATCGTCGCTGACGCCTTCATCTGCAAACCAGCTATCCCAGAGCTCGCCAGCAGGGGCAATGATTCGAGTACGGCCCACAACCGCAATGTCTACCTGCTTTACAGAATCAGGCAGGGCCACGGGCTTCGGAAGTCTGAGTGCCTGGCTTTTGTTACTCTTGAATATTGTTGATCGCTCCATAGCTTTCACCTCAAGTTCGTTGAGCGCTTAAAGCTATGGTAGGGAGTGCGATGGGGATATGTCAATGGGATATACAAACAGCCCAAAACCATATTTAACATAATATACATTATGCGAAGTGAGGTAGGTGTTGGTGGGGCAGCTAAATAGGCCTGGGCCCTGCGGCTACTCTCTATTGGCTTGCGCTGGGCGGACCCGCTCAAGCGCTCTGTCCGCGGCGATCTTGCCAGCGTCGTTAAGAAGCCGGAGCGTTACCCGCTCCAGCTTGCCCGACTCGCTTACTCAGATAAGGACTGGCTGGAGCCGCCACTCACCATTTGATGGGCATACCCTCCCATGCAAATAGCTGTAGCGAAGTCAGCCCCAGCACAAGAAAAAAGAACAGTTTCATGAAAGCTAGTCTTGATAGTTGCCATCGACATTTCCTCCTGGTGTTCAACGGGTGTTCACGCGCTTTGTTTTAAAAGCGGCACGTCCTTGTGCGAACAAAGGAGAGTGAATCAATTAATCGGCGCTAATCAGGCCGAGTTCGTAGGGTAATAGGTCGTAGTCTACGTTCGCATTGGGATCACGGCCCTGATACAAGAACTGCATGTTGCAGGCGTCGATTTCCATTCTCTGGTCGTGACCGGCTCGAAGCATCTCCCCGTGGCTGATGTCGTTTGTCCACTGCCCGCCCGGGAAAGAAACGTTGCTCAAGCCCGCGAAGGGGGCTGACTCCGACGTTTTGTACTCCGTCCAAGGGCCGTCCAGGCTGGTGGAGGTCCAGGCTCTAAAGAAGCGCGGGCCTGACTGCCAGCCTTCCACCAAAAGCAGGTACTGGTCAGTGCCCTGCACTTTGTACACATTGGCGGCTTCAAACAGCACGTTCCGAGGGCCGGACATCACGGTGGTGTAGCCACTGAAGTTGGGAAAGTTGGCAATGGTGGTTTTACTCATATACAAGTCACCATCGTCACGGGAGAAAAACAGATAGCAATGGGTGTCATCGCAAATCACCCAAAAGTCCAGTGATCCGCTCGGCTCCCCCGCCAATAAGGGTTGTAGTGAACTCCAACCATCCGGGTTATTGATGTCCGGATTGGTGGCATAGCGACCGCCCCACTGAGTAATGATGTACCACCGGTCGTGGGGCTCGAAATAGAACACCTGCGGGGCGACAGTGGAGCTTCCGCCGGGCGCAAAGCTAAGCTGGTTGGCAGAGCCCGCCTGATTGAAGTCCTCAAAGTTCATGTAGATGGATTTGTAGCCAGAGTTATAAACCGTCGCGAACAGATGGTGCCTGCCCTCGTACGGGACGATGGTCGGGTCCTTCACCGAGGCGTTGCCATTTTTCGGGGTGATGAGCGGCTGACTGGACGTCCAGCTCAAGGTACTGGGCAGCTCACACCCCGTATCGCCGCTTGAGCTGCTACTCGAGGAGCTACTTGAGGAACCGGTCACATCACCAAAGCTGATGTGACCGTTGCAGTGCATCCACTCGCTGTTGGAGCCTCCCCCGCAGGCATCGTTCGCCCACAAGCCCGTGTTCACGTTCTGGTTTTCCGCCTCACGGGCCTGACCGTTAACCTGGATGTAGTCGACTTGAACGTCACGGTCGGTGGCATCGTTGGTGAAAGCGACCCTGACCTCACCGGACCGATCGGTCGTGGCGGTGTAGTTTTGCATGCCGGTGGTCATCGTCCAGGTTTCGACCGTGGAGCCACCGACCTGCAAGCTGACCGATTCATCGCCGTTGGTACCGAGCGCACGAACAACAATGGTATTGGCACCCTCGCTGGGTGCAGAGCTGGAGCTGCTGCTTGAGGCGCTCAAAGAGCTACTCGATGAACTGCTACTGGCGGGCGTCCCGTCGCCGGAGCAAGTTGGCGCCTGAAATTCGCCGCTATAGGTGCCCTGCAAGCCGAAGGTGGTGCTCTGCCCCTCGGCCAGATTTCCGTTCCAACCGCAGCAGTTGGTAAACAAGGGTGTCGCGCTATCGCCGTCGCTTTCGGTGGCATTCCAACTGCTGACCACGTTCGTTGGCGTGTCGAAATTCAATGCAACCGTCCAGCCACTAATGGCACCCGGGCCATCATTGGTCACTGTCACGTCCAGCTGATAGCCATCGCCCCAGACGCTTGTCGAGGTGATGGAACAGCTATACGACGCAAACGCTTGGCTCGTTAGGAAAAGGCAGGCCAGCAGCCCGAGCTGGAGAGAGTGAACGATAAATTGCCTGACATGCATATTCTTAGTCCTCTACTATTTTAATTTATTGAAAAGGCAGATGTTTTTCTTGGTGCCACGAGAGGAAACAGGTTAGAAGGAGGAGGTGTAAAACAATAGAGTCTATGGACAGCTCTTATAAAACGAGGAGAAAGTTTTAATATTTGTGTTAAATTTTTTATTCTCGGAGGCGACTACAACACTTAGAATATGATTCATATCACAGTTTTCAGCCGGGATAATGTTGCAAAGCGCTGGTTTATGGTTTTGGCTTATGTTGATTTTGATGCTCGCCTCTTCCCTCCACTCCGTAGGCCTCTTGCCAGTGGCTGTTGGTGCAAGCTAACATCGGTCGGGTGGCTGAAGCTGATTTCCGACTCTATGGCAGTCTAAACGATTTTCTGCCGCCATACAGGCAGCAGCGAAGCTTCCCTTACGCCTTCAATCCCCCTCAATCAGTCAAACACCTGATCGAAGCCCTTGGGGTCCCTCACCCAGAGGTAGCTTTGATTTTAGTCTCAGGTAGCCCTGTGGATTTCCATTATCTGGTGGGCTCGGGGGACCGAGTAGCGGTGTATCCAAATGCCCAAGGCTTGGGGCTGGCCACTGTCTACCCGCTGCGGCCCGCTTCCCCGGTTAAGTTTATCCTCGACAACCATCTGGGCAGTTTGGCCCGATACATGCGCCTCGTGGGACTGGATACCCGTTATCCCACTGAACACCTGCCCGACGCTCGACTGGCGAAAATATCGGATGGGGACAATCGGGTTCTGCTTAGCCGTGACCGGCGGCTGCTGATGCGGCGAAACGTCACTCATGGCTACTGTCCACGCAGCACGGACGGCTGGCAACAGCTGCGTGAGGTCATTACCCAGTTTGAACTTCAGAGGGAGCTTGAGCCATGGCGCCGTTGCGCTCATTGCAACGGATTGCTTGAACCCGTAGCTAAGGAGGAGATAATCGATCAGCTGGAGCCAAAGACCAGGAAGCATTATTACGATTTTCGTCGCTGCCGCGGCTGTGGCCAAATTTATTGGAAAGGTTCTCATTTTGAGAAGCTCAGTCATTCCATAGAGGCGTTGTTCGAACGCTAAATAATCAGCATAGGACTTCAAACTACCTACAACGTGGTAGCGGAGATAATAGATGCACACATTTTGAATGTTCATTGTTGTCCTTTCTTGTATCTGGTGCTAGTGTCCTGAAAGATTTTGGTACTTCTTGCGCGGCATGGAGGATTTATGCAACAGAAAAAATTTTACGCGCCAATAAAATTCGTGAGCTACGCGGTATTAGCGCTAATGGGCTCAGCCATCGTCTACGCTTTTACCATTGCGATCTTGTATTGGACTGGCATTGGGGTATAAACCAGCGGAGAGGCGACTATGAATAATCGACAGGCCCGTTTGTTTGCGGTTGGCTCCACCGCCATTGCCGCTTTGGTCTTTTTGGTGCTGACGCTTGACAGCCACCGGCAATTTCCCGAATTGACTCATTCCGAGAATATTACGCCACAAGTCACGCACGGTAAGGACGTGTGGCACAAATATAATTGTATTAACTGCCATACACTCTTTGGAGAAGGCGCCTATTACGCGCCGGATTTGACGAAGATTACCGAACATCGGGGCGAGGCTTACTTGCAAGCCTATATGCGCGACCCGTCTCAATTTTACGACGAACAGACCCACCGTCGCTTGATGCCCAAGCAGGACTTGAGCGAGGAAGAGATTACCGACCTGATTGCCTTTCTGGACTGGGTCAGCAAGGTGGACAACCAGGGGTGGCCGCCTCGCCCCATCCGTGTGACCGGGGCTCCCGCGCAGGGCGCCCAGCCGTTTTCCTCTAAAGAGAGCGATGAGGGCCCGGCCGTTCAGAAGTCGGCGGGGACCACGCCGGTAACGGGCGAGGACGATTATCGCGCTCAGGGCGAAAGTGTCTTTGAGACGGCCACCCCGGCCTGTACCTCGTGTCATTCCACGGCGCCAGGCGCCGATATGGCAGGACCAAGCTTGGCGGGCGTCGTCTCGCGAGCGCGCGAAACCCTGCAGTCGGAAGACTATGAGGGCAATGCCGAGGACTTGGAAGGCTATCTTCGCGAGGCGATTGTCGCGCCCAGTGCTCATATTGTGTCAGGGGGTATGTATTCGTCGGGGGGCACCTCGTTTATGCCCTCCAACTATGAAGAAAGTCTTACCGAAGAAGAGATTGATCAATTGGTCGCCTATCTGGCAACGTTGAAATAATGGCCGCGGCCTGGAGGCACTCCAGGCATCGCGCAAAACCCCAGGGAGAACAACAATGCGGTACAGTTCCCAGTCGGTCGCGTATTGGTATTTTGCAGTGGCAATGGTGCTGTTCGGCCTGCAATTGGTATTTGGCCTGCTTTCAGCCACCAAATACCTAGGCCCGGACCCGTTGCTTTATATTTTGCCGTTTGATGTTACCAAGGTCATGCACACCAACTTGCTAATTGTATGGGTGTTGGCCGGCTTTATGGGGGCGAGCTACTGGATGATACCGGAGGAGTCCCGCAGTGAGCTGCATAGCATCAAACTTGCGTACATACAGCTGATTTTGTGGACGTTAATGGGCGTTACCGCCATTATCGGTTACTTTTTCCGGTACGGCACTGGCAACAAGTTGTTGGAGCAGCCATTGCCGCATAAGTTGGTAATCGTGCTCTGCATGGTGATATTCCTCTATAACATCGGCATGACGATCAAAAAATCCGGGCGGTTTACCACCACCGAGGGTGTGCTGGTTTTGGGGCTGGTAAGCTCCGCTGTCCTCTTCTTCCCGGCCCTGTTTCACTACGAGAACTATACCGTCTCCATTTTCTATCGCTGGTGGACCATTCACCTTTGGGTTGAAGGGGTCTGGATGATGATTATGGGGTCGTTTCTTGCTTATCTGCTGATCCGGCTTTCGGGAGCGGACCGGGAAGTCATGGAAAAATGGCTCTATGTGATTGTCGGTTTGGTATTTATTGCCGGCATTCTGGGGACCGCCCACCATTATTATTGGGTGGGGGTACCGCAATATTGGTTGCCGATTGGCGGCTTCTTTAGCGCTCTCGAGCCTCTGGCCCTGGCTGGCATGGCGGCTTACGCCTATGCCGCCATGCGCCGCTCGGGGCTGGCGCACCCGAACACGCTAGCGCTGCACTGGACCATCGGCAGTGCGGTATTTGCACTTTTCGGCGCGGGCCTGCTCGGGCTTGCGCATACCTGGCCCGCGGTAAATAAGTGGACTCACGGGACTTTAATCACCGCTATGCACGGGCACGCCGCGTTTTACGGCGCCTACGTCATGATCGTACTGGCCATGATTACCTACGCCCTGCCAAGCATGACTCACGGTCGCCGGGAGGAAGGCAGCGTCATGGGCTATTGGGCTTTCTGGCTGCAGATAGCCGGCATGTTCGGCATGACCTTGTCCTTTGCGACAGCGGGGCTTGGCCAAGTGTATCTGGAGCGCATTATGGGCATGGGGTACCTGGATGCTCAGCTCAAAATTCAGGTCCATTTCATCATGCTGATTGCCACTGCTTCCTTGTTCACCGTCGGGGTCGCACTGTTTATAATCGACTTTTTCCGTTATCCCCCACGGTTTGCGGTAGACCAAGCGTCTGACCGAGAAGGTGAAAGTGCCGGGGCGGCCAGTGGTCACTGATAGCGTCCACAAACTGACCGCCATCGAGCCGGAAAAGGAGCCGTATTACGCCCCCACCGGCAATGAAGTCACGCTGTTTGAGCAATGCCATGCCCAGCAGTTGGCCGTGATGCTCAAAGGCCCCACCGGCTGCGGTAAAACCCGTTTGGTGGAGCATATGGCGTGGCGGCTCAAACGCCCGCTGATTACCATCGCCTGCCACGACGACTTGGCGGCGAGCGATCTTGTGGGCCGTTTTCTCATTCGCCACAATGGCACCGAATGGCAAGACGGGCCGCTGACCCGCGCGGTTCGGGAAGGCGCCATCTGTTACCTCGACGAAGTGGTGGAAGCGCGTCAGGATACGGTGGTCGTGTTGCACGCATTGACGGACCACCGACGCATGCTGCCCATCGACAAAACTGGCGAGACGGTTAAGGCCGCGCCCGGCTTTCAGTTGGTGGTCTCCTACAACCCTGGCTATCAGCGGATGCTTAAGGACCTCAAGCCCAGTACCCGGCAGCGGTTTGTGGCACTGGACCTCAACTTCCCCACCCTGGAGCAGGAAACCGCCATTGTTGAGCGGGAAAGTGGCACCGACCGCGGCACCGCCCATGCTCTGGTTTCCCTTGCGCAGCGCATTCGCTCCTTGCGAGACCGAGGCTTGGCCGAAGTGCCCAGCACACGCTTGCTCATCGCCACGGCAACATTGGCGCGCAACGGCATCCCGATTCGCGAGGCGTGTTATGCCGGGTTGGTTTCGCCGTTATCCGACGACGAATCCCTGGTCGGAGCCATGGAAGACTTGGTCAACGCAACGTTTGTATAGCGACCCCTTTTGTATTAAGCACTGCTGTATGAGGAGGCGGTTGACCTAACCGCGTTTTACTAATGGCCGAAGCCGAAGAAGTCATTACCGATGCGGCGCGCCATGCCACCGTGTTTGCCCAGAACCTCTGGCGCCGCCACCGCACGCCACCGAATGTCGAGCCCACGGTCACATTGGACGATGTGGCGACCCGTCTTGATCTGTTCGTCACCGCCGTTTTTGGCGATAGCTATTCAATCCGGCGAGCACAACTTCCCGCGCGCGCCACACTTCTGTCCATTGTTTTCAAACGTCACCAGAAGCCGCGCCTACGCCGACAGATACCGGCCACCGATGGCACGTCGCTGTGGTTGCCTCCCGACTCTTTCCTTACCGATGTAACGCTGGCCACACAACTCTACCGCGTGATGGCGCTACAACAGGCGGTCCGCGCCCGCCGCGGCAGCGCCACGGCCATGGGCCAGGACCTTAAACCGTTGGTGGCGGACGTGTACCTCCTGCTGGAAGCCTACGCCACGGACGAATTGCTTGCCGCCCTACTTCCGGGCATGGTTCAGCCAATCAATACACTGCGTCGGCATGCCCTGGCCGCCCGGCCACCGCTGTCGCAATTTCCCAAACCACGACAGCCCTTGGAGATGTTCCTCCGCCGGTTGCTACAAAGCGAATGTGGTGCTCCCTGCAGCGGCGTACCTCTGACCGACGCTCCCGAACACTCCATGGCCCAGGCGCGGGAAATAATCCGGGACTTCGGCTTGGTGCCCAACGGTTTTACTGAACGCCACCTCGGGCCTTTCCCGCTGGTTAAGGACTGGTGGACCGGGGAGTTGCGCTGCCCTCCCCCGGTCAATGTAGCCCCGGTTCCGGTGAACGAACAGGCCGGCCCCGACGGCGAAGAGGACTCCACGCCCCCGCGCGGCGCTCATCTGGCTCGACGCCCCGAAGAGAGAGAAGCGGAAGACGGCGAAGACGAGGACGAGGAACATCACGGGCCTTGGATGGTTCAGATGGACGAACCACACCAGCACGCTGAAGACCCCATGGGCCTGCAGCGGCCCACCGACCGGGACGAAGAGACCAGCGCCGAAGAGTTTGGTGACTTGGTTTCGGAGCTACCCGAGGCTCGCCTGGTGTCCACCCCCGGCCGGCCAAAGGAAGTACTGTTATCCGACGACCCGCCCGATGCTCGCGCGCGACAGGAATTAAAAGCCGCGGTGACCGAAGGCCGGGGAATCAGTTACCCCGAGTGGGATTACCAAGCCCAAGTCTACCGCGAGCACGGCGCCACCGTACGCTTGCTATCCATCCCCAGGGGTTCCCAACAATGGGTGGATGAGACCATGGAGGAGCACGAATCCATGCTCCACAGTATACGCCGACGCTTTGAAATGCTGAGTGCCCGGCGCGTGTGGCAGCGCAAGCAGCTCGATGGCGACGAAATTGATCTGGATGCTTACATCGACAGCTACGCCGACTTTCAAGCCGGCAACGCCATGGCCGAAGCCCTGTACCAGACACGCCGCACGGCGGACCGCAATACCGCCATTACCCTATTGATCGACATTAGCGGCTCGACAGACAGTTGGGTATCCGCCAACCGGCGAATCATTGATGTAGAGCGCGAAGCGCTACTGCTGGTGTGTATTGCCCTGGAGGGGTTGGGGGAACCTTACTCGGTACAGGCCTTTTCCGGGGAAGGGCCACACTCGGTGACTGTGCGGCAGATTAAAGCCTTCGATGAAGCCTACAGCAATGACGTGGCGTTGCGAATCAGCTCCCTTGAGCCACAGCACTACACCCGCACCGGCGCCGCCATCCGTCACGCCAGTGTGGACCTGATGCGCCAACCGGCCGCCCATAGACTCCTGCTGCTGTTGTCCGACGGAAAGCCCAATGACAAGGACAATTATGAAGGACGGTATGGGGTGGAGGATATGCGCCAAGCGGTGACTGAAGCCAGCTTGCAGGGCATTTCCCCCTTTTGCTTGACCATTGACCGGCAAGCGGCCAATTACCTTCCGCGAATATTCGGCGCCCACCACTATGCCCTACTCCCCAAACCGGAATTGCTCCCTCAGGTGTTGCTGGACTGGATGAAGCGCTTGGTGGCGTCCTAGTGGGCCGCGCGGCCCACTAGAGACGCTTCCCTGCGTCTGGCTTTATCTATTGCGGAACGAACCGTAACCAGTTCAGGTTGAAGTAATTGCCGGTCATGGACACGCGCAGCGTATAGGTCCCCGCCGGCACGTAAAAGGCGGACGAGCTTATGGTGTGCCAGTTTTGCCATCCGCCGGTTGAGTTTACTCCTTGGTTCGGCACCACGTGGCTACCATCGAGCAGGATATCAAAGCTACCATCGCTTGAGTTCGATGCGACTCGGGACTCAACCACGTAGGTGCCTTCCTCCAGATCAACGTCGTACTCGAGCCACTCGCCCGCCGCAATCCATCCGACGTTGTGATCGCCCGATACATCGGAGGTGGTTTCGATATCGACATCGTCATTTCGATACGCCCCTCCGGTGTTGCCGGACGTGGAGTCTGAATAGTCGATATAGTCTTCCGCTTCGACGAGCACTTCAGCGCCGGCTGCGGTATTCTCGCCGCCGCTGGGTTCACCGCCCTCTTCTGACTCATTATTGGCTGGCTCGGCGCTGGTTGCGTCGCCGGTGTAGAGCTCGAACCAGTCAAGCAACGTATCGTTTTGGCCTACATCGGTTTCCAGTACGAACGTGATAGTAGTGGCGGCACTGGTTAGCTCGAAATCGATCTGCTTGACCTCGCGGCTGGTCGAGTTGAAAGCGGTTTGACCGTGTGCAACGCCATCCACGTACAGGCTGATGCCGGCGGCGGTTGTGTTGGTGGACGATCCCGATACCAGAACACTGTATTGGCCCGCCGGAAGTGAATCGACAGAGAATTCTACCGAATCACCATTGCCGTAGAGGGTAACCCCTGAGTACGGAGAGGTCATGGGTCCGCGATAGGACGGAGAGATCAAGCCCGCTTCGAACTCATATTTCCCCAAAAGGGTCGATGCGCCTGTGTCATCATCGCCATTCCCCTCTTCCTGGGAGCCGTCGTCGCCCTCACCTTCATCAACCGCACCGTCATCTCCGCTGCCATCGTTGCTATCCGCCGCAGCCACGGTTACGGCCACCACGGCGGTGTCGGTGTCTGTGCCGTCGGAAACGGTATAGGAAAAGCTATCAGGGCCGGAAAACCCGCTATTGGGCGAATAGGTCAGTTGCGAACCTGAAGCGGTTACCGTGCCGTTTCCACCTTGGGTGAAGCTAACAACCTCCAGCATGTCGCCGTCAGCGTCTGCATCATTCTGAAGCACATCAATGCCCGCCGATACGCCAGCACTGGTCTGCAAAGTGTCGTCCTGAGCCACGGGCGCTGCGTTTGACGGACAGCTATTGGTGTCTTCGCACGACGGCGGCTGAGTGAAATCACATTCCCCTTCCGGGCAAATGATGTTGAACTTGCCGCTTACGTGCAGCATGCCAAACAAGTACAGGCAACCGTCGTAGTAGCGGTATTTTCCTGTCGGAACGGGTGTGTCCCACAGTGCCCGCACAAACTTCCAGGCTCTTTGGTCATCCGCCGCCAAGCTCGCCACGGCATTCATGGCAACCAGGCCAGGGGAATGGTCGGAATTGTTTTCGTAGGGTACGCCATCGAGTTCGTAAAGGCTGGAGTAGGAGTCTACGCCTTCACTTTCAAAGAAGCTTTGCAGCCGGTTGGCCCAGGTGACTTGCCAAGGGTCCTTTTGCCACCACGAGTAATCCATCGCGGCGTTGCCGATGGTGCGCCAAGCGTCGTATTGAAAGGTATCTTTCCAGTGCTGGAAATCGCCGTGCGGCCTGCCATCGAAGTACGCATAATCCGGTGAAAGCCCGGTTTGGGCATGCGCGGTTGTCTGGAAAAAGTCGCGGCTTGACTCGGCCAACTCGGCCCAAAAGGCGTTGTTGTCATCGGCCCAGCGTGCCCAGAGCTCGTAGAACGCCGGCAAATGGTAGGAAGGGTCAGTCCAGTTTCGGTCCGTGGGCGTCGCCGGGGAAAAGGTAATTTGCATTTGTTCGTGATCGAACAAGCTTATATATTCCAGTTCTCCGCCATTGGCATACCGTGTCTGGCCGTTGTTGTACATGTCGTCCAGTATTTGATTGGCTTGGGCGCTGTAATTGAAAATCCCCTCGCCATCGCCCCAAAGGTGGGAGGCAAAAAACAAGGCGGTGGCAAAGTACTCCTCGCCATCCGGCGCTGGGTTTTTATCGATCACTTGGCCGTCGGTGTTGACCTGCCAGGCAAAATAACCTTTCATATCCCCTTCTTTGTTGAGCGAATAGGTGTTCGCCCACTTCCAAAGGCGGTCAAAGTCATCCTTTCTTCCCAGCTGAACGGCCATCATCATGCCGTAGGACATACCTTCGCTGCGGACATCATCGTTACCGACGTCCCAAATGTAAGCCATATCGTCGCCCACGGGGATGAAAATGGCTTCATTTTCCTGGTCGGGGCTGTGGAACAGTTGGTCGTAAACTTCCTGTACGCGAGCATCAACCTCGGCCTGGGAAATGCCCATTTCTTCAAAGAGGTTTCGGTATACGCCCGACTCGTAGGCGCCCTGGTCGGGAAGAACGGGAGGTGGCGGCGGCGGAGGGATATCCCCTACCCTGTGCAGCTCGTACCAGTCGACAAAGGTGTCGTTGGCTCCGGTATCGCTTTCCAGAACAAACTGCATCGTAGAGGACTCAGGGTATTGCTCCAGTGAAAACTCGAGGCTTTTTAGGCTGGGCGTAGTGCCAGAGAAGCCGACCTGCCCCAGCTTCTTATCACCTAAATAGACGCTAATGCCGGCGGAGCTACTGTTGCTGCTCGCCCCCCGAATATCCAACCTGAATTCACCGGGGACACCGGAAATGGTTGTCTCCAGCTCAACACCATCGCCATTCCCGTAGGTCGCTACCCCCGTAAAGGGCGAATCGATGAGTGATGAATAGCCTGGCAACAGAACACCGGTTTCCAGTTCGGCTTTTTGCAGCAATTCCGCTTGCGCCATATGGGCGGCGAAGAGCGTGCCACAAAACAGTAATGCTTTTTTGTAGTTTCTCATTATTGATTCTCCGTTGGGTGTGTACTGGATCTCCTTGTCGTTACCTCTCCAGTCGTGTTGGCCAACCGTGTTTAGGATCCAAGCGGAACAGGGTAATCCTGTGATGGTCTAAATGACAACAAGGCGGCGACGCCCCCAAAAGCGACATTACGTGTCAAATGAGGAGGTAAAAGGTGAAACCGTTTGCAGTAGCGGCGACGCACTACGCCAGGGTCTGAGGTAAATCGGAATTACCATGCCATCAGTATGATAAAAACCGGTTACATTCCGAGCGACTGTTTGGAAGTCGAGGAGATGTGCGTAAAGGTAAAAGAATCGGGCCAAAATGAGACTGTGTCCGGTTACACAAATTCGTCGTCGCCCGTGGCCGAGGGAGTTTGTCACGCCGGTGAAATGACCCCGGAAACTGTCGAGCAGAAAGCCATGGAGGCACTGGAATGGGTGGCTGAGGAGATTTGGGAGCGGGCGTTATTGACTTTTACCCACCTCGGCCCCAATGTAACCTCATTACCTCTAGAGCCACCCTGGCATGAGCTATCTATCGGAACAGACAACCGCTTCGCCACAGCGCCTTGGTCGCGCTTTGTGGCTGGGTTTGCTGTTGTTGTCCGGGCTTTCCATCGGGGTGTGCCTCAATCAATGGTCTTCCTCCCCTGGCGGTCTGGCCCATCTCGAAGATGACTCATCGTTCCAGCTAAGTGTTCCCTCTGACACGCCCCGATGGTGGTACCGCCTCGGCAATGAACTCCCCAATGATTCCCTTGATGAGAACAAATCGCCGATAGCGCTCGCTTCCAGCCTCAACGCCCTTACCACCAAAGCTCCGGGGCCTCGCCCCTCTGCCCTCGCCCGCCAGACTTTCCTTGGCTTGGGCGCCAATACCCATGCCCCCAGGGGCCCGCCACTCGTTTAATCCGTTTCGAGAAAACAAACTTAACCCACGGATTTAACGAGGAATTTCTATGAAGTCCCTGAAAACCCGGGCCATTGTTTATGGCCTGTTGATACTGCTGGGCCTGCTCAGCGGGCTACCCAATGTGTTACCGAACTCCAGCCTTGAACGCTTACCGAACGGGTACAGCCAGAACCAACTGGCCCTGGGGCCGGACTTGAGCGGTGGCTCTCACCTGCTGCTGAATGTCGATACCGGCGAGCTGGGCCTAGAAACAATGCCGGCTGCCGAACAAGCGACGGTGCTGGATGATGTGATGGAAAAAAGCCTGGAGATGGTTCGCCGACGCCTGGATGAGACCGGCTTGGTGGACCCGACCGTCACCCGCCAGGGAGAAGACGGCATTCTGGTTCAGCTCCCCGGAGTAGGCGATCCCGGCCGTATTCGGGAGCTGCTAGGCACGACCGCGAAAATGACCTTTCACTGGGCCGCCAACGAAGAAACCCTGGGGCCTGTCATCACGTTGAAAGATCACGAAACCGAGGCACACTATCAACTGGAAAAAGCGGTGGCGTTGAAGGGCGAGCATATCCGGGACGCCCGCATGGCATTTCAACAGAATACCGGTGAACCGGTGGTCACCTTTTCGCTGGATAACACCGGAGCGCGCCGCTTTGGGGAAATGACGCAGAATAATATCGGCCGCCCCCTGGCGGTGGTTTTGGATAATGCGGTCCTGACGGCCCCGGTTATCCGTTCGGCCATTATGGGTGGCAGCGGTGAAATCAGTGGCGGTTTTACCTCGAAGGAAGCCAGTGACCTGGCATTAATGCTTCGGGCGGGTGCCCTGCCCGCGCCGCTGAACGTGGTAGAAGAACGGACCGTGGGACCCGAGCTCGGCAGCGACTCCATTGCCATGGGCGTCAGCACCGGCATTCTGGGCACCGTACTAGTTTTCGGGTTTATGTTGGTGGTGTACCGACGCTGGGGCTTGATTGCCTGCACGGCGTTGGCCATCAATATTGGCTTGATTTTTGGCTTGTTGAGCCTGTTTCGGGCCACTCTAACGCTGCCGGGTATTGCGGGCATTATTCTGAGTATCGGGATGGCGGTGGACGCCAACATATTGGTGAACGAACGCATTCGGGAGGAACTGCGTGGCGGCAGTCGCCCCTGGAAAGCGCTGAGCGCGGGCTTCGGTCGCGCCTGGGCAACCATTTTGGATTCAAACATCACGACGTTAATCGCCATCAGCCTGCTCTATCTCTTCGGCAGCGGCCCGGTACGGGGCTTCGCCGTCACCATGGCCATCGGCCTGCTGACTTCACTGTTTACCCTGACCGCTGTCGCACGGCTTTTGATGGAGTGGCGGGTTAATCGCCTGGGTCGAAAGTCGCTCAATCTCTCGGGCCCCGCCGGGTTCGGCCGAGATGGGAAAGCGCCCTGGAACATCATGCGCGCCCGCATTGCCGGCGTCACCTTGTCCGCTGTGCTGTCATTGGGCTCCATCGGGCTGTTTATGTATCCGGGGCTAAACTATGGCATCGACTTTACCGGGGGAAGTGTTATCGAAGTAGAGGCCCCTTCCCTGTCCGTGGATGCCCTGCGCTCGACCCTTGCCGATGATCCTACGCTGGCCGGCGCCGCCATTCAGGAGTTCGGTAAACCGGGCTATTTTCAGGTTCGGTTACCCACCCACTCCGCTGAAGAGGTCGCTTCGGGGGCCGCGGTTACGGCGCTTAAAGCGGACGTGCTCAAAGCGGACGACGACGCCAAGTTCCCGAGAGTGGAAATGGTCGGCCCCAAGGTCAGTGGGGATTTTTCGGAGGCCACCGTACTGGCGATTCTTATCGCCGGCGCGGGCATGCTGGGTTACCTCTGGTTTCGCTTCGAGTCCCACTTTGCCATGGCGGCCACGCTGACCTTGGTGCTGGACCTTGCAAAGACCATCGGTTTTTTTGCTCTAACCGGTATCGAATTCAACCTAACGGCCGTGGCGGCGCTATTAGCGCTCATTGGCTATTCGGTGAACGACAAAGTTGTGGTATTTGATCGGATACGGGAGAAGCTCCGGGAAGACCCATCGCAACCAATGCTACCGCTGATGAATGCGAGTATCACCGCCACTTTGAGCCGCACACTGCTGACATCCGTCACGACTTTCCTGGCGATTGTTCCCATGGCCGTCGCCGGGGGTAGCGCTGTCGCCAGCTTTGCCTGGCCTATGTTATTTGGCATTGTGGTGGGCACAAGCTCTTCCATCTATATTGCGGCGCCGTTGCTGTACTGGTTGAGTCTGTGGCGCAGTCGTCGCGGTCTGGCTCAATTGCGACCTACAGAAGAAGGTTCTTCGTAAAACTCTGTGGAGCGCTACGGCAGCATATCGAGCTTTCCACAGTGAAACAGT
>NZ_JBDLLG010000026.1:0-70592 GCF_039822625.1 Marinimicrobium locisalis
TGACTTTCTCTGTGAGTGATAATACACTCAAAATCAGGTGGCCAGAACCACTATGCCACTACAAAGAGTCGGTTTTCTCCATCCTCATGGGCCATTTGCACCGATGTCAGTTACCATCTAGCGAAACATTATCTGATTGACCAAACTAACGAGAAAACGTGAACAATGTACGTCCCCCAACACTTTAAGGAAGACGACAAGCCGAAGCTCCAGCAGTATATCCGTGACTATGGGTTTGGAATGCTGGTCGTTTCCGATGAGACTGGCATTGAGGTGAACCACCTTCCTTTTTATCTAAGCGGTACGGGACCGAAGTCCCTTGGTATTTTGCAATGTCATGTGACGCGTAAGAACCCGGTATGGCAACGGTTGGCCCAAGGTGTGCGGGTGCTGGCAGTGTTCCAAGGGCCTAGCGCTTATGTATCTCCCTCCTGGTATCCCACGAAGACGGAAGACGGCCGCGTTGTGCCTACCTGGAACTATCTGGCCGTTCACGCCGAGGGCCACGCCCGGGTCGTTGAAGATCCAGCTTGGTTACGCCAGCATCTGGGGCGACTGACCGATCAGCACGAGTCAGGGAGAGTTGAACCCTGGGCGGTGGAGGATGCTCCCACCGACTTCACCGAGCGTTTGGCGCAAGCTATTGTAGGCATAGAGATCGAAGTCGAGACTCTGACCGGCAAGCTGAAAGCGAGCCAGAACTTGTCTGAGAGAAACCGTGCCGGGGTGAAGGCTGGCCTTGAGGCGGAGGGCGACACGCATAGCCACGCCATGTCCCGGTTTATTCGCTAACCGACCAGTTATTATGCTGCAATTTTAGCACAAAAACCATTAAAATATTGGTTTTTGCTGCATTTTTGCAGCACAGTTGTCGTCGGGATGTGGCGTTTTGGGTATCGTTGGTGTATTATTGCAACAATAACCCTATTTGTTCCTGGTAAGGGTGTATTTTTACTGCATTAATGTGAGCTTGAGATGACTAAAATCCGCTACTCACTCACCGATGATGCCATTGCTGGCGAGCTTGGGCGCAGGCTGGCGCGCCTGCGACTAAACGCCAATATCTCTCAGGACCAGCTCGCCGACTCTATTGGCATTGATCGCGGCCGCATCGGGCGACTGGAACACTCTGGAACCGGAAAGCTTTCGACCTTGATTGCGGTACTTCGCCATCTGGACAAGCTGGAGCTGCTGGAGGAATTTCTGCCTGAGGCGGACATTGTCAGCCCGCTCGAGGTGGCCGAGTCTCAATTAAAGTCATACAAAGGTGTGCGGCAACGGGCACGAACCACCCCTAGCCGCAAGCGCAACGCCAAGGAGAGCAAGGAGGACCTGGGGTGGTAGCTCAGTCGGCTTTCGTATCACTGTGGGGCAATACCGTAGGGGCCCTGGCCGTGCAACCAGACGGCTCTATTGCGTTTGAGTACGCGCCGGACTGGTTGGCCACCGGTGTAGAGATCGCCCCTATTAAGATGCCATTGCAGGCGGGGTACTTTCAGTTCTCTCGCCTGAACGACGACACCTTCAAAGGCTTGCCCGGGGCCTTTGCCGATACGCTGCCCGATGATTTCGGCAACGCCGTGATCGATGCCTGGCTGGCTCGTGAAAGCATTCCTAAAGAAGACTTCGGGCCAATTGATCGGCTGCTCTACACCGGTACCCGGGGCGTGGGCGCCCTGGAGTATTGGCCGGCGAAGGATCTGCCGAATGGAGCCGACAGCCCGATCGAGCTTGAATCCCTTTTGGAGGTCGCACAACAGGTCCTTGACCAACGGGGGAACCTGGATGTGGACCTGAGCGAGGGTCACGCAATGAAAAGCCTTCTCCAAGTGAGCACTTCCGCCGGCGGCGCTCGCCCAAAGGCTCTGCTCGCGGTGAATGAGGCTCGCACAGAGATTCGGTCCGGCCAAGTCGACGCTCCGGAGGGGTTTACTCACTACCTGTTGAAGTTTGATGGGGTGGCGGAACATCACTCGAGCAAGGAAACCTTTGGCGACCCTCGGGGTTTCGGGCGAATGGAATATGCCTACTACAAAATGGCAACCGCCGCCGGGGTTATTATGGAGCCTTGTGAGCTTCTGGAAGAGAAGGGGCGTGCGCACTTTATGACCCGCCGTTTTGACCGGGACGGTAACCACAAGCGCCATTACCAGTCCTTGTGCGCGATGGACCACGCCGACTACAAAAGACCGGGCCACTACAGTTATGAAGAGCTGTTTACGACGGCCAGGCGGCTACGGCTGACGCGTAAGGAGGCCATACAGCTCTACCGGCGGATGGTGTTCAATGTCGTGGCGAGAAACCATGACGACCATACCAAGAACTTCGGCTTTCTCTTGGACGGCCCCGAAGCCAAGTGGCGCTTGGCGCCCGCCTTCGATATCGCTTACAGCTACAAACCCGGCTCCGAATGGGTGAACCGCCACCAGATGTCGCTCAATGGAAAGCGGGATGATTTCACGCAGGAGGACCTGTTGGCGGTGGCGAGCCAAATTGGCGAGTTTACCCGCGAGGCCAAAAGAATCATTGAAGAGGTTTGCGATATCGTGGCCGACTGGCCCCGATATGCAGCCGAGGTCGACGTGCCCACGCCTCTTGCAAAGGAAATCCAGGGAAACCTTCGCTTGTTCCTGAACTAATAGCGCCGGGTAGGGCCGTGGGGCTTCCGAGGCATGACCGGTGATGAGGCACGCGACCTCAAGTACGAGGTCAACGTTTAATCAGCGATATCAATAGCCGCGGATTGCCCCGTTCGGCCGTGGAGTTAACTTATCTGAAGCGGGTCCGGCATCTGTTGAATGGGACATCGGCGCAAAGGCCCGGCACAATGACTGTGCCGGGCCGTCCCATCAAGGACCTTTACGCACTCTTCTCCATCAAAGCATTGTCCAGGCTATCGGCGCGTCTGGCTGCCTCTCTCTTCTCACAGCGTTCCACGTATCGGGCAAACACCGGGTTTGGCTCCAGTACTTTCATCATCGTGTGCCAGCCGATATAGCTCGACATCAGAAGGTCGGCGGTTGTGAATTGATCGCCGCACAGGTAGGGCTGTTTGGCCAGGGTTTGTTCGACGGTATTCAAAGTGTCTTGGATATGGCCGCATCCGATTGCTTCAGCGCTTTCATCCGTAATTTCCCAGCTATAGGCTTTGGCCGTTAAAGCCATTTCGTAGGGGCCCGCCACAAAAAACAGCCAGCGGTGATAACTTCCACGCTCCGGGCTATCCAACGCCGGCGCCAGCCCCGCCTCGGGGAATTGCTCCGCCAGGTAGGCGCATATGGCCGCCACCTCGGTAATGACGGTACCGTTGTGAGTCAGTGTTGGCACCTTGCCCATGGGGTTGAGTTTGAGGTACTCCGGGGATTTGATGTCGCCACCGAAGGTCATGACTTTCACATCGTAAGGCTGGCCGATTTCTTCCAGCATCCAGCGAACGACCCGGCCTCGGGATTGTGGGTTGGTGTACAGAGTCATCGTGTTCATGGGGTTTGCTCCTTGGCTTGGATTAGTCATACATTACATTCAGGTTGAATTATGGGCCGCTGCAGCGCCAACAGAGCCATCTTATTGGCTTAATAGGCTAGATCCCGTCCTATTAATGCGAGATCATTGGTTTTTATTGTATGGAGCAACCCTATGGCTGGGCCGACGACTCGGGTGCTGGCATTGCTGGAGTTACTTCAGGCCCGAGGCCAGCTCTCGGGTGCGGAAATCGCGGAGCGCTTGGGCGTCGACCGGCGTACGGTCAGGCGCTATATCTCTGTGCTGGAGGACCTGGGTATTCCGGTCACCACCGAGCAGGGGCGCTATGGCGGTTATAGGTTGGTGCCGGGCTTTAAGCTTCCGCCGTTGATGTTTACTGAACCGGAAGTGCGGGTGATCACGCTCGCGCTATTGGCGGTACGCGAGCATAACCTTCTGGAAGATGACGTGGCGCTGGCGAGCGTTCAGGCAAAGCTGGAGCGCGTAATGCCTGACCACCTTAAAACCCAGGTACAGGCGATGGACAGTACCATTCAGTTGATTCCTTCGCGCCGTTCATCCGGCCATCAGCAGTTGCTGGAGCTAACTCAGGCGGCCCAGGCCTGTCAGGTTGTCAGCATGTCTTACCATCCGCCGCAGGGGGAGACCATGCAGCGCCGGTTTGACCCCTACGGGTTGGTGTTTCGGGCGGGCTATTGGTATGTAGGCGGCTTTTGCCACCTGCGCCAAGCCTTGCGCTCCTTTCGCCTGGATCGGCTGTCCGACATCACTCGGGAGAGCGAACACTTTGTGCGACCGGCCAATTTTGACGCCGCTCGTCACCTGCAAGACAGTTTGTATAACGCTGAGCGTCGTTATCCTGTGAGTGTCTTATTTCACACCGATATGAAGTCGGTGACGACTTATCTTTGTACAGAGACTGTCTGCACGAACGATATGGAGGGCATGTTTGAGCAGCAGGAAAACGGCGTACTGCTAACCACCAGTACGGACAATCATTACTGGTTCGCTTGGTGGCTGGCACAGCTGCCTTTTGGGTTTGTGATTCTATCTCCGGATGAGTTGAAGTCGGCACTCAACGAGCGTATTCAGCGGTTGCTTGCGGCGGTTTAGCGCTGTGTATCTCTTTTTCGTAACGAGAGCGGTCATGGACAGGCCGGCCGATGGCGATAGGCTGGCGGAAAATGAAAGCGAGAAGTGGCGTTAGAAAATACATGCAGGCAAATATTGGCGCCATTTGTCTCAATTTTCGTCAAAAGGGGTTGATTCTGGTTCCACAACTGAATAATCTCAGCGTCGTGTAAACGGTTTCATTGCGTTCTACACACCGCCAACAACCAAAAAGTGAGCGAAGGCGGCGCTCTGTAGTGTGTCGGCATAGCTTCGGTATTCGGTCGCGTATAAAAAGCCAATAATGGCGAATTTCAGCTGTACCGGTAGCTATTGTTCGGGGGTGGTTTACCTGGGCAGATAGCTCATCGCCAAAACATTGTGCAAGCGGCTGGGAAGCCTTGTCGGAATATTAATAAGTAAAAAGTGTGGTTTTCAATGGTTCCGCCTGAGGGTGAGCTTCAAGAAAACCCATTCTGACTAATATGGAGAGTTCAGCATGACCCAAACACATTCTGCGTTTCATAAACGTATTCTCTCGTCAGTGGTTGCCTCGCTTGTCGCCGGTGGTATCGGTGCGCCGGCAATTGCTCAACAACCCACTAATGGCCCGATCGAAGAGGTCGTTGTGCGGGGTATCAAGAGCTCGCTGGAGCAGTCCATTGACCTCAAGCGGGAATCCAATCAGATGATGGAGGCGGTGACGGCGGATGACATCGGTAAGATGCCCGACCAGAATATCGCCGAATCACTCCAGCGCCTACCCGGCGTGCAAATCGATCGTCGCGGGGGCGAGGGCACCAAGGTCCGTATTCGCGGGCTGGACCAGAACATTACCCTTCTTAATGGCGAAAACTTTGTTTCCGGCATGGAGTATTACCAGCTCGGCGAGTGGCGGCAGAACTATGATGGTTCGCTGGAGGGTATTCCCTCCGAATTGCTCGGCGGTGTGGAGGTGTACAAAACGCCCGTTGCCTCAATGGTTGAGGGCGGCATGGGCGGCGTGGTCAACTTGAAGACTCGCAGCGCACTGGACCTTTCCGAACCTTTGCTGGCGGCCAATTTAAAGATGGACCAGGGCTTGGATGCGGAGGAGGCCAAACCCTCAGCGTTTATTGTGGCCGGCAATAACTGGGGTGATTTTGGGGCGATTGTCTCACTGACCATGAACCAGAAAACCGTTCATAACGACATGATTCAGAACTTCTCTCGGGAGAATACCGGCGTGCTGTGTACCGAGGGGGGCGAATTCGACAGCGATTCGCTGACGTGTTCGGACGGCCGATCTTACTTGGCGCCGGGGATGTTTTATGTCATGGACACCGAACAAGAACGCGAGCGGCTAGGGGCCTCGGTCAATCTGAGCTGGCAGGCGACCGATGCGCTAGAGTTTGGGTTCGACTGGTTTCACTCGACGCTGGATATCGAAACTCGCTCTTATACTGTTAAGCACCCTATGGCGACCGACGACGCCACCGGGGTCAACGAAGACTTTGATTACGGCATTAATAGTGCCAATGACGTGGGTATTCTGACCTACGGAACTGTGGATGTGCCCGGTGGTGAGACCAATACCTCTGGGGAAGTGATGGAAGGTGATGCCAACAACTTGGCGCTTCGGGCCGATTTTGACAACGGTGGAGCGTTCCGTGTGAGTTCCGCTCTGACCTATGCCGAAGCCTCCCATGAGCGCCGTGCCGGGATGGTCGACAGTCGGTTTACGCCCTATACCTTCCGCGGTTACGTCGGTACTGATGAGTCACCCAACGGCTGGGGAGACGTGGTTCCGAACCCCCGCGACAGCGAGACACGGTACGAGTATCGGGCCGGGTCCCAGCCCTCCCTGGCCTACACCGATCCGAGCATTCTGACCAACCCGGATTACCACACCTATAAGTCTCATTGGGCCTTGGGCTCGGATGTGGATCAGGAGTCCTACAGTGTTCGGCTCGATACCGAGTACGATGTTGAGCTTGGGGACTTGAAGACACTGAGTTTTGGCGTGCGTCGCGCTGAAGAAGAAGTGGACTTCAGAGAGCTGCGCTGGATGACCGACTTCAGCCAGACCGAGGGCGCGATGACGCCCAACCTCTATGATGAAGACGGAAATATCTCAACCCCCACCGACTTTGATCCGAGCACAGAGCCGGGGCCGTTGAACGATGGCGTTCGCGAGGCGATGTATTATGATCTTTGTGGTAACGGAGGCATCCCCGCCAAAAAGACTTGTGACATCGACGGTGATGGCCTGGACGATAATCGTCCCTTCGGCCCTTGGGGTTACTTTATTGATGCGGCGATTGGTTTGAAAGCCTTCGAACTGGAAACCTCCAGTGGTATGAACATGGCCGAAGCGCTTTACGGGCCGGACGTTATGCTGGGCGATGCGGGCCGCTGGAGCGGTGGACCGGGCTACTTGCCCTGGGAAAGCTTTACCGATAATCCCGACCGTTACATCGAACTCAACAACTTCTTTCCCTCCGGTGGCTACCAGTCCAACGTGCTGATGCACGGTGCGGCACCCATTGTGGACGACGTTGAGGGTTGGATTGACGGTGTGGCCCCCAACTCGCCCGGGCGTTGGTTTGAAGTACCGCTGAATTCCTGGGTGGTAACCGAAACGAGCACCGCCCTGTATGGTGAAGCCGACTTCTCCGGCGACCGGGTGCCTTACACCCTGAATGTGGGTGTGCGAGTCGTTAATACCGAGGTGGATATTCAGTACGCCACCCGTGAACCCCAGGCTGTTGGCGAAGGCTGGACTCAAGCGACTGACGGCTGGAACAGCCAGGGCGTACTGCTGGTGTGGGAGAACGAAACGGCGACGGAAGATTACTGGGACGTGTTGCCCAGCTTGAACTTCGTTCTGGATACAACGGATGCCACCAAGCTGCGCTTCTCCGCCGCCAAGGTGATTGCCCGTCCTAACCTGCAGGATCTGGGCCGTGGGCAACAGTACAATTATACCCGGGTTAACGAACCGGGCTTCGGAGACTACTTCCAGTTTACCGGTGGTAGCTCGGGTAACCCGTCTCTGGAGCCGTACCGTGCAACCCAGGCCGATGTGGCGTTTGAGTGGTACTTTGATGACCTCGGGTTGGTTTCGGCCGGTGCCTTTACCAAAGCGGTGGAATCGTTTATTGCCAGTGAAACGCGACTGGAGTTTGGGTCCGATGAGGGGCCCGACGGCGGTAGCTGGGGCGGTGTTAACCGTCCGCAAAACGGCTCGGGTGGTAGCGTTTCAGGCGTAGAGCTTGCTTTTCAGCAGTCTTTTGACAACGGGCTCGGCCTCAGTGCCAACTACACGTTCTCCGACAGTAAAACCGACACGGACTCCACGTTGAACAGCAACCTGGGCTTGCCCGGCGTGTCCGAACATGCCTTTAACGTGATGGGCTTCTACGAAAACGAGCACCTGAGTACTCGCCTGGCCTACACGTGGCGTGACGAGTACCTGTCGCCGCACCGGTCGGTGTTTGATGTGGGTGGTTTGGAGAATGGCGCCTCGGAGTTCTACGACGCCTACGGCCAGTGGGATGCCAACCTGACCTGGGATATTAGCGATAACTTCTCGTTCACCGCGGAAGCGATCAATATCACCGGTGAAGAGCAGACCAGTTACCTGGGCTATTCCTCTCACCCGATGACGTACACCTCTCAAGAGCCGCGCCTGGTTCTGGGGGTTAGCTACCGGATGTAGCGTATTGAGTACTTTGTGAGACCAACGCTTGGCGCCCCTCGGGGCGCCATTTTTTTGGTTTTCAGTCAGTCTTCACCGGTGCCTGCTCCCAAACCCGCAGCCGCTCCGCCGTTGCCTCATCCACCACTTCCAGGGCGATGCGCTGGCGCTCTTTGTCCACGCCCTGTATCACCACATGAACGGTCTGGTCCAGTTGGTACTGCTGCGCCTCGAGGGAAATTTTGAGCCGGCGGGAATCGAACGCTGGCTTGGTGTCGCCATCCGCAAGGCGGACAAAGCCCTCAATGCCCCAGTCATCTAGGCGCACGCCGAAGCCCATGGAGTTCACCAGGGTCACCTTGCCGGTATGAATGCTGCCAATTTTATCGCTGACAAAGTCGCAGGCCAGCCATTGCTCCAACTGTCGGCAGGCCTGACGGGAGCGCTGCAGTCGGCCTTGCAGGTGTTCCAGCAGCGCTTTGCTCGGAGGGGTGGCGGGCTCTTCGCGCAATATGCTTTTTACTGCCCGGTGGTTGTAAAAGTCATGGTAGCGGCGAATGGGCGAGGTCACCGTGGCGTAGTGAGGGAAGCCCAGGCCGAAGTGCTCGCTGGCATCGCCCGAGAGCGAGGCGGCCTGCAACATGCGCTGAATCAGGGGCAGGAGCGTTTCAAACGCGGGCGCCTGCTCTGGGTTTTGCCGCAGGTCGCGCAGCAGTTTTTGGAAGTGGGGCAGCTCCCGCAGGTCTCCCACTTCGTATTCCGGTGCGTCTTCTTTCAGCAGGCTGAGGGCATCCTCCAACCGCTCGGGGCGAAAACCGACGTGGTGGGAGAAAATGCCGTGGCCCGGATGACGGGTGAACAACTCGCCGGCGCAAATATTGGTGGCGAGCATGGCCTCTTCGACGATTCGGTGCGCCTTGGTTCGCTCGCGCTTTTCGATACGCTCGATTTTCTTCTGGTCGTTCAGCACAAAGTAGTAGTCGGGCCGGGCTTCCATCAGCAGGGCGTGCTCTTGGCGATGCTCGCTGCGGGCGGTGGCGCACTCGTACAGTTGGCGCAGCAGCTCCAGTCGCTCGGCGGGCAGCTCGGTGCTTTCGAGGTTGCCGTCGAGAACCTCGCTCACGCCGTTGTAGCTCAGCTTGTGGTGTGAGCGAATCAAGGCTTCGCTAAAGCGGTAATCCGTAATGCTTCCATCGCGCTGGATATGCATGCGGCAGACCAGGGCCGGGCGGCGCTGCTCGGGTACCAGGGAGAAAGTGTCGTGAGACAGTTCCGAGGGCAGCATGGTGATGCTTTGGCCCAGCAGGTAGACCGTGCTCGCTCGGTCGCTGGCGGCTTTGTCCAGGGGGGTGTCGGGGGCAATAAAGCGGCTCGGGTCCGCGATGGCGACCCAGAGCTCCCAGCCCTCTTCACGGCTTTCCACATAGACGGCATCGTCCATATCCCGAGTGGCTTCGGCGTCGATGGTCACAAAGGGCAGGGCAGTCAGGTCTTCCTGCTCGGGGTCAGCGGTGATTGGGGTCAGGTTAATCGCCTGCGCCTGATCCTGAGCCTTGTCGGACCACTCATTGGGCAGTTGAAATTTCGCGCTCACGTAGCGCGCTTCCACGCCCGGCTCGCCGGGCTTGCCCAGGCTCGCGGTAATCGTGATCTGGGCCTTGCCTTCGTGGTGAAAGGGGTGCCGGCTGAGGCGGCACTCAATCAGGTCCCCTTCTTCAAACCCCTTGCGTTGATTTGGCGGAACAAACAACCAGCGGGTAAACTGTGGGACGTCTGGTTCCACAAAATGCGCTTTTCCCTTGATTCGGTAACGGCCCACAAAGCTTGAAAACTCACTGTCGATCAGGCGCTCCAGCTGCGCTTCCAACTGGCCCTTGCGGTTGGTGGTAAGGGCCACTTCCACTCGGTCTCCGGGAACCACGCGCATGGTTTCCTCCGGGGGCAGGAAGGCCTCTCGGCCGTCGTCAAGATTGACGAACGCAAAGCGGCGAGTCGTGGTTCGGACCACCCCCGGAGCGAGGTCTTTTTGTGAGCGCAGGTTGGACTTGAGTGTGGATAGCTGTTGCAGCGCGTTCGGATCAAACATGAATGACAACTTTATGTGTGGCGTAACGGGTTCGGGTAAGGCGCGATCATAACAGGAAACCGCCCCTGGCGTTACCGGTAGGGGCGCTAAACAGGGGCGTCAAACAAAGCACCGTGGTTTCTCTGAGGGCGGGGGTAGCCCGCGCCATTAATGTAGTACTATTGGTTCCTTATGGATACGTTGAATCAACTGATTTTCTTTGGGGGGATGCTGTTTGTCATCAGCATCCTCGCCAGTACCCTCTCGCCCCGCATGGGGATGCCGTTGTTGCTGGTGTTTCTCATTATCGGAATGCTGGCCGGAGAAGATGGGCTAGGGGGCGTTCAGTACGACGACGTTGAATCCGCCTATTTTATGGCGACGTTGGCGTTGGCGGTCATTCTGTTTGACGGTGGCCTGCGTACCGACCGCAATAACTTCCGGGTTGGGTTGCGCCCGGCGCTGTTGCTGGCCACCGTGGGCGTGGTGGTCACGGCCGCCCTGACCGGGGCCTTCGCGGCCTGGATTCTGGGCGTGGGCTGGGTTGAAGGCTTTCTGATCGGCGCGATTGTCGGCTCCACCGATGCCGCCGCGGTCTTCTCCGTGCTCAATATGCAAGGGTTGGCGCTTAAAACACGGGTTGGTGCCACCCTGGAGATTGAGTCCGGCTTGAACGACCCCATGGCCATCTTCCTGACGCTTCTTCTGGTGGAGTTCATGCTGCGGGGCGATGGCGGTTTCAGCATGATGATGCTCGGCCAGTTCCTCTGGCAAATGGGGCTGGGCGCGGCCATTGGGCTGCTTGGGGGGCGTGTTCTTGCCTGGGGCGTGGCCAAGCTGGCTCTGAGTCCGGGCCTCTATCCATTGCTTGCGCTGTTTGGAGGCATTTCCACCTTCGGGCTGGCCGCTTCGTTGCAGGCCAGTGGTTTCCTGGCGGTGTACCTGGCGGGGTTGGTGGTCGGCAACCGTCTCTCCCGAGGGCTCTACAATATTCAGCGCTTTCACGATGGTATCGCCTGGCTGGCGCAAATCAGTTTGTTCCTGATGCTGGGGCTGCTGGTCTCTCCCAAAGAGCTGTTGGTCTATGCGCCCAGCGCCGTTCTGGTGGGCTTGTTTCTGATATTGCTCGGCCGGCCTCTGGCCGTGTGGTTGTGCCTGATTCCATTTCAGTTTGATTGGCGTGAAAAGTTGTTTATCAGCTGGGTCGGCCTTCGCGGGGCGGTGCCGATTGTATTAGCCATGTTCCCTTGGCTGGCGGGGTTCGATAATTGGCCCTTCTTTTTCAATGTGGCCTTTTTCATTGTGCTGGTATCCCTGGTGCTTCAGGGGTGGACCGTGGCGCCGCTTGCACGCAAACTCAACCTGGAAGTGCCCACCAGCTCCACGCGAGTACAACGGGTGGAGCTGGGCGTGCCCGGCCAGGTGGGCTATGAGTTCGTGGGCTATAAGTTGGCCGAGGGTAGCCCGGCTTTGCGCTCGCCCACGGATAAGCTGCCACTGCCTCAGGGGGCCAGCCTGCTATGTGTTCTGAGGGCGGACCAGCCGCTATCGTTGAAGCAAAGCCACCGCCTGGAGCCGGGGGACCATGTGTACCTTCTCGCATCCGCTACGGACTTGCCCGCCTTGGATAAGTTGCTGGTGGGGGTCGACGAGCCGGACCGGCTGTCGGTTCAGGCGTTTTTCGGGGAGTTTGTGGTCACCCCCCGGGCGAAGCTGGCGGACCTTGGCATGCTTTACGGTTTTGAGGTGCCTGAGGATAAAGCCAACTGGAGCATCGCCCGCTACATTTACAGCCAGTACCGCCACCCGGTTGTGGGTGATCGCGTGCGCTTGGGTGAAGTGGAATTTGTGGTGCTTGATATGCGCGATTCACGCCTGACGCAGGTAAGCTTGAAGCTCCATCAATAAGCGCGTTTACTTCCCTCGTTTTCTAAAACTCTGCCGCCGTTATCGATAACACGATAGCGGGCGTGACGTTTGTGTTTGAACTACACTTTTTAAGTCTATGTTGGCGGAGGCGCCTCGCTCAGTGATGTGTTGACTTGACCTTTCAAGTGCAGGCTGCCAGGGAACACTACGTCTTTCGTCTCAGAGGGCTTGCTATGTTTAGCTGGTACAACAACATGGGTTTCCGCTGGAAACTGACACTTCCTTTAATGTTACTGGTTATTATTTTTATCGGGGTCAGCGTTTATGCCGTCCGCGCGACTACAGCGTTAGGTGAGAACTCTAACACGATCGCCACTGTTAACTTGCCGGAAATACAGTTGCTGTTGGAAGCTGACCGGGACTTGTATCAGGCCTTGACGGCCGAGCGAGCCATGTTGGTGGCTGGCTCCGTGGACCGCGAGGCACTGTTGCGGGAACACCAGGAAAACGCCCAGCAAACCTATGATCGTGCCATGCAGTCGTTTGACCTCTCCCAGATCGTCACCCAGCAAGAGCGACAACGGTTTGAAAGCCTCTATGATCGCTGGTTTGAGTCCAGTACCGCTGTAATAGAGGAAGCTCGCACGGCGGGCCCCTTGGCGCTGGAGCCCCTGGCCTCGCGCTCTTTCGGGGAGGTTTCCGAGGCCTTTAGTGAGCTCCGTAATCATCTTGATGTGGTCTCCGAACGTCGCCTGCAACAGGTGGATTCCCTGAATCAGCAAATTAATGAGGATAAGCGATACATGATTTCGGCGCTCAGCCTGTCCGGCATTCTGGGAACGCTGATTTCACTTGGCGCCGCCGCCTTCCTGCCTATGTTGGTCACGCGGCCCTTAAACCAGATCAGTGCCCGAATCCAGGACATTGCGGAAGGGGACGGGGATCTGACCTTGCGGGTCAATCTGGACCGGACAGATGAACTGGGGCAGTTAGCGGAACAGGTCAACCGGTTTATGGCGCGGCTACAGCGGCTGATTGGCGATGTTCGAAACACGACGGAAGAGGTTTCGACTTCCACAGAGCAGGTATTGCAGGCTTCCACCAGCAGCCAGAAGGCGGCGGACGAACAGGGGCAGGCCATCAACATGGTGGTGGCCGCCGTGAATGAATTGACTGCGGCCATCGGTGAGGTCGCACAGAACACGAATGAGACCGCCGAGAGCGCCAAAAATGCCAACCAAACCACCGAGGACGGCCGTAACCGCCTGGAGCGCGCCGTCAGGCGGGTAGACAGCTTGGCCTCCCACATTGGTGAGACCGCCGAAAGTATGCGCCGGCTGGAGGAGGAGGCGCAGAACGTTACCTCGGTGATTGATGTAATTCGCGGTGTAGCGGAGCAGACCAATCTGCTGGCTCTTAACGCGGCCATTGAAGCGGCGCGGGCCGGAGAACAGGGCCGGGGCTTTGCGGTTGTGGCGGATGAAGTTCGCACCCTGGCCAGTCGAACGCAGCAGTCCACCGAGGATATCCGCAATATGCTGACCCGCTTGCAAGGGGGCGTGCAGGAAGCCGTGGAAGCGATGTCGTCCAGCCGTGAATTGACTGATGAAGCCGTCTCGGCCGCCGGCGAGGCGGGGGAGTCTCTGGTGGACATCGCCGAGGCCGTCCAGCGCATTACCAACATGGCCATTCAGATAGCCAGCGCCGCTGAGGAACAGAGCACGGTGACGGGGGATATCGACAAGAATATGGTGGAAATTAATGAGTTGGCGTCGCGAACGTCCGATGACGCAGCCACCACGGCGGTGGCTAGTGAGCGTTTGATGCAGTTGGCTTCCAGCCTCAGGGAACTGGTGGTAAGGTTTAAGGTGTAACGTTCATTCCCTTGGGCCAACAAGTGAGGAGTTTTCTGTGGTTGAACCAGTTGGTAATAGTCTCGTTCTTGTGGGAATGCCCGGAGCGGGCAAAAGTACAGTCGGCTTGCTGTTGGCAAAGGAATTGGTGAAAGCCTTTGTCGATACGGACATTCTCATTCAGACGCGCGAAGGCAAGACCCTGCAGGATATCGTTCACGACCACGGCTTTCAGCACCTTCGGGAGCGTGAAGAAGAAGTGCTGCTGGAGTGCCAGTACCTGAACCATGTGATCGCCACTGGTGGCAGCGTGGTGTATAGCGAACGCGGTATGAACCACCTGAAACGATCAGGGCGGGTGGTATTTTTGGATGTACCGTTGGAGGAGCTTGAGCGCCGGGTTCAAAACTTTTCAAGCCGTGGCATTGCCTGCCCGCCGGGGCAAAGCCTGGCGGATGTGTTTGAAGAGCGCCGGGCGCTCTATCAGCGCTATGCGGATATCGTCGTGGACTGTGGCCGGAAAAATCAGGACCAGGTCGTTTCCGAGATCATTTACAGCGAAGGCGAGCAGTTCGCCGATGTTGACGCTTGAGAGCGGCTTTGTGGTTACAGAGGTAGCTCCGTGGTGTATTTCACCTGTTTCAACGCAAAGTTCGAGCGAATAGAGGCTACATGCGGCAGGGCTCTCAGCTGTTCATTGAGGAGGCGCTCGTAGTGCCCAATGCTGTTGACCACCATCTTTAGCAGGTAGTCGCAGTCGCCCGTGCTGGCATAGCACTCCAATACCTCGGGAATTTGCTGTACGCCCTCTTCAAAGGCCAGAAGGGTCTCGACTTGGTGGCCGGTCAGCCGAACCGCGCCGTGCACGACCACATTCATGCCAACCTTTGACGCGTCAAGCAGCGTCACCTTACCCCGAATAATGCCCTCGGACTCCAGCCGTTTGAGGCGGCGCCAACAGGGGGTGTGGGAGAGCCCAATCAAATTACCCAGGTCGGCCATGGAGTAATCGGCACTGGCCTGGAGCGCACGGAGGATTTTTCGATCGTAGTCATCCAGATCGATAGATCTCAGGGGGGAGGTTGATGCTGACATAGTTGTTATCCTGATTATGAGTTTCTCTCACTAACCATTTTAGGGGCCGTTGGCGGTGCAATCAATTCTGTCATCGCGGGAGGGCCCCATTCCCGCCGGCGCTTGGGGGAACGGGATAGGGGACGATTGCTTGAACAGGGCGTAAGGACCGGCTTAGCGGGCCCCGGGACCTCGGCCGCGCCGGCCCGCCGAAATTGGGGTGGCGGGCTCGCTCTCGGTTGCCGGAAGGTCCGGCTCCTCCGCGAAAAGGGGTGGTTCTGGCGCGGGGGTGGGTGCGGGAGAGGGGGCCGAGGAGGGGCGGGCATGTTCGAACCGTTCTTTGATACGGGTTAGTTCCTCCAGGGTCTGAGCCCGCTCGGCCAACTCCGTCTGTTTTTTGTCGATTTGTTTCTGCAGGTTCTGAATGTCTTGTTCAATCCCCTGATGTTCCCGCTGTATGCGTTGCTCTTTCTGGCGGGCGTCCTGCAAGACATCTTCCAGTCGTATGTGAGCGGATTCGAGGGTTTTGCAAATGACCGCCATCAGCTCATCGCTCGGTGGTTCGGACAGGTCGCGCATCAAGCCGATGGCGTCGTCGAAGCTGTAACGGCCAGCGGGGCGGGTTTTGGCGTCGTCCACCAGGGGTTGGTGGAAATCGTCCCGAGTGGGAAGCTCTAAGCTCTCATCCTCGGGGTGAGTGTCGTTGTCGTGCTTGCTGAACAGTCCCATCGTCGTGTCCTCCAGTCAAAGACCCAAAGGGAAGGCCCGCCCTCCGCTACTCGGTGGGAAGGAGGCGGGCAGTGCCACTACCTGAGTGTTCAGCTTAGTTCATTTTTGCGCGGTCGGCCGAATCACGCCGGCTCGCCCTTGAGTTTATGCAGGTGTTTCTGGCTGAGGGAAAGAAAACGGGGGGTGGGCCCCTCGTCCCCGTAAATCGGGTCACCTTCCTCATCTTCCGCCACAACGGTGGAGCCCTTAATGTAGGGCATGCCGGACTCAAGCTCTCCCAATGCGGCCGAGAGCAGGTCGGTAATCAGCCGCTCCGGGGTCGTTTTGGGGTACATTTCGCGCAGCGCCTCAAGGCGAGCGGCGTCTTCCAGCGGCAGGTGGACTTCGTAGGTTTGCTCGGTGATCCGGCCGCTGGCGGTTTTTTCCCAGTGCCTCATGAGTTCGCTTACTTTCATCGATAAAACCTCATCTCTGGTCGGGGTGGGCGGGCCCCAGCGGGCCGCGCCCTTCATTCTCAGTATAGAATAGCCTCTGGCTTACAGCTATTCGACGACAAACTTCGCACGTCGTTCAGCTCTTTATGGTTATGCGGGCGAAGCGCGTCCAAATCAAGGTGGGGCTTGGGGGTAGGGGAAGGTTGGACCACCGCTCTTGACGCCGCTATGCCCCTATATTGTGCTCTGGGGGCGGGCCGTGTATCGTATGCGGTTTTTCATTGGCCGTCAGTCCGCCAACCCTTACTGCACTGCTTTTAAGGAGCAACCCCATGAATATAATCCTGCTCGGTGCCCCGGGAGCCGGTAAAGGTACCCAGGCACAATTGATCATGGATAAGTTTGGTATTCCCCAGATTTCAACGGGGGATATGCTACGTGCCGCTGTTAAGGCGGGAACTCCACTCGGTATGAAAGCGAAAGACATTATGGCTTCGGGCGGGCTGGTGCCGGATGATTTGATCATCGCGCTGGTTAAAGAGCGCATCAAGGCCCCCGATTGCGCCAACGGCTTTCTCTTTGATGGCTTCCCCCGCACCATTCCCCAGGCTCAGGCATTGTTGGACGAGGACATCAAGATTGACCACGTCATCGAAATTGATGTGGATGATGAGGAAATCGTCTCTCGTTTGGCCGGTCGTCGTGTCCATGAACCCTCGGGCCGGGTTTACCACATCGACCATCAGCCGCCCAAAGAAGAGGGTGTGGATGATATTACCGGCGAGCCCTTGATACAGCGGGAAGATGACCGGGAAGAAACCGTCCGTAAGCGTCTGTCGGTTTACCACGAGCAGACCAAGCCGCTGGTTAACTTCTATCGTGACCTTGAAGCCACCGGAAAGCCCGAAGCTCCAAAGTACACTCGGGTTTCCGGTGTGGGTAGCATTGACGACATTCGTCAGCAGCTTGAGGAGGTGCTGAAATAACGGGTTATTCATTCACTGAGTACAAAGTGTTTTTCGATGGGGCTCGCATTTGCGGGCCCCATTTTATTCCAGTCAGAGAAAATGGTTGGGCGTTGCTTTTAGGCAACAAATAAGCAATAAAAAACGTGTTTACCCTTCGAATCCGTGAATTTTTCAAAAAAAGCGCAAAAAAAACCCAAAATATTTGCTAAAAACTCGCAATGTGACTAATTTTTACATAGTATTTGTGGTGGATTGGATGCACATAGACTGTGCTCTATTTTGTTAATCAACTGATGTGTAGACAACGATACAAAGTTGAGGAGAAACGTTTATGGCCAGAGTAGCTAAAAAGCGCAAGGCAACTGCCAAACGCGCTACAGCAAAGCGTACCGCCACACCGGTAACAGCGGCTGATCCGGCGGTAGTAAAAGCGGAAGCCAAAATCGAAAAACTGCAGAAAGACGTCGACGCCCACGCCAAGAAAGTAGAAGCGGCGCGGAAGAAGGCGGCGGCGGCTAAAGCCAAAGCGGCGGGTTCGACCCGGGCGACCGACAAGCGCGCTGCCAAAAACGCGAGTGCAGCGGTCAGCAAGGCGAATGAGCGGGTGAAGGCCGCACGGGCCAAAGTGTCTGAAGCGCGTGTGGAATTGACCAAAGCCAAAGCAATGGCGGCCGCCAAGGCGGCAGCTGATGCGGCGGATGCAAAAATTGCCGAATTGCGTGAGCGCCTGGCCGATAAAGCGGAAAGTGATCTCGAAAAAGCGAGAGAAGCGTTTGAAGAGCGTTGGCGCAAATCTCGCGCCAGGGCTGACGAGCGCAAGGTAAAGGCCGCTAAGAAGAAAGCCGCCGCCAAAGCCAAAGCTGCCGAGAAGAAGGCCAAAACCAAAATTGTCCAGGTGGACCGCAAGGCGGCCGCCAAGGCAAAGGCCAAAACTCGCAAGAAAACCAGCAAAAAACGCGCGACCACCAAGCGTTCAACCACTGCGGCTCCCGGTAAAACCCGTGCCCGCAAGGCGAGCGCCAAGCGTCGTGGCCGTCCGGCCAAGAAAGCGTAAGAACGTTTAGCCGGGCACCGGCCCTGAAGCGTTCAAACCCGAAGGGTGTCGGCTGCGGCCGCCGCCCCTCGGGTTTTTTGCTTTTATGGCTCCTGTCATGCACTCGCGGAGGAAATCTGGCAAAATGCGGGCCCTCAGAGTTCGAGAGTCTGGTGATATGCCCCGAATACTAGCCCTGGATACCTCCTCCGATGCCTGCTCTGTTGCCTTGCAGGAGGCAGAGCGCACGGTGGGCCGCTTTGAAATGGCGGCTAAAAGTCATACCCAACGATTGTTGCCCATGGTGGATGAGGTTCTGGCCGAAGCGGGCTGGAGCTTGTCGAGCTTGGACGCCGTGGCGTTTGGCCGTGGGCCGGGCTCTTTCACCGGCCTTCGAATCGGTCTGGGTGTAGTGCAGGGGTTGGCCTTTGCCCGGGACTTGCCCGTTGTCGGCGTGTCCACGCTCGACGCTATGGCACTGGGTTACTATAAGACGCACCCCTCTTTTGAAGGGCAACCCGTCCTGGCGGCGATGGATGCCCGTATGCAAGAAGTCTACTGGACGCTTGTTTCGTGGACGGGTGAGCCCGACTGGCTTCATCGGCTGGAGAATGAAGCGGTGTCCCCCCCGGAGGAGGTGGCGGGGCACGGCGCTGTGCAAGCACTGGGTTCCGAGTTCGTAGCCATCGGCCCCGGCTGGCATTACCCCGAGCTCAACGCCCTTACGCCGGCGCACCGGGACCTTGATGTTTACCCTAACGCCTTGCACATGCTGCCCTTGGCTGAGCGCGCCCTGGCCAATGGTGAAGCGGTAGCCGCCGAACAGGCGCAGCCGGTGTACCTCAGAGATACAATCAGCTGGAAGAAACGCCAGCGCATTCGCTCCTGAATAAGCGTTTCGGCGTGTGATTGACGGAATGAACCATGGAAACCTTGCACATCGTTTTGCTCGCCCTGATTCAGGGGATTACCGAATTTCTTCCTATCTCCAGCTCGGGCCATTTGTTGTTGCCCAAAGCGCTGTTGGGCTGGCCCGATCAGGGGCTGGCTTTTGATGTGGCGGTTCACGTCGGCACCTTGACGGCGGTCGTGCTCTATTTTCGATCCAGCCTCTGGCAGATGGCCCGTGACTGGAGCCTTCAGCTAGTGGCCCGAGCACCCGCCACCGAGGACAGTCGACTGGCTTGGCTGTTAATACTGGCAACCCTGCCCGCTGCGGTGTGCGGATTGCTCTTTGATGCCGTAATAGAAGCCCACTTGAGAACCACGCTGGTCATTGCATTGACTACGTTGATCTTTGGTGTGGCCCTGGGGTGGGCCGATTGGCGGGGCGGCCGTGTTCGTACTCTCGCGGATATTACCTGGAAGGCCGCTCTGCTGATTGGTCTGGCCCAGGCCCTGGCGCTGATTCCCGGTACCTCGCGTTCGGGAATTACCATTACCGCCGCGTTGCTGTTGGGCTTTACCCGGACCGACTCGGCGCGCTTTTCTTTTTTAATGTCTGTTCCCGTAATTGCCTTAAGCGGAGGGTATAAAGCGCTGCAGTTGGTGGTGCAGCAAGAGCCGGCCCCATGGCTGGAGCTGTTGCTCGGCGCGGCGTTGGCGGGGGGCAGTGCATTTGTTTGCGTGCATTATTTCATGCAATATATCAACCGCCTGGGAATGTTGCCGTTTGTGGTTTATCGGCTGTTGTTGGGCAGTGTTCTGTTGTTGGTCGCGTTTTGAGCTCGCGCTACCCGCCAAGGGCTGATGTTATCGGCTCGGGGCGTTACCCTACGAGTCCACACTGAAATTCTGTGAGTGTTTATGACTTCCATGTCGTCTCAAACGTTTAATGAAGGCCTGCTGGATTTTCTGCAGGCCTCCCCCACGCCGTTTCACGCGGCCTCCAATATTGCCGCTGAGCTGACCCGCGCCGGTTTCCAGCCCCTGGCCGAAGGTGAGCCCTGGAAGCTGGAACCGGGTGGCAAATACTGGGTGATGCGCAACGGCTCTTCCGTTATCGGTTTTGTCTATGGAAAAGAGTCCCTTCCGGCCAGCGGTATTCGCATGGTGGGGGCTCATACCGATAGCCCCTGCCTGAAGGTTAAGCCTACCCCGGAGTTGTCCCGTCAGGGGTACGCCCAAGTGGGCGTTGAAGTGTACGGTGGCGCTCTGTTGGCGCCCTGGTTTGACCGGGACCTCTCCATGGCCGGTCGGGTCAGCTACCGGGACACCCACGGTCGGATCCGCAGTGCCCTGGTGGACTTCAAGGCGCCGGTGGCGGTGGTGCCCAGCCTCGCTATTCACCTGGACCGCGAGGCCAACCGTCAGCGCAGCATTAACCCTCAGAAGGAAATGGCGCCGCTGCTGTTGAGTGAAACTCCGGGGGCGGACCAGCCCGAATTCCGCGAGCGTTTGAAAACCCAACTGCTCAGCCAACATTCGGGGCTTGAGGTAGACCAGGTGTTGGATTTCGAAATCAGCCTATACGATACCCAGCCCCCGGCCATGATCGGCATGGCTCAGGACTTTTTGGCCAGTGCCCGGCTGGACAATCTGCTGAGCTGTTATGTGGGGCTGCAGAGCCTGATCGATGCGGATGATCGGTACAGCAGCCTGTTGGTGTGTAATGACCACGAGGAAGTGGGCAGCGCCTCGGCGTGCGGTGCCAAGGGGCCGATGCTACAACAGTTTTTGGAGCGGTTGCTGCCCGAGGTGGAAACCCGGATGCAAACCATCGACGCTTCCCTGATGGTTTCCGCCGACAACGCGCACGGGGTTCACCCGAATTTTTCGGACCGCCATGACGACAACCACGGCCCGCGGCTGAACTTCGGCCCGGTCATTAAAATAAACGCCAATCAGCGCTACGCCACCACCAGTGAAAGCAGTGCACTGTTTCGGGACTTGGCCGAGCGGGCGCAAGTGCCGGTTCAGACCTTTGTGTCGCGCACGGATATGGAGTGCGGCAGCACCATCGGCCCCATTACCTCCTCAGAAGTCGGCGTGAAGACGTTGGACGTGGGCGTGCCTACCTTTGCGATGCACTCGATTCGCGAGCTCGCTGGCCGGGAGGACGCTTGTTACCTCTACCGGGTACTGAACGAGTACTACCGCTACCCGCATCCCCCGGGACGGTCCTGAAATATGAGAGGAAGTGTCATGAGTCGAACAGCCGTCAGTGCTCTGTTTGTCGCGGGTCTGTCCATTTTCGCCGGTTACGCCGGTGCGAATGACGGCCACTTCATGGTGGACGATGCGAGTATCACCCCCCCGCAAAACTGTAAGTTTGAAACCTGGTACACCCATACGGACCCCGTCAGCCGAGCGGTGGCCTCACCCGCCTGTAACTTCACTGGGGGCTCGGACTGGACGCTGCCGGTCACCTATAACAACGAGACCAATGAGGTCTCGGATATCGGCTTGGAATACAAAACAGTGGTGTGGACTTCCCGTAGCGGCCCTGCCTTGGCCCTTTCCGGGGGTGCCAACTATCACCGCTCCGGCAGCGAGCTGGACCGCTACTTTGTCAATGTGCCACTGAGTTTTCAGCCGATGGACAGCCTGACGTTGCATCTGAACGGTGGGGTGGAGCACGATCGGCGCATCGACGAGACCTACGGCACCTGGGGGTTGGCGGCAACGTTCAAGCCGGTGGTGGGCCCTATCTGGATTCTGGAAATGGCCGACAATGATTGGCGCCGGGCCCCCATCTACGCTGCGGGCGCTCGGACCACCATCGGCAGCACTCGCTGGACCCTGGATGTGGGGTTGGCACACGATACTCAACTGGAAGAGACGGCCTACACAGTGGGGATTAACATTCCACACTTATTCTAAAAGCGAAGCCCGCTGGTTTTAATGAATGCTCGCTTGTTTCAATTAATGGTAGCCACGTAATGACTCTCCAGAGAGATAAGCTCCGCGCTTTTGCCCCTTTTGACCGCCTGTCGGACGAGTACCTGGACAAAGTTCTGGATAGAGCCGAGTACGCCGAGATGGCTCGGGGGACGTTGATTTTCAAGCGCGGTAAAACGCTTGAATCCCAATACTACTTGCTCTCCGGGCGGGTGGATCTAATCGACGCTCAGTTTGAGAAACGCCCACTGGAAGCCGACAGCGAGGAGGCCCGCTTCCCCTTGGCGGACCAGTCGCCCACGCAGGTCTCCGCCGTGGCCATGTCCGAGGTAGCGCTTATTGTGCTCGAACGGGACTTTCTGGATCTCGTCATGGCTTGGAGCCAGAGTGGCGACCACCCCGATAGCGAAGCCGGCGAGGGCGAACATGACTGGATGTCTCACCTGCTTGAATCGCCACTGTTCACCCGCATACCCCCCAGCCACATTCAACAGCTGTTCGTGCGCTTTGAGGAAGTGGAAGTGGAGGAGGGCGAACGAGTGGTTCGTGAAGGGGAGCAGGGGGATTTCTTTTACGTGTTGGAATCCGGCCGCGCTAAAGTCACCAACAAGGCCGGCAAGGTGCTGGCGGAATTGGGGGCCGGCTCATACTTTGGGGAAGAGGCGCTGGCAGGGGATACCACGCGAAACGCCAACGTCGAAATGCTTTCGGCCGGCCGGCTTATGCGGCTGGAAAAGGCCGATTTTAAAACCTTGCTGCAAGAGCCGGTCATCCAGACCATTTCGGCGGCCGAGTGGCCGCAGCGCCGCACCCAATTGAATGATCCGCAAGTGTTGGATGTGCGCCTCGCCGTGGAGCGCCGTTTTGGCAAACTCGAAGGCAGCCGCAACCTGCCACTGGCCCAACTGAGGGAGAGCCTCGAGCAGCTCGACAGCGACAAAACGTATGTGGTGACCGATGATGCCGGCCGGCGCAGCCACGTGGCGGTGCAACTGCTGGCCCAGACCGGGCTTGATGTGTATTTGCTGGAGGGGGCGGCCGAGCAGTACGGAACCGGCGGTTAATGCGAGTCCTGCTCCTCTCCGGTTACGACGCTCCCAGCCACCGGCGCTGGCGCGAGCAACTGGCCGCGCGTTTTCCCGACTGGCAGTGGACCCAGTTGGCCCTGCCGCCCCGGCACTTTAAATGGCGAATGCGTGGCAGCGGCTTTCTCTGGGCACACCAGGAGCGCGAGTGCTTGCTTGAGCCCTATGACCTGCTGATCGCCACCTCCATGGTGGATCTATCCTGTCTGCGCGGCTTTGTACCCCAGCTGTGCCGTATTCCCACCCTGGTCTATTTCCACGAGAACCAGTTTGCCTACCCCCAGAGCAAGCAGCAGCGGGCCAATGTGGAGCCGCAGTTGATCAACCTGTATACGGCCCTGTGTGCCGACCAGGTGGCGTTTAACTCGGAGTATAATCGTACCTCGTTTCTCGCCGGGGCGACCCGGTTGCTCAAGCGCCTGCCCGACGCCGTGCCCGAGACGGTGATGAGTGACTTGGAGGCGCGTTGTCGGCTCCTGCCCGTGCCCATTGAAGCCCCGTGCTTTGTAGCCAACGATGCCGAGCCCGATGGGCCGTTAACGCTCGTTTGGAACCACCGATGGGAGTACGACAAGGGGCCGGACCGGTTGCTCTTGGGGCTTCAGCGTTTTTTTGAACAACGGCCCGAGGCCCGGATACGGCTCCACGTGGTCGGCCAGCAGTTCCGGCAGCAGCCTCCCGCCTTTGCCGAGTTGAAGGCTCTGCTGGAGGCTCACAACGCTTTGGGCCACTGGGGCTATGAACCGAGCCGAGAGCGTTACCGGGCCCTGCTCGCCCAGAGCCACTGCGTGCTTTCCAATGCCCTCCATGACTTTCAGGGCTTGTCGGTGCTGGAGGCGGTCGCCGCTGGCTGTCGGCCGCTGCTGCCCGATCGGGAGGCCTATCCGGAATGGTTCCCGCGGGAGTGCCTATACAGCAGTGAGCGGGATAACCCGCTGAGCGAGGCGCACGCCTTCGCCGCGTTGCTGCACAGGGAGTACGCGGCCTTCACCGCCGGGCAGATGCCACGGGCGCCCTCGGTGGAGTTTTTACATGAAGGGCGCTGGCAACAACCCTACACCGAACTTCTGACCCGGGTTGCCCACACCGCCAAATTGTGAGCTCGAAGGTGCAAAAGCCAGTGGCCAACCTGTATCATTAGCGGCTTTTCACCTTCCAACCTTTTGGCAGCGACACGATAACGATATGAGCAAACAACGGGTTTTAACGGGCATTACCACCACCGGCACTCCTCACCTGGGCAACTACGTGGGCGCGATTCGCCCGGCGATTCGCTCAAGCGAGCGCGAGGACGCCGAGTCGTTCTACTTTCTGGCGGACTACCACGCGCTGATCAAGTGCCAGGACCCGGAGCAGGTGCATCAGTCCACCCGCGAGATCGCCGCCACTTGGTTGGCGCTGGGGCTTAATACCGACAAAGCCATTTTTTATCGTCAATCCGACGTGCCCGAAATTCCCGAACTGTGCTGGCTGCTCACCTGCATGGCCGCCAAAGGCCTGATGAACCGTGCTCACGCCTACAAAGCGGCGGTGGCTGCCAACCAGGAAGCCGGGGAAGATCCGGATTATGGCGTGACCATGGGGCTGTACAGTTATCCGGTGCTGATGGCGGCGGACATTCTGATGTTCAACGCCCACGAAGTGCCGGTGGGCAAAGACCAGATTCAGCACGTGGAAATGGCCCGGGACATCGCCGCCCGTTTTAACCACCATTATGGGGAACACTTTGTGCTGCCCGAGGCAAAGGTGGACGAGCACGTATCGGTGCTGCAGGGGCTGGATGGCCGTAAAATGAGCAAAAGCTACGGCAACACCATTCCGCTGTTTTTGCCTGAAAAGAAACTGAAGAAACACATCAATAAAATTAAGACCAACCTGCTTGAGCCCGGCGACCCGAAAGACACGGACGATTCCACCGTATTCCAAATTTGGCAGGCGTTCGCGACTCCGGAGCAGACCGAGGAAATGCGCAAGGCGTTTGCCGAAGGCATCGCTTGGGGCGAAGCCAAGAAGCAGTTGTTTGAATTGGTCAACGAACAGCTGGGCGAAGCGCGCGAGCGCTATGAAGCGCTGTTGGCGAACCCGAAACACATCGAAGAAGTCTTGCACGCCGGCGCCGAGAAAGCGCGCGAGCGCAGCCGGCCTTTGTTGCAGAAGTTGCGCGAGGCGGTGGGTATTCGGCCGCTTGGGTAGAGAGAAAATGTTATAGGGGGAATTGTGGCACGGAGGCCGGGGGTGGGGTGAACCCTTCCAAGACCGTGGAGCGGGGGACCCGCGATTCGAGCCCCCAGGGGCCGCTCCATGGCATCCATGCCATCGCGGCATTAGTGAATCCCTTCACGTCATGGGTTCACGGCGTGTCTTGGAAGGGTTTACCCCACCCCCGGCCGGACCACATGGGCCATCCATTACCCCAACTCGGAAACCACCTTGTAAATCCCCCCGGTCAACGTCCGCAACTCCTCCTCGGAGGTCACAAACGGCGGCATAATATAAATGAGCTTGCCAAAGGGCCGCACCCAAATACCTTCCTCCACAAACCGTGGCTGCACCGTCGCCATATCCACCGGCTCATGCAGCTCCACCACACCAATGGCCCCCAGCACGCGAACATCCGCCACGGCGCCCAGGGCTCGGCAGGGTTCCAGCTCGCGCTGGAGCTGCGTTTCAAGCGCTCCCACCGTTTGCTGCCAATCACTATCCAGCAGCAGGTCAATGCTGGCGCTGGCCACCGAACAGGCCAGTGGGTTACCCATAAAGGTCGGGCCATGCATAAACACTCCCGCCTCTCCGCGACAAATACCATCGCTCACCCGGTCGTTGCACAGCGTCGCCGCCAGCGTCATATAGCCGCCGGTCAAGCCTTTGCCCAGACTCAGAATATCCGGGCTGATACCAGCGTGCTCGCAAGCGAACAGCTTGCCGGTCCGGCCGAAGCCGGTGGCGATTTCATCGGCAATTAACAATACATCGTGCTCGTCGCACAGCTCCCGTACCCGCTTGAGATAATGCGGAGAGTAGAAGCGCATGCCGCCGGCGCCCTGGACAATGGGCTCCAGAATAACGGCGGCCAGCTCGTCTTTGTGATCGACCAAAAGCTGCTTGAACTCTTCGATGTAGTGCTCGTCCCACTCGGCGTCAAATTCGCACTCGGGCTGAGGAGCAAATACTTGTTGCGCCAGGGTGTGGCTGAACAGCTGGTGCATGCCGGTGACCGGATCGCAAACGGACATGGCGCCGAAGGTATCTCCGTGGTAGCCGCGCCGCAGGGCCAGAAAGCGGTGTTTTTCGGGCTTGCCCTGGGACTGCCAGAACTGCATGGCCATTTTCAGGGCCACCTCGATGGAAACCGAGCCCGAATCGGCCAGGAACACTTTGTTCAGCCCGGGCGGGGTCAGCTCGACCAGCTGTTGGGCGAGCCGAACCCCCGGCTCGTGGGTCAGGCCGCCAAACATAACGTGGGCCATTTTCCCCAGCTGCTCTTCAATGGCCTGATTGAGCGTGGGGTGGTTGTATCCGTGCAGTTGGCACCACCAGGAGGCCATGCCATCAATCAGCTTCCGGCCGTCGGCCAGGTGCAAGTACACCCCCTGTGCCCGCTCAACGGGGAATACCGGAGTCGGGTTCAGAAACGAGGAGTAGGGGTGCCATACGTGCTGACGGTCAATATCCAGGATCTGATCGGCGCTGAGGGGCTGAGAATGGGACATAACGGTTCTCTAACGGTTGGGACGGGTTGGCGGTGAATGCTCGGTTGACGGCTCGGGGGTTGGAGCTACCCTTTATTGAGGACGACAGATACAATTTGTTGGTAAAAGCGCCGAGCCTTAAAGGAGGGCCAAATTACCAGAAAAGCCTTTAAAAATCAGCCGCTTCGGCCTACCGTCCGGGATCGAGTTGTTTTGGCGCCTGAAATTTTATTTGTTTAGGTCTTGACCGGACCTTTCGGGTATCGTAACTTGTAGTCCTTCTGACCAAAAGCGAGTGGTCTGATCTGCCGGAAGACTGCCTGCGTAACTACGATCTATACCAGTCGCGGTCAATTGGCTATACTTCGGTAATCTCTATCGGAGTCAATTGTGTGACAACAATAACGGGGTTTTAATTATGAAGTTTTCAAAGCGTTGTCTGGCCAGCCTGACGTTGGCGCTGCCCTTGGCGATGGGCGCCACCGCACAAGACGAGGGCCCGCTGGCCGCCGGCCAGGATAAGTTTCTGGGGGGCGTATACTCTCCCAGTCAGCTCCCCGAATTTGAGCAGTATTTTAACCAGGTGGTTTCCGAGAACGCCGGCAAATGGGGCGTGATCACCAATAGCGAGACCCGGCCCGCCGCGTATGAAGATGAATGGTTTACCGCCGAAGGCGATAACAGCTGGGCCGGTGGGTTGGATGAGTCCGTGGCCTTTGCCGAAGAGAATGGCTTCCCGTACCGCTTTCACGTCATGCTGTGGGGCAACCAGCAGCCGCAGTGGATTGCGGACCTTGATGAAGCCGCGCAGATTGACGCCATTGGAGAATGGTTTACCGTGGTTTCTCAGCGGTATACAGACGCGGAAGGCAATACCCAGCTTGACTTCGTTGAAGTGATTAACGAGCCGGTTAACGATGCGCCCGATGCTCCGGATGATAACGGCCAGGGTGGTAACTACATCAATGCCCTGGGCGGCGACGGCGACACCGGCTGGGACTGGGTTATCGACGGCTTTACAATGGCGCGTGAACATTTCCCTAATTCCAAGCTGATGATCAACGAATACAACGTGCTGAGCAGCACTGAGGTTCGCTCTTCCTACATTGAAATCATCGAGTTGCTAAAAGAGCGGCAGTTGATCGACGCCGTGGGTATTCAGGCGCACGCTTTCTCGACCACGGGTACGGCGGGTGAGATTTCAGACGCGCTTGAAGAAGTGGCCGCTCTGGAATTGCCCATCTACATCACCGAGATGGAGCTGGATGGTCTGACCGACCAACAGCAATTGAACGACTACCGCCGTGTTTTCCCGATTTTCTGGGAGCATGAGATGGTTAAGGGTGTGACCCTCTGGGGTTTCCGTCCGGGTCTGTGGCGTGACGAGGAACGCGCTTACTTGGTGGATGAAGACGGTAATGAGCGTCCGGCCATGACCTGGTTGAAGTGCTACATGGACACCATGGCCTCCGGTGAGCCGGCCGTGCTGCCGAACCAGTCCATTCAGGTGGATGTTGAGCCTCGTTCGGGTCACTCTTTGGGGCAGGCGTTGGATTGTTACGGCGCCAACTCCAGCCAGACCGAATCCTGGAGCATTGCGGGTGGGTCCGGTGAAAACGTCCTGACCATTGACGATAACGGCGCAATCTTCCTGGCGGACGGTCAGAGCCTGAATGCTGGTGAAGAGCTGACGCTCGACCTGGTGGCTGCCAACGCTGAAGCGGACAGCGAGCCCACAACTGTTACCATTTCCGTCAGTGACAGCCTGGTAGTGCCGCCTTCGGCTGAGCTGCCCAAGGGTGCTGACCACGGTGGTTCCACCAACAGCCTGTTCCTGATGGTGCTGGCCCTGTTGGGCGGTGTGCGGGTTCTGCGCCGTCGCGCTTAATCAGCCACTGCGAGTCAAAAAAAAGAGCGGCCATTGGCCGCTCTTTTTTTATGTCTCGCATTTGAAGTGGGCTGTTAATAAGCCCCACGAATATGCTGTTGCACCTGGTGCTGGTAAAAGTCATACAGCTCTTCGTGGAGCTCGTCGGGAAGCGGTTTCAACCCACTGACAGCGGCGTTCTCGCGTACTTGTTGAGCAGAGCTGGCGCCCGGGATAATGCTAGTGACCGCCGGCTGGTCCAGCAACCAACGCATGGCCATTTGAGCCATGGTGTAGCCTTCCGGAACCTTCTTTTCCAGCTCGCGAACCAGCTTTACCCCGGTTTCGAACGGAATGCCCGCAAAGGTCTCTCCCACGTTAAAGGCATCGCCATCGCGGTTGAAATTGCGGTGGTCGCTTTCCGCGAACTGGGTTTTTTCGGTGAACTTGCCGCTAAGCATGCCGCTGGCCAGGGGCAGGCGGACGATCACGCCAATGTTCTTATCCTCGGCGCGAGGAAGCAGTTCATCCAGAAGCTTTTGGCGGAAGATATTGAAAATAACCTGTAGTGAGGTCAGGTCATCATGCTCGGCGCAAATCAGGCCTTCTTCCACGGTTTCCACGCTGGCGCCAAAGTAGCGTATGTGGCCTTCCTGCTGAATGGTCCGCAGCCAATCAAAGATTTCACCGCGACGCACCACTTCGGTGGGCACACAGTGCAGTTGAAGCAAGTCTAAAGCGTCGGTTTTCAAGCGGTCCTGAGCCCGCTTAACCGAATCCCGCATGTGGGTCAGGGAGTAGCCGTCCGGGTAGCTGCCATCACCGCGCCCATATTTGGTGGCGATGACCGGCTTCGGATCTCGATTGCCCAGATGCTCTCCCAAGTAGCGCTCGCTTTCCCCACCACCGTAAACATCGGCGGTATCGAAAAAGGTAATGCCTTCGGCCAGAGCCGTATCGACAATCTCGGCAACGGTGTCGGCGCTAATGGGACCGAAATCGCCGCCCAATTGCCAGCAGCCGAGGCCGACTTCGCTCAATGTTAAATCGCTTTTACCCAGTGGTTTGGTCTGCATAGGGGCTCCTGTTCGCTTGGTTTTGGTCAGTTTGACTATTTAACAGTCTAGCATTCTTTCCGGCCGCTGAGGCTCTCGCGCCAGTGCCTTTGTTAGTCCGTTAGGCAAGCGGGGTCAAAGGCATAGTGATGATCGAGCCAGTCCAATAACTCTTGGGCCAGATGGCTCTCGGCGCTGCGAGGCGCTCGAGTGGCGAAGGGCTCGTAGCGTGCTTTTAGGCTCGCCTTCTCGGCTTCGCTCAAGGCCGTCAGTCCGCGTTCCTGAAACAGTGGCAAGTCTTCCTCCAGGCACTCTCGCAACCCCGAGGGGCACCAGCACTGCAAGGCTTGTTGGAAGGCCTCGGCGGGGCGGTAATCGGGGCCCCGGGCGTAAGCCGTTGGCAAAGTCGCCAGTGGCAGGCGGGAGAGGTAGGCCTGGTTCATCGGGTTGACCGCATGGCCGGCGACCGAGCCGGCCAGTTGGGCGTGGCTTGTCGGGTAGGGCGCCAGGCGTAGAAAGTCGCAGAGTTTGGCGCTGTCGTTCACCGGGTAGTTATCCCACAGAAACGGGCGCCGCCCGAGCCACTGGGTGACCTCGGTCAGGTGTTCCCGAGGGTACTGGCCGGAGCAGACCTCCGGGCCGGTCCAGAAAATATCAATCGCGGAGTCAAGGCCGCGGCCCAGCTCCGGCCAATAGTGTTCAGGCCGGGCGCCAAAGACCTTTTCCAGAATCGGGTCCGGGCTGTAATAGGTGGGGCACAGGATTACCGAGCGTGCGGTGCTCACTTCGGCGGCGGTGTGGGCCAGCTCGATTTGCCGAGCCGCCAGCTCTGGCAGATCCCCGCGCATATCGTCAAACAGCAGGCACAGAATGTCGGGGTTCAATTGGTTCAGTCGGCGGATTTTGGCGCACAGGGCGGCTCGGCTCTCGGCCGGGGGTTCTCGGTAAAGCTCCAGCGGGCTCAGGCCCACTCCGAACCGGATGCCCTTATCCTGGCTGTGCTGGCGCAGCCGCTCAAGGTGCTGCCACTCGGCGTCTGGCCAGTGCCGGGTCCAGTGGCGACGCAAATAGGCGTCGGCCTTGGGGGCGTAAAGGTAAAAGTCATAACCCGCGGCGGCCATAAAATCGAGCGCCTCGGCCCGTGCGGGCCAGGACCAAGGGCGGCCGAAAAAGCCCTCAATCACGCCTAGGGGCGTCGCGGCGGAGGGGCCTGAGCGCTGGGGCTGGTGCAAAGCTGGGTGCCGGGGCATGGGTGTAAACTCGCGACAAGGCAAAGCGGTCAGCTTACCGCCTGACTGGCCGTCTGGAAAGCCCGTGAAATTGACTTTTGCGCCCTAAGTGCTTATTATGCCTGCCCTTTTAAAGCACGCTCAATCTCTCGCCAAGCCAGAGGTGGCGGGGTGCCGGGCCCAATAGCCGGTCTGTGAGGACGGCTTGAGCGGCACCCAAACGCAACCGCGCTACCTTCGCTTTATACCTACGCTGACCTGCGCGTCGGTCAACCGAAGCGACGGTTGGGCCAACGGCTGGCTGGTGTTGAGCCGGGCGACGGGTCTCGCCAGTGACGAGACGCTTCCAACCCAAGTGACCCGCTCTGCGGAAATATGAGGTCGATACATGGCAAGTCCTACCCAGTTACCGAGTTGGCAATCCTTGACCCGGCATGCCGAGAGCCTGCGTCAGCGGGAGCTCAAATCCCTGTTCGCCGAAGACCAGACCCGGTTTGATAGCTTCTCCATCAAAGCGCCTCACCTTCTGCTCGATTACTCCAAAAACCTGATTACCGAAGAGACTCGCAAAGGCCTGCTGGCCCTGGCGGAAGAGTCCAAGGTGGCCGACTGGCGCGACCGCATGTTCGCGGGCGAGCACATCAACCGCACCGAAGACCGTGCCGTTATGCACGTGGCGCTGCGGGACAAATCCGGTGAGCCGATCATGGTCGACGGCAAGGACGTTCGCCCACAGGTGGAGCGCGAGCTGAACCATATGCGGGAGCTGACCGAGAGCGTGCGCTCCGGTGAGTGGACCGGCTTCTCCGGCAAGCGCATTACCGACGTGGTCGGCATTGGCATCGGTGGCTCCAACCTCGGTCCGTTGATGGTAACCGAAGCGCTGGACGCCTACAGCGATGACACGCTGAGCATGCACTATGTTTCCAACGTGGATGGCTTCCAGATCGCGCAGGTGCTCAAGCGCGTCAACCCCGAAACCACGTTGTTTATTGTCGCCTCCAAGACGTTTACCACGCTGGAGACCATTACCAACGCCAACACGGCGCGGGACTGGTTTCTCAAAGGGGGCGGCTCGGAAGAGACTACCCGCCAGCACTTTGTCGCCGTGTCCTCCAATGTGGAAAAGGCCGTTGAGTTCGGCGTGGCTGAAGAAAATATTTTTGAAATGTGGGACTGGGTGGGCGGTCGCTTCTCCCTTTGGTCCACCATCGGTTTGCCCATCGCGTTGCAGCTGGGTTTCGATCAGTTTGAAGAGCTGCTTCAGGGCGCCTTTGAAATGGATCGTCACTTTAAGGAAGCGCCTCTTGCCGAGAATGCGCCGGTCATGCTGGCCTTGGTCGGTGTTTGGAACCGCAACTTCCTCGGCTATCCCGCCCATGCGCTTCTGCCTTACGACCAGTGCTTGCACCGTTTCCCGGCCTACATGCAGCAGGCGGAAATGGAAAGTAACGGCAAGTCCGTCAATTGGGAAGGGGAGACCCTGACCTATGGCAGCGTGCCGCTAATCTGGGGTGAGGTTGGCATTAACGGCCAACACGCCTTCTATCAGTTTCTGCACCAGGGCACCGATATTATTCCCGCCGACTTCATTGGCTCGGTGAAGCCGACCATCGAGGTGGAAGGGCACCACGATGCGTTGATGGCGAATATGTTTGCCCAGACTGAAGCGATGATGAAGGGCATCGATATCGATGAGGTGCGGGCGGATTTGAAAGCCAAAGGCATGGACGATGCTCGCATTGAGGAAATTGCCGCCCATAAGGTCCATCGCGGTAATCGCCCCACCAACACTTTGCTAATGGAAAAAGTCACGGCCCGCTCACTGGGCGCGCTGATTGCCCTCTACGAGCACAAAATCTTCACTCAGGGCATCATTTGGCAAATCCACTCTTTTGATCAGTGGGGTGTGGAGCTGGGCAAAGTTCTGGCCAAGGGTATTCAGCCGGAATTGGCCCCCGGGGCGCCGGTAAGCGACAAACATGATGCCTCCACCCGCAGTCTGATAAACTACTACAAAGAATCAAAGTAACAGCGGACGACCATAAGCCGCCAGTGGTGTACACCTCTGGCGGCAAAATCATTTTAAAGCCGCTGTACGAACACATATGCACGGGGACATGTGAGAGAACCGAACGGTACTGGGTGACAATGAATCACCCGGACCTGCAGGAGCATTAGACCGTGAATGAGTCAGCCAGGCAGGGTGGTACAACCGTGGAAGCGCGGCTGATTAGAGCCCCCCGGGAGCGAGCGCCCAGGTGCTCCATCGGTGCGCTGCACCGGCTCAACCCACCCGCACGCGGGTGTGAGGTTGCCCGTGGCCAGCTCTGAGGCGCGCGTCCCCTTGGCTAGAGCGAACGTCACTGGCTGGAAGTCTGGCTGGAAGTAAAGTTATCAATGGTGCTGAAATGACTCACAAAAGACTCTCCGAAATTACCCAGCGGATTATTGACCGCAGTCGCGACACCCGAGCCGCCTATTTGGAGCGGGTGGACCGGATGAGGTCCGATGGCCCGCACCGTCAGCGCCTGTCCTGCGGCAACCTGGCCCATGGCTTTGCTTCCGCAGGGGGAGAAGACAAACAAATGCTGGCCCACGGGGATACGCCTAACCTGGGGATTGTAAACGCCTTCAACGACATGTTGTCGGCCCATCAGCCCTACGGCGAGTACCCGGACAAAATTAAAGCTGCCGCCCACGCCAACGGCGTTACCGCCCAGGTGGCCGGCGGTGTGCCCGCCATGTGCGACGGCGTGACCCAAGGGCGCGACGGCATGGATCTGTCCCTGTTCAGCCGCGATGTGATTGCCATGTCCACCGCCGTGGCGTTGTCTCACGATATGTTCGATGGCGCCTTGTGCCTGGGCATTTGCGACAAAATCGTGCCGGGGTTGATGATTGGCTCCCTCTCATTCGGTCAGTTGCCCATCGTGTTTGTTCCCGCCGGGCCCATGACGCCGGGGTTGCCTAACTCGGAAAAAGTGAAGGTTCGCCAGTTGTTTGCCGAAGGCAAAGTGGGCCGCGACGAGTTGCTCAAGGCCGAGAGCGAGTCCTACCACAGCCCGGGCACCTGCACCTTCTACGGCACGGCCAACAGCAACCAGATGCTCATGGAAATGATGGGCATGCAACTGCCTGGTAGCTCCTTTGTGAACCCCGGTACCGGCATGCGCGACGCGCTGACCACCGAAGCGGTGAATCAATTGGTCAAACTGACCCGTCGCGGCGATCAGTATATGCCCATGGCCGATATCGTTGATGAGAAGGCCGTTATCAACGGCATTATCGGCCTGCTGGCCACCGGCGGCTCCACTAACCATGCCATTCACCTGGTGGCCATTGCTCGTGCCGCAGGCGTAATTATCAACTGGCAGGATATGGCGGATTTATCCGAGATTATCCCCCTAATGTGTCGCATCTACCCCAATGGCCTCGCGGATGTAAACCGCTTTCAGGCCGTGGGTGGCATGGGCTTTTTGATTCGCAGTCTCCGCGCCGAAGGCCTGATGCACGATGACGTCAAAACTATCATGGGTGAGGGCGGCATGGCCCCCTACGCCAAAGAACCCTTTATGGAAAACGGCAAAATCGAGTGGTGCGATGCCCCCGAGAAGAGCCTGGATGAGGATGTTCTGCGCCCGGCCGGTAGCGCTTTCAGCCCCACCGGTGGCATGGCGCTGCTCAAGGGAAACCTGGGCCGTTGCGTAATCAAAGTGTCCGCTGTTAAGCCGGAGAATCGCAAGGTTAAAGCCCCGGCGCGCGTGTTCTATCGCCAGGAAGACCTGCAAGCGGCCTTTAAGGCCGGCGAGCTGGACCAGGATTTTATCGCCGTGGTCCGCTTCCAGGGGCCCAAGGCCAACGGTATGCCGGAACTGCACAAACTCACTCCGCCCCTGGGCGTGCTCCAGGACCGGGGATACAAGGTGGCCCTGGTCACCGATGGCAGGATGTCCGGTGCCTCTGGTAAAATCCCCGCCGCCATTCACCTGACCCCCGAGGCCCTGGATGGTGGCCCCATTGCGCAGGTACGCGATGGCGACATTATCGAGCTGGATGCCGACGCGGGCAAATTGGAGTTATTGGTGTCCGAGGAAGAGCTCAACAGCCGCACTCCGGACCAGACGGATATCTCCGCGAGCCACTATGGAATGGGCCGAGAGCTGTTCGCTCCCCTGCGTGCCGAAGTCGGCCTCGCCGAAGAGGGTGCCACCGTCTTCCGCTGGTAGCGAGCGCGCTTGAGTCCGGCGCTGGCCGGGCTCCACACAAACCGCCAATACAGAACACAAGGTTTTAAATCCATGCTGAAAGCATTTGATTTCGTTATTTTCGGTGGTGCTGGTGATCTGGCACTGCGCAAATTGATCCCCGGGCTGTATCGCGCCTATTGCAACGGCGAGCTGCCCGAAGGCACCCGCATTTTCGGCACCTGTCGTCGTCAGGAGGCCGTGGATGAGTATCAGGACAAAGTGCGCGGTGCGGCTGAAAAGCATTTGCGTCAAGGCGAGTTCGTGGCGGAGACGTGGGATCGCTTTGCCAAAATGATTCACCCCTTGTTTCTGGATATCAGCTCCCTGGATGAACACTGGGAGAAGATGGCGGAGATTCTCAAGTCGGGTAACGATCAGCGGGTGTTTTATCTTTCCACCCCGCCCAGTGTATTCGGCACCTGCTGTAAGCACATCTCTGAAAGCGGCTTGATCAGCGACACCACGCGCGTGGTGGTGGAAAAGCCCCTGGGCTATGACGCCAAGTCCGCGGACGATATCAACACCGAGATCGGCGAGTACTTTGAAGAGAAAGCGATCTACCGCATCGACCACTACCTGGGTAAGGAAACCGTTCAAAACCTGCTGACCTTGCGCTTCGCCAACGCCATTTTCGAGCACCTGTGGGATGCCAAAACCATTGACCATGTGCAGATCAGCATCGCCGAGGAAGTGGGCCTTGAGGGTCGGGCCAGCTTCTACGATGACGCCGGCGCGCTGCGCGATATGGTCCAAAACCACTTGCTGCAACTGCTTTGCCTGGTGGCTATGGAATCCCCCAACAAGTTGACCGCCGACAGTATCCGCTCCGAAAAAATCAAAGTGCTGGAGTGTCTGCGCCCGCTCACCGGGGATGCCGTCAAGTGGCACACCGTGCGCGGCCAATACGTGGCCGGCGAAATGGATGGGGAAAAGGTTCCGGGGTACCTGGATGAGCTGGGCAAGGACAGTAATACCGAGACCTTCGTCGCCATTCGTGCACACATTGATAACTGGCGCTGGGCCAAGGTGCCGTTTTATCTGCGCACCGGCAAGCGGATGACCGACCGCTTTGCGGAAATTGTCATTCAGTACAAAGATGTTTCGCACGAGGTTTACCCGGAAAGTGCCGGCCGTGCCATTCCCAACCGGTTGGTGATTCGCCTGCAACCGGAAGAGAGCATCCAAATGGTGCTTATGTCCAAGAACTTGGAAAAGCATGAAACCGAGCTGGCGCCGGTGGTGCTCAACTTGAATCTGGCCGAAAAGTACAAGCACTTTGTCAGTGATGCCTACAAGCGTCTGATGCTCGATGCCGCCGCCGGCGATCCGAGCCTGTTTATTCACCGCGCCGAAGTGGACGCCGCCTGGGCCTGGATTGATCCGATTGTCGAGGCCTGGAAACGCCCCGAGAACAAACCCATGGCTTACCAGGCGGGAAGCTGGGGGCCCGACGCCTCCGAAGAGCTGCTCAGCGGTGATGGCCGCAGCTGGTTCAACATTGATGAATTTTTAGGAGAAGGGCAGGACTGATGCTGCAGGAAAAGATGTTTGACAGCCGCGAAGCGTTGCTCGCGGCCCTTCAGGAAGACTGTGTTGATGCGCTTGAGTCCGCGTTGAAAGAGCGGGACCAGGCGAGCTTTTTGGTCTCAGGGGGCAGTTCTCCGGCGCCGCTGTATCAGCGCCTGAGCCAAATTGCTCTGGACTGGAAGCGTATTCAGGTGGCCTTGGTGGACGAGCGCTGGGTCGAGCCCGGCCATGCCAAGAGCAACGAGAGTTTTGTACAGAAGAACCTGCTCCAGCACGCCGCCGGCCAGGCGCCGTTCCTGGGCATGAAAAACTCAGCCGCTTCTGCCGCCGAAGGCCTCTCTGCTTGTGAGCAGGCCTATCAAAAGCTGCCGCAACCGTTTGATCTCACCATCCTGGGCATGGGCCCGGACGGTCACACCGCCTCTTTGTTTCCGAACGCCGAAGGGCTGGAAGAGGCCCTGACCACCGACAACGTCTGCTCGGCGATTACCGCGCACCAGAGCGAGGTAACGGGGGAGTATACCGAACGTATGACTCTGAGCCTGACCGGCATCTTGAATTCCCGCCGGTTGGTATTGCTGATCACGGGCGAAGATAAGCTGCAGGCACTGAGAGCGGCCCAGGCGGGGGACACCCTCAGCGACATGCCGGTGCGTGCGGTGCTGCAACAAGACAAAGTGCCCGTGACCCTATATTGGGCACCCTGATTAGGGCGGTCCAACCGAACCAACTGATCCATCGAATAGCGAGGAAAGCATAGTGGCGTTAAGTATCGAGAAAATTGTTCAGGTCGCTCCCGTTGTCCCGGTCATGGTGGTAGAGCGCCTGGAAGACGCCGTTCCCCTGGCGAAGGCCCTGTACAATGGTGGCCTTAAAGTGCTCGAAATTACCCTCCGCACCCCCGTGGCGCTCGATGCCATTCGCGCCATGGTCGATGCGCTCCCGGACGACGCCGTGATCGGCGCCGGCACCATCGTGACCCCGGACGACCTGAAAAAGGCGGTGGAGGCCGGCTCCACTTTCTTGGTCAGCCCCGGCACCACGCCGGAACTGATTGAAGCGGCCAAGGCGAGCGATGTGCCGCTGTTGCCGGGTATCGCGACACCCAGCGAAGCGATGAACCTGCTGGCGCACGGCTTTACCCATATGAAGTTTTTCCCGGCCGAAGCCGCCGGCGGCGTGCCCATGATGAAATCCATCGGCGGGCCCTTGCCGCAGATCACCTTTTGCCCCACCGGTGGTATCAACCTGGCTAAGGCGCCGGAGTATCTAAGCCTGCCCAATGTTGCCTGCGTGGGCGGCACTTGGATGGCTCCGAAAAACCTGATCGCTGAGAAGCGTTGGGATGAAATTGAAACGCTGGCTCGCGAAGCGGCCCAGTTGGAGCGCTAAGACGCGCCTCGCTTTGTTCTCATAGAGTTTGACCGAATTGTAACCAGGAGATGAGTAATGACCATTAAAGTAGCAATTAACGGCTATGGCCGTATTGGACGCAACGTGCTGCGTGCCCTGTATGAATCCAACTATCGTGATCGCATCCAGGTGGTCGGTATTAACGACCTGGGCGACGCCAACATGAACGCGCATCTGACCAAGTACGATTCGGTCCACGGCCGCTTCCCCGGTGAAGTATCCGTTGACGGGGAAAACATGATCGTCAATGGCGACTCCATTCGCATCACCTCCGAGCGTGACCCGAGCAAGTTGCCCTGGGGCGAGCTGGGTGTAGATGTGGTCTACGAGTGTACCGGTATTTTCACCAGCGGTGACAAGGCCAAGGCCCACCTGGAAGCCGGCGCCAAGAAAGTGATCATCTCCGCTCCGGGCACCGACATTGACGGTACCGCCGTGTATGGCGTGAACCACAAAACCCTGAAGGCGAGCGACCAGATCATTTCCAACGCTTCCTGCACCACCAACTGCTTGGCGCCGGTCGCCAAGGTACTGAACGACAAGTTCGGTATCGAGCAGGGTTCCATGACCACGATTCACGCCTACACCAACGACCAGAACCTGAGCGATGTGTACCACAAAGACATCTATCGCGCCCGTTCGGCCACCCAGTCCATGATCCCCACCAAGACCGGCGCTGCCCGTGCCGTGGCCCTGGTGCTGCCGGAGCTGGAAGGCAAGATCGATGGCATGGCCGTTCGCGTTCCGACCATTAACGTGTCCTTGGTTGATTTGAACGTGCTGGTTTCCCGCGATGTGACGGTGGAAGAAGTGAATGCCGCGATGAAAGAGGCGTCCGAAGGTGAGATGGCGGGCGTACTTGAGTATTGCGATGAGCCGTTGGTCTCCATCGACTTCAACCACCACCCGGCCTCTTCCAACTTTGACTCCATTCAGACTAAGGTGTTTAACGGTCGGTGGATCAAGGTCATGTCCTGGTATGACAACGAGTGGGGCTTCTCCAACCGTATGCTGGATAACACCCTGGCGCTGATGCAAGCCAAGTAACCGTCGTGCAGGCCAAGTAAGCAAATAGAACCGAGAGAGAGTTATGTTGAGACGTACCAAAATCGTCAGCACGCTGGGGCCCGCTTCCGAGTCGCCGGAGATGCTGGAGAAACTCATTCTGGCGGGTGTGAATGTGTTCCGCCTGAATTTTTCCCACGGCTCTCCGGAAGAGCACAAACAGCGCGCGGAGAACGTGCGCTCGCTGGCGGCCAAGCATGACCGCTTCGTGGCTGTGCTGGGCGACCTGCAGGGGCCCAAGATCCGGATCTCCCGCTTCAAAAACGGCAAAATCCAACTCAAGTTGGGTGACAAGTTCGTTTTGGACGCTGAGCTTGGTCGTGATGAAGGTGATCAAGATCAGGTCGGCATCGATTACAAGGAACTGCCGGACGACTGTAAGCCGGGCGACAACCTGTTGCTCGACGACGGTCGTGTTGTGTTGGAAGTGGAAAAGGTCGAAGGCCGGCGTGTTCACTGCGTGACTCGCATTGCCGGACCCTTGTCCAACAACAAGGGTATCAATCGCCAGGGCGGTGGTCTGTCCGCCCCGGCGTTGACCGAAAAAGACCTGGCGGATATTAAAACCGCGGCTGAAATCGACGTGGATTACCTGGCCGTGTCCTTTCCCCGCAGTGCCGACGATATGAATCGCGCTCGACAACTGTTGAACGAGGCGGGTAACAACCGTGCTGGCCTGGTCTCCAAGATCGAGCGTGCCGAGGCAGTGGCCGACGACGAAACGCTGGATTCGATCATCGTAGCCAGTGACGCCGTGATGGTCGCCCGTGGCGATCTGGGTGTGGAGATTGGTGATGAATCCCTGATCGGTGTTCAGAAACGCATTATTGAACGCTCCCGCGCGTTGAACAAGGTGGTGATCACTGCGACTCAAATGATGGAGTCCATGATCAGTAGCCCCATGCCCACGCGCGCCGAAGTGTTCGACGTGGCCAACGCCGTACTGGATGGCACCGATGCGGTGATGCTCTCGGCCGAAACGGCGGCGGGGGACTTTCCGGAGGAAACCGTCAAGGCCATGGTGCGGGTAATTCTGGGTGCTGAAAAGCACCCCAGCGCCAGCCAGAGCACCTACCGGGTAGACCAAGAGTTCTCAACGATCGACGAGTCCATCGCCATGGCGGCCATGTACACGGCCAACCACTTGAGTGGCGTGAAGGCGATCATCTCGCTGACTCAGTCCGGGGCGACGCCGCGGCTGATGTCCCGTATTGGGTCTCAACTGCCAATTTTCGCGTTTTCCGGTCGCATCGACACCCAGCGTCGTGTGGCGTTGTATCGCGGTGTACAGCCCGTGCCGTTCGATACGGACCGGATCCCGGGCCCCGAGGAGCACACCCGTGCCCTGGATATCCTTAAGGGCAAGGGCATACTGAGCGACGGTGACCTCGTGATCGTCACCAACGGCGACACCAACGAGCTCGGTGGCACCAATACCCTGAAGGTGCTGTGCGTGGGTGGTTAACATCATCGCACACTGTCTTGAGGGATAGCCTCAAGGGCGTACAAAAACGGCAGCCTAGGGCTGCCGTTTTTGTAGGCGCGCCGGAACGGCCCGGTTCGTGCTAACCTTGCCCTTTCAGGTTTAAACGATGCTCAACGAGGAATTTATGACGCTTCGGTTTCCCTACATCGCACTGCTGCTGGCTCTGTTGGCCGGCTCCGTCCAGGCTCTGGAGATTCACAGCGGCGACTGGCGGCAAGGTGCCATTATCCGGGGCTCTGTCCCGCCCGGCTCCGAGCTGACCGTGGACGACAAACCCGTTCAAGTCTCGGATAAAGGGCTATTCGTATTCGGGCTCGACCGGGATGCCGCCCCCTCGTTGACCTTGACCGTGAACCCGCCCGAGGCCGAGCCCGAGGTGAAGCAGTTCGAGGTTAAAGCCAGGGATTACCGCATTCAGCGAATCGAGGGGGTACCCCAGAGCACCGTGACACCCAACCCCGAACAGGTCGCCCGAGCCCGAAAAGAGGCGGCCATGGCCTGGAAGGCTCGACAGAAAGTGCTCGAGCGCACCGACTTCATGACGGATTTTCAATGGCCGCTCACCGGCATCATTACCGGTGTTTACGGCAGTCAGCGCTACTACAACGGCGAGCCTCGCCGGCCGCATTATGGCGTCGACATCGCCGCCCCGAAGGGCTCGGAGGTAGTGGCACCGGCGCCGGGGGTGGTGACCCTGGTTCATGACGATATGTTCTTCTCCGGCGGCACTCTGATTGTGGACCACGGGCAGGGCCTGTCCTCGACGTTTATCCACCTTCACAAGATTCTGGTGGAGGAGGGCGACGAAGTCGCTCAGGGGCAGACCATCGCCCAGGTGGGCGCCACTGGCCGGGCGACCGGTCCGCACCTGGACTGGCGGATGAACTGGTTTGACCGCCGTGTGGACCCGACCACGCTGGTAGGGCCGATGCCAGAAACGGATGCCGGCACCGAAGACGGCGAAGGGAAGGCGCCCAAGGGCTCCTAAACGGCCCGTCAGGGCACCCCCGCTACACTCAAGCCGCGCCCCGGTGTAAGATAGCGGCTTTTACCTCATCCCCAGAGGGCATTATGATCGACAAGAAATTGCTCAGCCTGCTGGTCTGCCCGGTCAGCAAAGCGCCGCTTGAGTACGACGCCGACAGACAGGAACTGGTGTGCCGGGCGAGCGGTCTGGTGTACCCGGTACGAGACGGCATACCGGTTATGCTTGAGAGCGAAGCGCGTCAGTTGACCCTGGAAGAGCGCGAGCGGCTCGACCGTGACTAACGGTCCCGCTTCTTCGATCCCCATACTTGTTTCTATCAGTTTCTCAACCACGGATACAGCATGAAAAGCGCAGACATTCGCGACGCCTTTTTACAATATTTCGAGCGTCAGGGGCACACCATCGTCCCCAGCAGCTCCCTGATTCCCGGCAATGACCCGACTCTACTGTTTACCAATGCCGGGATGAACCAATTCAAGGACGTGTTTCTCGGCGAAGAGAAGCGCGACTACTCCCGTGCGACCAGCTCCCAGCGTTGCGTGCGCGCCGGCGGCAAACACAATGACCTGGAAAACGTCGGTTACACCGCTCGCCACCACACCTTTTTTGAAATGCTGGGTAATTTCAGCTTTGGCGACTACTTTAAGCGTGACGCCATCCGCTTCGCGTGGGAATTCCTGACCCAGGTATTGGAGCTGCCTCCCGAACGCCTGTGGATTACCGTACACATCAGCGACGACGAAGCCGCCGATATCTGGCAGAAGGAAATCGGCGTGAGCCCCGAGCGCTTTTCCCGGCTGGATGAGGACAACTTCTGGCAAATGGGCGACACCGGCCCCTGCGGCCCCAGCTCGGAAATTTTCTACGATCACGGCTCGGATATTCCCGGCGGTCCGCCGGGTAGCGAAGGCGACGATCTGGATCGGTATATCGAAATCTGGAACCTGGTGTTCATGCAGTACGAACGCCAAAGCAACGGCGAGCTAAAACCGCTGCCGAACCCCTCCATCGACACCGGCATGGGGTTGGAGCGTATCGCCGCCGTGATGCAAGGGGTGCACAACAACTACGACATCGATCTGTTCCAACATCTGCTGAAGGCCGCCGCCAAGGCGACCGAAACCGATGATCTGGAGAACAAATCCCTGCGCGTGATCGCCGACCACATTCGCTCCTGTTCCTTCCTGATCGGCGATGGCGTGCTGCCTTCCAACGAAGGCCGTGGCTATGTACTGCGCCGGATTATTCGCCGCGCTGTACGCCACGGTCATCAACTGGGCCAGACACAAGCATTCTTCCATACCCTGGTAGCGGCGCTCGCTGAAGTGATGGGCGATGCCTATCCCGAGTTGCGGCAACAGCAGGCGCAAATCGAGAAAGTCCTGTTGCTCGAAGAAGAGCAGTTCGCCAAAACCCTGGACAAGGGCATGGCCGTGCTTGAGGACGCGTTGGAGGATCTCGAGGGGCGGGAGCTTCCGGGAGATTTGGTCTTTACCCTTTACGATACCTATGGCTTCCCCGTGGACCTGACCGCCGATATCGCGCGCGAGCGCGACCTGAGCGTGGACATGGCCGGCTACCAGCAGGCCATGGAGGCCCAGCGCGCCCGCGCCCGCGCCGCCGGCAGTTTCAAGGTGGATTACACCGCGGCCGGGCTCGACTTGCCCGCCACCGAATTTCTGGGTTACACGCAACTCGCCGAATCCGGTACGGTCCAGGCGCTGCTCAAAGACGGCCAACTGGTGGATCACCTGGAAGAGGGTGATGAGGGCGCCGTGGTTCTTGATCGCACGCCGTTTTACGCCGAATCCGGTGGTCAGGTGGGCGATACCGGCTACCTGGAAGCCGATTCGGGTATGCGCTTTGAAGTGCGCGACTGCGCCAAAGAAGGCAGTAGCCATGTGCACGTCGGACGGCTGCTCCACGGTGGCCTCGCCGTAGGGGATGAACTGTCCGCCCGGGTCGATGGCACGGTCCGTCAGGCCACGGCGCTGAACCACTCCGCTACCCACCTGATGCATGCCGCTTTGCGCCACGTACTGGGCGAGCACGTCAGTCAGAAAGGGTCGCTGGTGGACTCCGAGCGCCTGCGCTTTGACTTCTCTCATTTTGAACCCGTCAAGCCCGAGGAACTTAAAGCCATTGAAACGATGGTGAACGAGCAGGTTCGCGCGAACACCGAAGTGCAAACCGAGCACATGGATATTGAGAGCGCCAAAACCAAGGGTGCCATGATGTTGTTCGGAGAAAAGTACGGTGATGAAGTGCGAGTGCTCACCATGGGCGATGGTTTTTCCGTGGAGCTTTGCGGTGGCACCCATGTGCGCCGCACCGGGGACATCGGCCTGTTTCGCATTACTTCCGAATCCGGCGTGGCCGCGGGTGTGCGCCGAATTGAAGCGGTCACCGGCGCCGGGGCCCTTGCCCTGTTTGACGAGTTGGAAGACCTCGCCGACGGTGCGGCTCAGGCCCTGAAAACTCGCCGGGCCCAGGTGCCGGAGAAAGTCCAGCAACTGCTCAGCCAGAACCGCAAGCTGGAAAAAGAAGTGACGGCCCTTAAAGCCAAGCTGGCCACGGCCGGCGGCGGCAACCTGTTGGACCAAGCGAAAGAAGTGGCCGGTGTTAAAGTACTGGCCGTTAAGCTCGAAGGTGCCGACAGCAAATCCCTGCGCGACAGTGCGGACCAGCTTAAAAACAAACTCGGAAGCGGGGTGGTATTGCTGGCTGCGGTGGAAGGTGAAAAGGTGTCGTTGGTTGCGGGTGTGACCAAAGACCTTACCGGCAAGCTCAAAGCCGGAGACCTCATGCGAGAGGTTGCGGCCAAAGTTGGTGGCAAGGGTGGTGGCCGCCCCGATATGGCGCAGGGCGGTGGTACCGACCCGGCCGGGGTCTCCGCGGCGCTGGCGTCTGTTCCATCCTGGGTTGAGCAACAGCTTGGTTAATGGGTAATAGCGCACATTTGAGTGCTACGGTCTATAAAACTATTTCGCATTCTTGTGAATTAGGCTTTAATAGCGGGCCGCGCCTTGTGCGATAATTGACAGCTAAATCACGTGGTCCCTTATTCAGGGCCTGTGCCGGTATGGGTTTGAAACCGGCACCGCTTTGGGGCAACCCGTGATTTGGAAAGAGTTCGGAGGAAGAGCTCGAGAATGAGTTTGTTGGTTCAGAAATACGGCGGCACTTCGGTGGGAACCGTCGAACGGATTGAGGCGGTCGCCGACAAAGTGGCGGCCTGCCGCGCCGAAGGCCATGACATGGTCGTTGTACTCTCCGCCATGAGTGGCGAGACCAACCGCTTGATTGCCTTGGCCCAGAGCATTCAGGATAGCCCCGAGCCGCGCGAGCTGGATGTTTTGGTGTCCACCGGTGAACAGGTTACGATTGCGCTGCTGTGCATGGCACTGAAGAAGCGTGGGTGTGATGCCCGCTCCTACACCGGCGGCCAAGCCGGCATTCTGACCGACAGTGCGCACACGAAAGCTCGAATTCAGGCGATTGATGAAACCCGGATGCGAGCCGACCTCAAGGCCGGCCGCGTAGTGGTGGTGGCGGGCTTCCAGGGCCTCGACGACAGTGGCAACATTACCACGCTCGGGCGCGGTGGGTCGGACACCACGGGCGTGGCCTTGGCGGCCGCGCTAAAGGCAGACGAATGCCAGATCTATACCGACGTGGACGGCGTATACACCACTGACCCGCGTGTGGTCGAAAGGGCGCGCCGGCTGGATAAGATCACCTTTGAAGAAATGCTGGAAATGGCCAGCCAGGGTTCCAAGGTGCTGCAAATCCGGTCGGTCGAATTTGCCGGTAAATATAAGGTTCCCCTGCGGGTGCTCTCCAGCTTTAAAGACGGGCCGGGCACCCTGATCACACTCGACGAGGAAGACGATACTATGGAACAACCGGTTGTCTCGGGCATTGCTTTCAATCGCGATGAAGCCAAGGTAACGCTGGCTGGCATTCCGGACACACCAGGGGTGGCGGCCCGAATCCTGGGCCCGGTGGGCGCCGCCAACATTGAAGTGGACGTCATTGTGCAAAACGTCGGGGCGGATAACACCACCGACCTGACCTTTACCGTCAACAAAGGCGACCTCAAGAAGACTCTGGGAATTTTGGAGGGGGTGGCCAAGAGCATTGATGCTCGCGAAGTGCGTGGGGATGACCGCGTCGCCAAAATCTCCATCGTCGGGGTCGGTATGCGTTCGCATGCGGGCGTTGCGTCCACCATGTTTAATGCCCTGGCGGAGGAAAACATCAATATTCAGATGATCACCACCTCTGAAATCAAGATATCGGTGATCATTGAAGAGCGCTATCTGGAGCTGGCAGTACGTTGCTTGCACAGTGCTTTTGGGCTTGATAGTGAGCCCGAAGAAAACCGCAATCGCGGTTGAGATTGGAGACAGCTCACAGGGAGGCGTTTCAAGTGGCATAAAAATCGTTGTTTGGTTGAATAGCGGCCGCTGTACAAATCTGTTACAGTTAGCGCCGTGTAGTGTAATCAAGGATAAAAAAGCAACAATAGGATGAAAAATGTTTGTCCAATTCGCCGGCTTTGGTCGATAATTGCAAGGGGGTTTGCAATATGACTTCCTTTCGGCAATTGGGGTTAGCCGAGAAGCGGCAGAGGACGATGGAGTCTACAAGCCGTTTTCTTACAGGATGAGTGAAGGAGATTTATTATGTTGATTTTGACCCGCCGTATTGGCGAAACTCTGATGGTAGGTGACGAAGTTACCGTTACCGTTCTGGGCGTAAAAGGCAACCAAGTCCGTATCGGCGTAAATGCGCCCAAGGATATTGCTGTCCACCGCGAAGAAATCTATCAGCGTATCCAGCGTGAGAAGCAGAGTCAGGACGAACAACCGGAGTAAACCCCGGTTAAGTCCAGTGGTCTCGGGAGGGTGTTGATCCACCTCCCGAGTCGCTTCCTGGGGGAGCGTTGGTCGCCCTGCAGGTGCGTCCTGCCCAGACGCTTCTTGATAGAACCTGAAACACACTTTTTTGCATTCATTCCATCTCAACCCTTTGATTTTCCGTGAGATATGGTATGATGCGCCGCACTTGTCGAGAGGCACTCCCGGCAGGTCGGAAACGCCAAGCCAGGCGCCGAGCGTTTCCAGAACAATTTGAATACGGAGAGGTGGCCGAGTGGCTGAAGGCGCTCCCCTGCTAAGGGAGTATACCCTAATCCGGTATCGAGGGTTCGAATCCCTCCCTCTCCGCCATACACAAAAAAGCCCGGCCTAACCGCCGGGCTTTTTTGTGTATGGCGGAGAGGGAGGGTAGGAACCCTCGCCGGGTTCGACCAATTTGACGGGATCAAATTGGGACGGCGAAGCCGCCCGCAGGGAAAGCCTCAGGAAGAGGCGAATCACAAAACGGCAGGACAGCCGTTTTGCACGGCCGAAGGCCGCCCGAAGGGCGAGGGGCATGGATGGCCCGAGTGACCAATCGTCAGGAACGATCGGTACCGCCGCTAGGCGCCCCGAAGGGGCAGAGCACAAGGAAGTGCTCTGGTATATCCCTCCCCGGCCAGGTCACCATCAACCCCCTCTCCCCCAAAACTCCCCTAAAATCTCCTCAACCTCCTCATCCGACACCTGATCAAACGACACATACCATTGCCCTATGCCCCGAAAGTTCGAGGGTGTCTCCAGGCACACCACCTCATCGGCACGCTTGCGAAGCTCAATCAAAGGCTCCTCTGGCGCTACCGGAACTGCCACCACTGTTTCCCTTGGCTTATACGGTTTTAATCCCTTAAGCGCGGCCCGCATGGTGGCGCCGGTGGCAAGCCCGTCATCCACCAGTATCACCGTGGCTCCGGCCAAGTCCGGCCAGGGGTGAGACCCCCGATAGACCTGCTCGCGCCGCTCTAGCTCACGCTGCTCGGCTTCGGTGACCTCCTCCAAGGCTTTTTCCGTTATGAGGTCGGAGCCAAGCATTTGTTCGTTAAGGACCCTGGCGCCGCCACTGGCAATGGCGCCCATGGCGACCTCCTTCTGACCGGGCATGCCCAGCTTTCTTACGGTCATCAAATCCAGCTCACCTCCGAGCTCTCGGGCAATTTCCGCAGCCACGGGCAGCCCGCCGCGTGGGAGGGCGAGCACCACAAGCTTTTCGCGTTCACGGTAAGCCGCCAGGGCCTTGGCAAGCTCACGCCCGGCGGTTTCTCGGTCGGGGATTGGTAGTTGCATCGCACACCTCCTCTGAGGGGAAACTATCTCCAGTCTAGCCAACGATGACTCTAGGGGAAAATCGCGGTGGTAGGGCCGGGAATTTGACCCCGGTCGCAATAATGCGAGGGTCTGTCACCCATCTCCACGAAAGCCTTGGTTAAGCCTACGCTGTTGGTTATTCTTGCGTTTCAATGTCCAAGGAGTGGAGTTTCCCATGTCGAGCTACCGACGCAATTTTCTTCCGGGTGGTACTTTCTTTTTTACGGTGACGTTGGCTGACCGGCGGGCGGATTGGCTGGTTCGCCATGTTGATGTATTGCGCGAAGTGGTTAAAGCGGTCAGGCAACGAAGCCCCTTCTTAATCGACGCCTGGGTGGTTTTACCGGAACACATTCATGCCGTCTGGACGTTACCCCATCTCGATACCGATTACCCTGGCCGCTGGCGAGAAATAAAAAAGCAATTCTCAAAAATGGTGCGCGCCCTCGAGGGGCCTGACCAGGTACCCGATGCGGGGGCATTGTGGCAGCGGCGTTATTGGGAGCATACGATCAGAAGCGAGGGCGATTATCGTGCCCATATTGACTATGCGCATTTTAACCCCGTGAAGCATGGTTGGGTGGATCGTGTGGTGGACTGGCCTTATTCCACCTTTCACCGGGCGGTGAGGGCGGGATTGTATCCCGAGGATTGGGGTGGAAAGGGAGTGGTGAATTTGCAGGCGGGGGAGTGAGTGGTTGTGTGGGGCAATGGTAGGTGGCGCTTGCGCTTACCTACCCTACGTGGTGGCGGAGTCCAATCCGGGCGTAGGGTAGGTAAGCGCAAGCGCCACCTACCATCAAACGTTAAACGCTCTATAAACTCTCAATTCGCCGCAACTGCTCCTGCAATTTACCCAACGCGGACTTCAAACCCTCCAACCGGTCGCGCTCCTTATCGACCACCTCTTTGGGTGCCTTGTCCACGAAATTGGCGTTGCCAAGCTTGCCTTCGGTTTTCTGAATATCCTTCTCCAGCTTGGCCACTTCTTTGTTCAACCGCTCCAGCTCTGCTTCTTTGTCGATCAACCCCGCCATGGGGACCAGCAGCTCAAGATCACCGGCCAGGGCGGTGGCGGACACCGGGGCCTCATCCCCCGGGTTCAACCAAGTAACGTCTTCCAGCGCGGCGATTTTGATCAGCGACTGGCGGTTTTCCTTCAGTCGGCGCTGATCTTCGCCCGAACCGTTATAGAAGAACAGCGGCAGCTTCTTTGCCGGGGAGATATTCATCTCCCCGCGAATGTTGCGCACACCCAGAATCACCGCTTTGAGCCATTCGATATCCGCCGAGGCGGCATCATCGATTTTGGTGTCGTCCGCCACCGGGTAGGGCGCCAGCATAATGGTTTCGCCGGAGGCGCCGGCCAGGGTTTTGATCTTCTGCCAGATTTCTTCGGTGATAAACGGCATCAATGGGTGGGCCAGGCGCAAGGTCGCCTCCAGCACCCGAATCAAGGTACGGCGCGTGCCACGCTTTTGTTCTGCACTGGCGTTTTCGTCCCACAGGGTGGGCTTGGAGAGCTCCAGGTACCAGTCGCAGTATTCGTTCCAGACGAACTCGTAGAGCGCCTGAGCGGCCAAGTCCAGGCGGTAGCTCTCCAGCGCCTCGGTGACCGCCTTTTCCGCCACCTGCAGGCGGGAGACGATCCACCGGTCCGCCAGGGACAGGGCGACTTCACCGCCGTTTTCACCGCAGTCCTCGCTCTCGCACTGCATCAGGACATAACGGGTGGCGTTCCAGATTTTGTTACAGAAGTTGCGGTAGCCTTCCACCCGGCCCATATCGAACTTGATGTCCCGGCCGGTGGAAGCCAGGGAGCAGAAGGTAAAGCGCAACGCATCGGTGCCGTAGGCGGCGATGCCCTCCGGGAACTCCTTGCGGGTTTGTTTTTCGATCTTTTTCGCGTCCTTCGGACGCATCAGCCCCTGGGTGCGCTTGGCCACCAGGCTTTCCAAGTCGATACCGTCGATGATGTCCAGAGGGTCCAACACATTCCCTTTGGACTTGGACATCTTCTGGCCGTAACTATCGCGCACCAAACCGTGAACATAAACGGTCTCGAAAGGCACATGGGGCTTGCCGTTTTCGTCTTTGATCAGGTGCATGGTCAGCATGATCATCCGGGCGACCCAGAAGAAAATGATATCAAAACCGGTCACCAGCAGATCCGTGGGGTGGAACTTCTTTAGGAAGTCGGTCTGCTCGGGCCACCCCAGGGTGGAGAAGGTCCAGAGCCCGGAGCTGAACCAGGTGTCGAGTACATCTTCGTCCTGGTGCAGCTTCGTGCTTTGGTCCAGTTTGTACTTGCTGCGAACTTCCGCTTCGTTGCGGCCCACATAGACCTTGCCATCGGCATCGTACCAGGCGGGAATGCGGTGGCCCCACCAGAGCTGCCGGCTGATGCACCAGTCTTGAATGTCACGCATCCAGGAGAAGTACATGTTTTCGTATTGCTTGGGGACGAACTGAATTCGGCCGTCTGCCACCGCCTCAATGGCCGGCTCGGCCAGGGGTTTGGTACTGACATACCACTGGTCGGTGAGCCAGGGCTCGACAACAACGCCGGAGCGGTCGCCCCGGGGCTGCTTGAGCGCGTGGTCCTCAATTTGCTCCATTAGCTCGGAGGATTCCAGCGCCTCGACAATCGCCTCGCGCGCGGCGTAGCGGTCCTTGCCGGCGAGCTCCGAGGGCAGGGCGGTGTCAATATCCGTGCGGGTTTCACCGGCATAGTTGAATACCTGAGCGGTGCCCAGGATCGCCGCGTCTTTATCCAGTACATTAATGAGCGGCAAGTCGTGGCGCTTGCCTACTTCATAGTCGTTAAAGTCATGGGCCGGGGTAATCTTCACACAGCCGGTGCCGAAATCGCGGTCGACATAATCGTCGGCGATAATCGGGATGCGACGGCCCACCAGGGGCAGCTCGATAAACTTGCCAACCAGGGAGGCATAGCGCTCGTCTTCCGGGTGCACGGCCACGGCGGAATCGCCCAGCATGGTCTCGGGGCGGGTGGTGGCGACCACCAGATAAGGCTTGCCTTCGGCCGTTTTCTCGCCATCGGCGAGCCGGTAGCGCATGTGCCAGAAGAAGCCTTTCTCATCGTGGTTTTCCACCTCCAGGTCGGAGATGGCGGTGTGAAGCTTCGGGTCCCAGTTGACCAGGCGCTTGCCGCGGTAAATCAGGCCATCTTCGTACAGGCGGACAAAGGCTTCCTGAACCGCCGTAGACAGGCCCTCGTCCATGGTGAAACGCTCGCGGCTCCAGTCCAGAGACGAGCCCAGCCGGCGCAACTGACGGGTAATGTTGCCGCCGGACTCGCCTTTCCACTCCCAGACCTTCTCCAGAAACTTCTCCCGGCCCAGGTCGTGGCGGTCCTGCCCCTCGGCGGCCAGCTGCCGCTCGACCACCATCTGGGTGGCGATACCGGCATGGTCAGTGCCCATTTGCCACAGGGTGTCATCGCCCTTCATGCGGTGGTAGCGAATCATCGCGTCCATCACGGCGTTGTTGAAGCCGTGCCCCATGTGCAGGCTGCCGGTCACGTTCGGCGGTGGGATCATGATGCAGTAGGGGTCACCCTCACCGCGGGGTTTGAAGTAACCTTTCTCTTCCCAGGTCTGGTACCACTCGCGCTCAATGGCGTGGGGGTTGTACGTTTTTTCCAAAGACATTCGGCAACCTGTACTAAGCTTGGAGGGAATCTTTTCCGGCACTCAAGGTACTAATTACTTGAGTTGACGAGGTTCGAGATTCCCTGCGGACTGGCGTGAAACCCGCGATTATACAGCTTCAGGCCCCACCGGCCTACCGGGAGGTGACTATGGCACATCAAGGCTCTGACGATTGGCACAAAGGTCTGGCGGCGGAGACCCACGAAGTCTTCAATGTACCGCCCGCGCTGGAAGACTATGACGCTTACAGCGAGGATATCGCGTTACAGGAGGCGGTAAAGGCCGGCGGCGCCTGCGGCTCGGAATCAGAGCTTCATCGGGAGGGGCGTGACCTGGGCTCCTCAGAATGGATTCAGTGCGGCTTCGAGGCCAACGCCCATCCGCCCGAGCTGCAAAGTCACGACCGTTGGGGCCACCGGCTGGATCGGGTGAGCTACCACCCCAGTTATCACCGGTTGATGGCTAAAGCTATTGGCTTGGGACTGCATTCCGCCCCCTGGCGAGTGCCCGGAGAGGGTGCCCACGTGCGGCGCGCGGCCCTGGTTTATTTGCAAACCCAGCTCGAACAGGGCCACGGCTGCCCCATTACCATGACCTTTGCCTGCGTGCCGGTGCTGCAGGCCCACTCGACACTCCCCCCGGCTTGGCTGAGCGGCGTCCTTTCCCAGGAATACGATAGCAGCGACCGTCCCTATTGGGAGAAGAGCGGCCTGACCGTGGGCATGGCCATGACCGAAAAGCAGGGCGGCTCGGACGTGCGGGCCAATACCACACGGGCAAAACGACAGGGCGATGGCTACTACCTGACCGGCCACAAGTTCTTTATGTCCGCCCCCAACTCCGATGCGTTTCTCACCCTGGCTCAGACCGAGGCGGGGCTTTCTTGCTTCTTGGTGCCCCGCTGGCGCGAGAGCGGGGACCGAAACGCGCTGTTGCTGCAGCGACTGAAAAACAAAATGGGCAACCTGTCGAATGCGTCCAGCGAAGTGGAGCTGCGCGGGGCCGAGGGCTATTTGCTCGGAGAAGAGGGCCGAGGGGTAGCGACGATCATTGAAATGGTGGCCCTGACCCGCTTTGATTGCACGCTGGCCTCCGCGGCGGCCATGCGCCAAGCGGTGGTGCAGGCCATTCATCACTGCGTTCACCGACGCGCGTTTGGCCAGGCGCTGATCCACCAACCGCTAATGCAAAACGTATTGGCCGACTTGGTGGTGGAGAGTGACGCGGCGCTCGCCCTGGCCATGCGCTTGGCGCGGGCGCTGGACCGCCCCGATGACCCCGAGGAGCGGGCACTGCTTCGAATCGCCACGGCCCTGGGGAAATACTGGGTGTGTAAGCGAGTGGCGGGGCACAATGCGGAAGCCATGGAATGCCTGGGCGGCAGCGGGGTAATGAATGAATTTATGACCGCCCGGCTGTACCGCGAAGCGCCCATTAACGCGATTTGGGAGGGCAGCGGCAATATTCAGTGCTTGGATATACTGCGCGCGTTTGAAAAGCAGCCGGAAGTACGCCCGGTGCTGATGGCGGAGCTGCGCCGCACCAAAGGGGTGGATGCCCGGCTGGACCGCTATGTTCAGCAACTGGAAGCCGCGCTGGATGATCGTGCGGCCTTGGAGTACCGGGCGCGCCACTTGGCCGAATCCATGGCGCTGGCGCTACAGGCCTCGCTCTTGTTGCGCCACGGGGATTCGCGGGTGGCGGAAGCCTTTATTGCCAGCCGGATTGAAAGCCCCCACGGGCTCTACGGCAACCTGCCCAAGGGAACGCCCACGCGGGAGATTATCGCCCGGGCGTTGCCGATGTATGGCTGAGTATTACCGATTATGCGGCGCGTCCAAGTTCAACTGTGGCCCCACGGGGACAATCCGCGTCGGGTTAATGGTGTCATGGCTGTAGTAGTAATGGTGCTTGATATGGTCCAAATGCACCGTGCCGGCCACGCCCGGTATTTGGTAAAGCTGGCGCAGGTAATTCGATAAGTTCGGGAAGTCCGCAATGCGGTTGCGATTGCATTTAAAGTGACTGGCATAGACCGCATCGAACCGGACCAAGGTGGTAAACAAACGCCAGTCCGCTTCGGTGAGCGCCTCTCCGGCCAGAAACGCCTGCTTGTCCAGAATGGCCTCTACCTCATCCAATGCGCCAAACAGGGCGTCGTAGGCTTTTTCATATTTGTCCTGACGGGTGGCGAAGCCCGCCCGATAGACCCCGTTGTTGATGTTGTGGTACACGGTTTCGTTTACCGCGTCGATCTCGGGGCGCAACGCTTCGGGGTAAAAGTCCCGTGGGGTTTTGGCCAAGTCCCAAAAGCCACTGACCAGCATGCGAATGATTTCCGCCGACTCATTGTTGACGATAGTTTCCCGCTGTTTGTCCCACAGCACCGGTATGGTCACCCGCCCGGAATAGTCGGACTGGGCCTTGGTGTAGACTTGGTGCATGCAGTCAAACCCGTAGAGCGGCTCGGGCCCTTCCGTGCCAAAGGCTTCGTCCTGGCGGAACTCCCAGCCGTTCTCAAGCATGTGCGGGTGAACCACCGACACGCCAATGACCTCTTCCAGCCCCAGTAGCGCGCGAAAAACAAGGGAGCGGTGAGCCCAGGGGCAGGCGTAGGAAACGTACAAGTGGTAGCGCCCGGCCTCGGCCTTAAAGCCCCCTTCGCCGCTGGGCCCGGCGCTGCCATCGGGCGTAACCCAGTTGCGAAACTGGGCATCTTCGCGAATGAATTCGCCGCCGGTTTTTTTGGTGTCGTACCACTGGTCGTGCCATTTGCCGTTGACTAACAGGCCCATGGGTTGCTCTCCTTTTCAAGGGTTAGGTCAATGATCTGTTCGGTTAAGCCTAAAGACGTTTGCGCAATATATCCACGGGACTGTTAAGGGGGCTAACCAATCTTTACATTTACTGCCGAGGCGGGCCCGGCGTCTGTCTCGTCATTTGTATGATTTTAGCGTAGCCTTTATGACCTTGGCTGGATGGGCGTAGTGATCGGCCTCCCGCTCCAAGCAGTAATCATTCGCACCGTGTTAACAACAATTTTACACGAGAGAGACTGAGACCCTTCCACTATGGTGTTTTATAAAACGTTATGGCCTTTCATGAGAGCTGTCCTGGCGATAGGCGCGGCGGTGTTGGCGGGCTGTTCCGAATCGCCTGAGCAGGCCAACGGTGGCGCGGAAGGTGAAGAAGGGCGCCAGCAACCCGTACTCACTGAAGGGGTCAGCTACCACTATGAGCAGACCTTCGTGGAAGCGGTGGGAACCTCTCGAGCGCTTAAATCCGTTGATTTACGCCCGGCCGTGGCCGGAGAGGTGACCGAGGTCAACTTCAAGGCCGGTGAAGTCGTCCAGAAGGGCCAGGTTCTGCTCCGCCTGGATGACCGGGACGAGCGCTTGGCGGTGGAGCTGGCGCAGGTTGCCTTGAAGGACGCCCAGCGCCAGTTGGACCGCTACCAGCGTTCCCGGGAAGCCGGCGGCGTGACCCAAAGCATGATGGATGAGGCCACCAGCGCCGTCGACCGGGCCCGTATTGCGCTGCGACGGGCAGAAGTGGAGCTGGACCACCACACCATTGAGGCGCCTTTTGACGGCCATGTGGGGATGACGGACGTGGACCCCGGAGCCTGGGTCTCCACGGAGGATGTCATCGCCACCCTGGATAACCGGGATACGCTGCTGGTCAGTTTCCAGTTGCCCGAGCTGTTGTTGGGACAGCTTGAGCTCGGCCAAAGCCTTCAGCTCAGCACTTGGAGCGACCGCTTCACCTTGGCGGAAGGAGAAATCGTCGAGATCGGTTCTCGAGTGGATGAAACCCGAAGAACCTTTACTCTTCGGGCCCACGTCAGCAATGACAATGATTATTTGCGCCCGGGTATGAGCTTTCGCATTCAGCTGAATTTGCAGGGCAACCGGTACCCGCGCGTGCCTGAACTTTCTCTGCAGTGGGGCGGGGAAGGCGCCTACGTATGGGCGGTGGAAGATGGCAAGGCCAAGCGGGTCACGGTCAATGTGGTACAGCGCACCGATGAAGGCGTACTGGTTGAGGCGGAACTGCCCGAAGGCACCCCGATTGTGACCGAAGGAGTTCACATTGTCCGGGGTGGAATGGACGTTCGTGTGTTGAATGAACAGCTTGGCGAGAGCTCCAGCTCCGCGCCCCCCGCGCAGAGCAACGTCGGAGAAGAGTCGTGAGCGAAGAGAAGTCTGTGCGCAAGGCTCCGGAAGTGAACGATCTCCCCAGCCTGAGCATTCGCCGGCCCATTCTGGTGTTGGTTATCAACCTGCTGATCGCCATTGCCGGTGTGGCCGCGATTCTTGCCGTGGAAGTACGGGAATTGCCGAATATCGACTACCCCTTTGTATCGGTAAACGGGAACTACCCCGGCGCTTCTCCGGAAACCATGGATGCGGAAGTCACCAGCATTGTCGAAGGGGCGGTCGCCCGAGTGGAGGGGTTGCGCAACATCCGCTCCGACAGCGAGGAAGGCAACTTCCGCATGAACCTGGAGTTTAATCCGGGCGTCGACTTGAACGATGCCGCCTCCGAAGTGCGCGAAGCGGTCAGCCGTGTGCAGCGCGAACTGCCCGAAGATGTTGAGCAACTGGCGGTCACCAAGGCGGACCCGGATGCTCAGGCCATCATCAACATTGCCGCCATCAGTGATGTGCTCTCCGGCACGGAACTGACCCGACTGATCGAGCAGGACGTGGTCCCTGAACTTATTTCGGTGGAAGGGGTGGCGGATGTTCAGATATTCGGCGGCACCGACCGTGTGCTCCGCGTGGTAATGGACCCGACCCGGCTGGCCAGTGTGGGGCTGGGCGTTTCGGACGTGGCCGACGCACTGCGTAACGCCCCCTACGATGTGCCCAGTGGCAGCTTCCGCTCCAATGACCAGGAGTTATTGGTTCGCGCCGACGCCACGGCGATCTCTGAGGAAAAAATACGAAGTATCGTGGTCGAAGGCAATACCCAGGTGAGGGATGTGGCCCGCGTCTTTTTCTCCCCCCAGGATGCCAGCTCTCTGGTGCGCTTCAATGGCCAGCCGGTGGTGGCTATGGGGGTTATTCGCCAGGCCCAGTCCAACACCCTGGAAATATCCAATGGCATTCATGAAGCGCTCGGGCCCCTGGACGAACGTTTAACCGAAGTCGAGCTGATGGTGACCGAGGACAACGCCACGTTCATTAAGGGTTCCGTTAAAGAGGTCATTATCAGCCTGTTGCTGACCGTCACGGTTGTGGTCGCCATTATCTGGCTGTTTATTGGCTCCTTCCGAATTACGCTGGTGCCGAGCCTGGCCATCCCCGTCGCGCTGGTGGGGACGGTAGCGGCGATATGGGCCATGGGGTTTTCCATCAACATCCTGACCCTGCTCGCCCTGGTATTGTCAACCGGCCTGGTGGTGGATGATGCGATTGTTGTATTGGAAAACATCCAGCGCCGCCGTGCTCAAGGCCTGGGGGCGCGGGCCGCCGCGGTACTGGGAACGCGCCAGGTTTTTTTTGCGGTGGTGGCCACAACGGCCGTATTGATTTCGGTGTTTGTACCCATTGCCATTTTGCCCAGCACGGCGGGCCGACTGTTTCGTGAATTCGGGTTTGTTCTGGCGGTGGCGGTGGCGATTTCCTCCTTTGTGGCACTGTCCCTGGTGCCTGCCGCCGCCGCGCGTATTTCGCCGGAGCCGGCCGGCTCGCCCCATCCGATCCGGGATCGGCTGCAACGGATTGGCTCCCGCCTGGAGACGCTTTACGCTTGGCTCATTGACGCCGCGTTGCGCCGCGCCTGGCTTACCTTCGGCATTGCGGTGCTGGTCGCCGTCGGCGCCGGGCTTTCGTATCAGTTTGTGCCCAAGGAATTATTGCCAGAGGAAGACCGGGGGGTCATCTACATTGGCTCCGATGGGCCCGAAGGGGTAGGGCTCGCCTACACGGAGCGACAAATGCACGAAGTCAGTGATGTGGTTCAGCCGCTTCTGGACTCCGGTGAGGCGGCGTTGGCGTTCTCCATTATCGGCTGGCGCGATCCGAATCGCTCTCTGATGGTGCTGCCTTTGGCTCACTGGGATGAGCGCAGCCGCACCCGCCAGGAAATCGCCCGGGAGGTGGAAGAAAAACTGCGTGATATTCCTGGCATCAGAAGCTGGGTGGGGGCGGGCAACAGCCTGAACATTCGCGGTGGGGGCGATGGCTCCAGCGTCGAAATGGCTCTGACCGGGCCCGACTACGATGAAATCTATCAGGTCGCGACGGCCTTCATGGAAGAAGTTCAGAGCCGGCACGATCACTTTATCGAGCCCGACATTGACTACGACCCCACCAAGCCGCAACTGACGGTGGATATCGACCGGCGCCGCGCCTCAGAGTTGGGGGTGGACTTGGCGGACATATCGAGCACGCTGCGGGCGATGGTGGACGGTTATGAACTGGTGGACTTGAGTGTCGGGGACGAAGCGATTCCCATTGTTCTGGAGTCCGCCACGGGCCAGATTCGCAGCCCCGATGATTTGGGTAACCTCTACATCAATTCCGCCGGCGGCGACCTGTTGCCTTTGTCCAGCGTCGTTAACTTACGAGAGGAAAGCGTCGCCGCCGAACTGGAACGCAACGCCCAGCGTCGCTCCATTGAAATCGAGTATCGCTTGCGCGGGGGCTACCCGATTGAAAAGGCGGTGGAAGAAATTCAAGCGGTGGCGGCGGAAACCCTGCCTCGGGGCATTGGCATGATTTTTCAGGGCGAGGCCCAGGCGCTTGATGAAACCTCCCGCGAGGTGGCGCTGACGTACATTATTGCACTGGCGGTGGTGTTTCTGGTGCTCTGCGCGCAATTTGAAAGCTTTACGAGTGCCTTAATCGTGATGGTGACGGTTCCCTTTGGCATTGCGGCGGCGATTCTGGCCATCCTGATTACCGGTACCAGTATCAATATCTATTCCCAGATCGGACTGGTGATGCTGATCGGCTTGATGGCAAAAAATGGCATTCTTCTGGTGGAGTTTGCCGACCAGCTGCGGGATATGGGGCACTCGGCTCTCAGCGCGGTGCGCACGGCTGCCATGGTACGTTTGCGGCCCATTACAATGACGTTGATGTCAACCGTTTTTGGCGGCTTGCCTTTGATTCTAAGCACCGGCCCGGGGGCTGAGTCGCGTTGGGCCATTGGCTGGGTGATTTTTGGTGGCCTCGGTTTGGCGGCGCTGTTCACGTTGTTCCTGACGCCGGTGGTCTACCTCGGGCTGGCTCGCTTCGCCAAACCCAGAGCCGCCGAGGGCAACCGCTTGAGCGATGAAATGGACCAGGCCGATAGCATTCCAGACCGGGATACCGAGTGGCGCTCGGTATGATGAGGGCGGCGCCAGGGTTGTCAGGAAGCATCGGTAAGTGTCAACGTGTTGCGAAAAAGGTGTTAAGCTAATAAGTGGAACGTTATTAAAGACCCATGGTCTCTAATAACACCAGAATTGGAAACGGCTTTTTTTAACGCGCGTTTCCGGACTGCCACATCTCTGGCGAAGACGCCATAAGGAGGCTGACATGGCAACATCCAATACTCGCACATCCGAAAAAAGCGCAGAAAGCGGCGCTCCCTTCACTGAAAAAACGGTTACGGCCGCGCACGAGGCTATTGACCGGCTCTCGGAGCGGGTCGCTAAGACCGAAGAGCGCATGCGCGGTGCCGCGGCACACGGGCAGGAATCCTGGTCGGAAAAGCAAGACGAAGTGCGCGCGCAACTGGAAGGTTCCGTGGCCGGTGCCCGCACCTATGCCCAGGAAAACCCGTTGATGGCAGCGGGCATCGCCTTCGCGGCTGGTGTGGTCGTTGCCAATCTGCTGCGTCGGTAGCGGGGTGTAAATGCAGGCTGGCCAGCAGGAACAACGCGAGCCCGAACCCGAACAGACTTCCCAGGAGCAGCAGAAGGACGAACCGTCGTCACAGCAAGAGTCATCATTGCTGGACGTTGTGACGGCGGTTGTGATTCTGGTGCGCGAAACTTGGCGTGACCGTTGGTCACTGGCCAAAGCCGAAGCGCGCCTGAGTCTAAAAAGCGCGCTGCTGGTCGTGCTGTTAGTTTTTTTCATGGCCATGGTGGCTATGCTTGTCTGGGTGCTGCTTTTGGGGGGCGCAAGTCTCTACGCCTGGGAGTCAGGCATCCACTGGGGTTGGATTTTGGGCGGGCTTCTGCTGGCTCAGCTTGGCCTGATTTGGTATTTGCGCCGACAAGCTCGTCGGTTGATCCACTGGATCGGTTTCCCCGAAACTCGACGGGCGTTTTCCTCGGTTTCGGAACTGGAACCGTCCCAAAAGGAAGAGGCGGCTGAAAAGCCGCGCTCTGATGACGCCACCGCACCCAACGACCGGGAAGCGAACCCATCATGATCACCCTACTTCTTAAGCGGCAGCGGCGTAGGATTGAGAGTCTGTCGCTCGGTATTGAACATAAGCGCTTGGTCGCGCGCGAGCTTCGGCGCGAAGCACACACCGCTTTAGGAGACACGTTGAGCAGCGGTTGGGCCTTGGCAGGCTGCTTTGGGGCCGGCTTTGTGTCCGGGCGCTGGGGCGGCGCCGTCGGTCGTCGCTTGAAGACCATTCCTCTGGCGAGCCTGGCGCGGCAGTTATGGGCGCACTTATTGATTTAAGACCGATCTAAGGACTGGCTCCACCCATGCTCAAACCGTTTTCATCGCAGTTTGGTGTGCCGCACTTCCAACTGATCGCTTTGATAGTGTTGGCGGGCATCGCGGTGGTGGCCGCGTTGTACGTGGCCTCTCCCGTGCTCATTCCCATTACCCTGGCCTGGTTGCTGAGTGCATTGCTCTCCCCCCTGGTGCGCTACGGGCAGCGGTTTCATGTGCCTGCGTCCGTTTCGGCACTGGTGCTGGTGTCGCTGATGGTCTATGCCATTATCGCGCTGTTTTTAGGGCTCATTGAGCCGGTGCAACAATGGCTTCAGGAAATTCCCAAAATACTTCGAGACTTCCGCGAAAACATCACCGAACTCAGTGGCCCCCTGTCCAACCTCCAGGCCGTGACCGAAGAGGTTCGTCAGTTCTATATCATGGGTGACAACGACAAAATGAGGCCCGTTGAGGTGAAGGTGGAGGAGGAAAACACCCTTGGCAGCTTCCTCCTTGCCAACCTACCCAGTCTAATCGCCGGGCTGACCATTACAGTATTCCTAACCTATTTTCTGCTCGCCTCCGGGGACCGTTTCCTACGCAAAGCGACCCAGCTTGGGGCAAACCTTGGCTCGCGTCGGCGTATCGTGCGAATCGCCTACCGTATCCGACAGGATATTTCCCGCTATCTGGCCACCATTACCGTTATTAATATTTCCTTGGGCATTTGCGTGGCGTTGGCAATGAAAATTCTGGGCGTTCCCAACGCCATGCTATGGGGGCTGATGGCCACCTGTTTCAACTTTGCACCCTACGTGGGCGCGGCGGTCATGGCGGGCGTCATGACCCTGGTGGGGATGGCCACCTTTGAGAGCGTGCCACAGGCGCTTTTGGTGCCGGGTGCCTATATTATTTTGTCGGTGACTGAAGGGCACATGATTACGCCTACAGTAGTCGGTCGTCGCCTGGCGGTCACGCCCACCGCCGTGTTTATTTCCGTGGTGGCCTGGGGTTGGCTATGGGGCGTGATGGGCGCGCTCATGGCGGTGCCGCTGCTGGCGAGCTTTAAAATTCTATGTGAAAACGTTCCGCAGCTGGCCCCCTTTTCCCGGTTGCTGGACAATGGCACCGGAAAAACACCTCAACGCCGGTTTTTGCGTGCCCGCTGACGGCGTAACTTGGCCTTCTCTTCCTTTTCCGCTTTTATCCGGGCATCGGCCTCTCGCGCCTCGGCTTCCTCTTTCTCGGTCATGGCCGGTGTTTCCAGTGTGATGCGCCCCAGAATGCCGGCGCGCAGCTCGCTGATCAGCAGGGTGGAGACTTTCTCTAAATCCACCATGCCGCCTTTGCGAACGGTGCCGCGGGCCCGCCCAATGTCTTCCAATAACGTCAGGTCATCTTCGTCCACCTGCTCCAAGCGATAGCGGGCTTTAAGGGCCTCGGGATACTGCCGACCCAGATAGGCGACGGTAAAGAGGGCTACCTCCGGGTAGTCGAACACCTTTTCTTTAATAGCGCCCGTGGCCGCTAAGCGAAAACCGCAACTGGGCGGGTTGAGCTTCGGCCATAAGAAACCGGGCGTATCGGTAAGCACTACCCGGTTCTCGAGCTTGATTCGCTGTTGGGATTTGGTCACGCCGGCCTCATTGCCGGTTTTGGCGATGCGCCGGTTGGCGAGAATGTTAATCAGGGTGGATTTTCCCACATTGGGAATCCCCATGATCATGGCTTGGGCGTTGCGGGCCGACAGGTTCCGGTCGGCCAGCACGGCATCCAGCTGGGTGAGCAGGTGGCGTATACCGGCGGGTTCTTTCTGGGTAACGGGGATGGCCGTCACCCCCTGTTCCCGCTCCAGGTGCTGAACCCACTCCTGGGTCATCGCCGGGTCCGCCAGGTCCGCTTTGTTCAGTAGCTTGATGCAGGGCTTGTCCCGGCGCAAGGCGGGAATCAGCGGGTTTTCGCTGGAATAGGGGATTCGGGCATCTAGCACTTCAATCACCACATCCGTTTGCGACATCACCTCCGCAATGTCCTTGCGGGCTTTGTGCATGTGTCCGGGAAACCAGTTGATGGCCATAGGGAATCACTCTGGATAAGCGTCTACAACAATAGACGCGTAAAACGAGGGCGGATTTTGCCTGTATTTTGTCTTGGGCTCAACGCAAACCCCGCCGGGAGCCAATAAATTAGTGCCTTCGTTAATTCCAAAAATGAATTAAAAGTTAATCTGACTATTAGGAATGAGTATTTTAATGCCATGGCTGTGGCAGTTCGCGGCTGCTACTATATGACTTGTAAAATAATAGGATAATAAGACATAAAAAGGGATGCCGCACTCGATACAACCGTATAAAAACATAAAGGTGACCTATGCAATGCAAGACGATTCCACGCTCGCTCTGTACCCGCTCTGCGCTCATTACCTATAGCCGCCGGCTATGGGCATTGGTGGTGCTATTACTGGCACTGCCGGCGTCAGCTCTGGACCTGACCGGAATGACCAACTCTCACGATCCGGCCACTATCATGAAAGACGGCGACACCTACTTTCATTTCACCACCGGGAATGGCATCTGGTATTCCCGCTCCACCGATCTGGTGAACTGGGGCAACCCCAGTACGGTGTTTGGAGACTCCTGGCCCAACTGGATTAACGATGCCGTTCCCGGTTTTGAGGGTCACTTCTGGGCGCCCGGCGCCATCCAGATGGGGGATTACTATTACCTCTACTATTCCGCTTCCACGTTCGGTAGCTCCCGCTCCGCCATTGGTGTGGTGCGCACGCAATCCCTGAAAAACCCGAACTGGGAAGACCTGGGCATGGTGGTGCAGTCCTACGGCGGGAACGATGAAATCAACGCGATTGATGCGGCCCTGTTCCGAGACCACGACGGCAAGGTGTATATGTCCTACGGTTCCTGGTTTAGTGGCTTGGGTGTGGCGGAAGTCAACCAGAGCACCGGCAAGCTAGCCGGCTCCGTGACCCATATCTTCGGCGGCGGTCATCAGTCCATCGAAGCGCCGTACATCACCCGCAATGGCGATTATTACTACCTGTTTTTCACCCGCGGGAAATGCTGTGAGGGCCTGGACAGTACCTACCGCGTTCAGGTGGCTCGTTCCACCAGCGTCTTCGGCCCGTACACTGAAGAGCGCAACCTGATTCCGAATCAAGACGGTAAGCGCGTTGGCCCGGGCCACATCGGCATCATCAAGCAAGACGGCTGCAACTACACCTCCATGCATTATTACGATGGCAACGACAACGGCGCCGCCAAGCTGGATATTCAACGCATGACCTTCTCCGGCGGCTGGCCGACGGTGACGCACCACTTCAGCGACATCAGCAGCTGTGGGGGCGTCAGCGAAGGGTTGTATCAGTTCCAATCCCAGCACAGTGGTAAGAGCCTGGAAATTGCCAACGCCGACACCGCCAACGGTGGCAACGTCGTGCAGTACGATTTCAATGGGGGGTTGCATCAGAAGTGGTACGTGATCGACCAAGGTACCGGTCAGTACAGCCTGATCAACGCCGGCAGCCTGAAAAGCATGGATGTTTGGGAGGGCAGCACCGAAGCGGGCGCGAACATTGCTCAGTGGGACTACTGGGGCAGTGCCGGCCAGAAGTGGCTCATCAATCGGGTAGGCGGCAATGTGGAAGTAGAGTCCTTCCTAAGTGGCATGGTGTTGGACGTTTACGGTGTGAGCAGTAGCAACGGCGCCAATATCGTTCAATGGAACAGCACCGGCGGCGCCAACCAACGCTGGTCCATGATCCGCCAGTACTGATTCATTCTTGGCTTGCAATAAGCCCGCGAGGCATCGTTTCGCGGGCTTACTGCGTTTGGTTAGGACAACGCTTCCCTAAACGATAATTCCCCATGAAAGAGCGGATAGACCTTGCCCACAGTGGCGGGCGTTTTCAGGCAATGCTTTATGGCCAAGGCTACGTCCTCCCGGGGAATCCATTGATTATCCGCTTCTGTGGGCCATTGGGTAGTGACCTTATGCTCGGCCGCATCATTGGTTAACCGGCCGGGCCGTAAAATCGTATAAGGTTGACCGCTGCGCAGTAGGTGATCATCCGCCAGCTTTTTGCACACCGTGTAATGTTTGATCTTGGCCGGGCCTGCTTCCGGGTCCTCGGCGCCCCGTGAACTTACCATCACAAACTGGGATACGCCCGCCGCCTTGGCCGCATCCACCGCTTTCATCGCACCCCACATGTCCACCAGAATCGTTTTGTCCGGCCCGGTTTTTGCGCCGGATCCGGCGGTAAACACCACCTTGTCGCAACCTTTTAATGCACTCTGGAAGTCGCCCTCCAAGTCCGCGATTACAGGCTCCGCGCCCAGATCCTTTACCATTTGAGCTTGCGCCTCGGCCCGCACCATGGCGCGAGGTGTTTCCCCTTCGGCCACCAGAGTCTTAATTAACAACTGACCAATTTGCCCGTGAGCCCCAATAATCAACGTCGTCATAATAATCTCCCTCGGAAGGGCACCCTAAAAGATGCCGTTATAAACCAGATAAAAACCATAACATGAGAAAAGACTGAACAATAATAAGGTTTAAGGAACGGCTATGTCATGTGATGCGTCACTTTGAGCCTCGGAGTGAGGCACCACATGACAACGTAACGAGCCGTCATGCAGTGGGGTTGACGACTGACTTCCTTCTGGGGCATTGTTAGCTATACTAAAACTTCAACCGCAGTATTAAGGAGAATTTTTATCTAACCGAATAAGGAGGTTTTATGTCTTTGGATTCAGATTTACGCCTATGGGTTTGCCAGTACCGCGAGGCTCCCAGCTACCCGATCACCGCATTTGATTTATGGTTCAAGCGCCAGGGGGTGAAAGAAGCCGACCTGCTAGCGCATTTAAACGAGCTGCAGCACCAACTGGACCGGGAAGCGAAGGAAGTGGAAGACTTGGCGAGCGACTGCTCGCAGACGGTGGTCCAGCACCAGTACTGGTGTTTCTATTGCGCCCAACTCAGAGCCCATTACCGGCTTCGACATTGCGTGCGAACGGGCGCTACACAAAGCGTTGCACTTCATTGATGGAGCGTTCTCTCAGTCTGCCATTACCACGCAGTTGCGGCCCAAGGCCTTGGCTTTGTAGAGGGCGTTATCGGCTCGCTTTAGGGCGCTTTCGAAGCTATCATCCGGGTGTATGTCCGCTACGCCAAGGCTTACGGTGATGGTAAGGGGCGGGTTGCTCTGCGGTTCATACACGCCGCTTTCCACCGCCTTGCGCACTTTTTCCGCCAGCAGTTGGCTGTTGGCGCTGTCGTGGGTGGCACACATTAGAACGAATTCCTCGCCGCCCCAGCGCCCGAAGTGATCGCTGGTGCGTAGGCACTCCCGCACTACTCGGGCCACGTCGCACAGTATGCGGTCACCGGCGTCGTGGCCGCGCCGGTCATTGACCCGCTTGAAGTGGTCTATGTCCAGCAGCATCAGGCACATGCCCTCCTTGGTGGTGGGGTTCGCAAAAATGCCTTCGGACACCTGCGCCAGCCCCGCCCGGTTGTACAGTTGGGTCAGCGGGTCTTTCATGGATTTGTTGCGATAGGCCTCGGCTCTGATGCGCAGGGAAATGTACTTGTGGGCGAACCAGGCAAGCACGGCAAACAAGGCGGCATAGAGGAGGTAGGCCCACCAAGTGCGCCAGGGAGGTGGCTGTATGGTAATGGCCAGGCTTTGTCCCTCGGTCCAGTCCTTGCCATTGACCGAGGCGCGGATGCGAAACCGATACTCGCCGGGGCTAATGTTGGTGTAGGTGGCGGTGGAACCGTGGCCAATGTTGTTCCAGCCCCGGTCAAAACCTTCAAGCCGGTAGCTGTAACTCATGGCGCTGCTTTGTCGGTAATTGAGAGCGGCAAAGTCAAACGAAAACATGGTGTCATCGTGGTTCAGGGTAATGGCTTCGGTCAGTAAAATGGAACGCTCCAGGGGAGAGTTTTTCGTGCCTATGGGAACGGTTTGATTAAGAAGCCGGAAATCGGTGATACGCACGTCAAAATCGGTGGTGAAGCTGTCCAGATCCTGCGGATAGAAGGCCGTGATGCCTTCGGAGCTGCCGAAGTAGAGTTTGCCCCGGCGGTCTTTCAGGCTGGCGTCGCGGTTGAAGTGGCTGCCCACCAAACCGTCCTCGCGACCGAAGGTGGTGATGTTACCTTCTTCGTCCAGGCGCGCGAGGCCGTTGGTGGTGGCCAGCCACATATTGCCCAAATCATCTTCCAGTATGCTGGAAATGGTGGAGGAGGGCAGGCCATCCCGGATATCCAGGTATGAAAAGGTCTCGCTCTGCGGGTCATAGATATTCACGCCTCTGTGCTGGGTGCCGGCCCAGATATTGCCCTGGCTGTCTTCGTAGAGTGAGCGCACGCTTTTGCTACTGGTGGCGCCCGGTTCGCCAGTCCCATAGGGGAAGTGCGTAAAGGTTTCAGTGGCCGGGTCGAGCCGGTCCAGGCCTGTGAAGGTGCCCAGCCAGATCTGTCCGCTTTGATCCTGAATCAGCGCCGAAACGAAATTGCCGGAGATGCTGCTTTCCGTTTCCGGGTCATGTACGTAGTGGCTGAAGCGGCCGGTGTCCCGGTGGTACCGATTCAGACCGCCGGTTTCGGTGGCGATCCAAATGCGATCCTGTCGGTCCCGGAGGATGTCCCAGACAAAGGCGCTGTTGGGGCGGTTTGCATTATCGGGCGCGGCCTCGTAGCGCTCAAAGCGGCCGGTCTCGGGGTCCAGTCGGTGCAGGCCGCCGGCCCAGGTGCCCACCCATAGTCGCCCGTCTCGATCCTCCTCTATGGCCAGCACCGGGTCGGACTTTAGGGCGTGGGGGTCAGTCGGGTCGCTTAGATAGCGCTGAAAGGTGCCGCTTTCAGGGTCCAGGGCATTGAGGCCCCCTTCGGTGCCGACCCAGATCGTGCCGTCTTTTGCCTCTTCGAAGCTCAGTATGGCGTCGTGGCTCAGGCTCTGGGGGTTGGCGGGATTGCTGGTGTAGTGATGGAAGACCTGGGTACTTCGGTTGTAGAAACTTACCCCCGAGGGAAAGGCCCCCACCCACAAATCCTGGTTTTGGTCTTCAAATACCACCCGCAGTTGGTTGGAGGCGACGCTGCTGGGGTCATAGGCGGTGTGCCGGTAGTGATGGAAGTTTTGCCGCTGTTCATTGAACCTCGCCAGCCCGCCCTGATCGAGCGCGGCCCAGATAGTCCCCTCACTGTCTTGGGTAATGTCCCAGACGACGTCACTGCCGAGTGAGCCGGGCACGTCGGGCTTGGCGTAAAAGTGTTTGAACTGCCCGGTAGCCCGGTCGAGCCGGCTGATGCCGCCGCCGTAGGTGCCCAGCCAAGTACGGCCTTGGTTATCGTGCATGATACTGGCGACGCTGTTGTGTCGCAGAGAATTGGGGTTCTCGGGTTGATGGAGCAGATAGTCGAAGCTTTGGGTGGCCGGGTCATAGATGGCCGCCCCCATGCCCGCAGTGCCCAGCCAAACCCTGCCGTGTTCGTCCAGGGTTAGGGCTCGTATCTGCTCACTGTTAGGTTCCGGCGGGATCGGGGGCCGGGGAAATTGTACGGTCATGGAAGCCCGGTCCGGCGCGACGATATAAAGGCCCTTGGCCGTGCCTACATAGAGGGTGTTGTCTTCGCCCACCGCGAGGGAGGAAACGGTTTCCACCGCTATGCCAGTCTCCCCCAGGCTCTCCACATGTACGAATTCGTCGATGTCTTGCCGGTAATAGGCGAGCCCGCCTTCGGTGGCGAACCAGAGCACCCCCTCCCGGTCCATCACAATCTCCCGCACATAGCTGGCCGGCAGGGAACCCGCCACCTGGTTGTCGGCCTGGTAGAGCTTTAGGGTGCGCCCGTCATAGCGGCCCACGCCGTTCTCCGCCCCCATCCAAATAAACCCCAGCGGCCCCTGGATAAGGTCATTCACGCCCCCCATCTGCCGGCTGAGGGAGTCGGTTTGGGCAAAGGGGTTGTCGAAGCGAATGTCGGGCGGGGGCGAGGTGTCCGATGCGCCCGCCACGCCGGTAATGGCAAAGCACAGGCTTATGAGCAGGGGGCTTATCAGCATCCGGACAGAGTGGTTGTTATTGTTTGGGCTCAAGGCGCCCCCTTGACGTATCTAGCGTGCATCACCACATTCCAGCATAGTCAAATTTTCCAGTGGATGCACAACAGCTAGCGGGCCGCGCGGATAATTCCGTAACACTCAGCCGTCAACAAGGGGGGGGGGCTGGGTAAGGCGCGGGAGCGCGGCACTGGCCGCCCCACTGCAAGTGGGCGCAACACCGCGCAGGGTCTGGGCGTCGCAGAGAACGCTGACGGTCGGCTGGGGCTAGCGCTCGCCTTAGCTTTCGGCTGATAGCACGATTTACAATTCGCTAAACGTCTCTGGTGAGTGCCCGACGCACCAGCCCCAGGCCATCTTGGATAACTGAGGGGATTTACTTCCATCGAAAGTGGCCTGCTCCCAGTGCTCAAAAGCAATTTCCTGGATTTTCTCGTTTATTTGATCTCTAAAAGTGCCACTGTTCGTGGGGAAGATCTGCCTAATCTGGTCACGGTTCTGTTCGTCCGTCACATAGTATTCCTCAGGGTTTTGAATGACGGAAGCGACGGTTTCTGCCGCCATGTTAGCTTGAGCCACCATGCCAGCGCATTCGCGCCAACGCTTTTTTAGCATTTTTCCTGTGTCTGAGGAGTCGTTATCGTAGGGGGTGTCTAAAATCGACTCCCAGGGTGCCTCCATGGCCTGCTCTGGAGCCTCATCGGCCTGAGAAGCCATGGGGATAAGCGGTAGGATTAATAGGCCAACCTTAAAAGTGAATCTCATGAAAAGTTCCTTTTGACAAGTTAATGGCATAACGTTTGCGGATCCATGCGCCCAAGGGGGGCAATAGAAGCTTTGGTAATGCTATCTTAGAATGTGTGCCCATTAAAGGTGGCTAGTTCACATAACTCTGAAGAGCCTCAATCCGCGAATGCCGAGCGCTTTGAAAGCCTCTTGCCTTACGCCCCGGCGCTGGGTGTGGAGGATGCTTGGACCAGCCGGCTTACCCGGGCGGTGGGCGTTCTCGAGGTGGAGGCGGTGGCCGTTAACCGCCAACTTCACCCACTTTATTCCGAGTGTTCCGTATAATATTCGACACACGGAAGCTTTCCGTATCGCACGCCGCGTTCTTATATCGATATGTTCTAAGGCGGGAGTGACGGGCCTTAGAGAGCATGATATAACAAGTGCTAAATGTGAAAGACGGAAACTTTCCGGGTTTAAACACGGAAGTTTTCGTCTAATAATACTGTTAGCGATTTATAGAACTTCGGAGATGGAAATGAATTATCCGATCGAAGGTTCCTGCCAATGCGGAGGGGTAAAATACAAATTATATTCGGCGCCTCTGATGGTTGTTGCGTGTCACTGCAAAGAATGCCAGAAACTCTCTACAAGCGCGTTCAGCATCACTGCGGTTGTGGGTTCTGATACGGTTGACTTTCAGGGCGAGATGGATGAGTGGAGCAGAATCGCGGAAAGCGGCAATACAAATGGAGCAAAGTTTTGCCCCACCTGCGGAAATCGAATATATCATTTTGATCCAAAAGAACCTGAAAAAATCAAGCTCAAGCCGTCAAATCTGTCAGACACCAGCATCATTCAACCGACCGCACATGTTTGGGTGAGCGAGAAGCAAGACTGGTTCTCTATACCAGAAGGCGTAGCTGTGTATGACAAACAACCATAACTCAGTTGTCGCTAACAAGCGGCAGCAGCCGGAGCCATTTTCCGCTCCTGCGTCGCTTCAAATGGCCCGCTGTTCCGGGTGTTATGGCATCAGGGCAATCAGGACACAGCAATATGGCACACCAAGCGCAAATTCATCCCCATCACGACCTATTCAATTTGGCTTATTACCATCTGAAGGTTATTGAGCGTAAGCAGATCGAGGAAACAACAGATTCAATCGCCTTGGATTGCATGAGCTGTCTATTGGCGCTCGGTCTGACCGTGGAGGCTTTGATCAATTTTGCAGGTGAGGTGATTGTTCCATCATGGAAGGAGCGAGATAACTATCATTTGAAGCTTGTTAGGGTTTGTGAACAGCTGGGCTACAAATTCGATGAGTCTAAAGAGCCTTTTCAAACACTAAAAGAACTCAAAGAAATACGAGACAATATGGCTCACGCTAAACCTAAAAAAAGAGGCTCTTCGTAAATTCCTGTGGAAATCCAGTATAATTTCGGCCTAAACGTAGAGACTATTTCG